>PWYM01000213.1 GCA_003567855.1 Gammaproteobacteria bacterium | reverse complement strand
GAGCTGTTCGAGCGCCCGGTCGAAATGCCCGACGAGGTGCGGCAGGCGTTCGTCGCCGGCGGTGCGGGGTTTGGTCATCGGTGTTGTGTCGGTCACGCCTGTTTACACGTAGAAGTCGAGCTCTTCCTGGTGCTTGAGCAGGTCCCGGAGTCGGTGCGGGTCATCCCCGAAGAAGAACACCAGTCCCCAGTGGGTGCCGAAGGCCGTGCGCTTGGTGACCGTTTCTTCGAGTGGCGCACTGAGTTCGTGGTACTCGAAGTACGGGTGGTTCGCCGTTTCTTCCGGGATCTGCAGCTGGCTGACCACGCGCCGGCGCGGATAGACGCCGAAGCACCCGGCATACCCTTTGGCGTCGACGACCTCTCGGGGGAAGAAGTTCTCGAGTTCTTCGCTGGTTGTCTTCGGATCGAAGGTCAGCACCAGCGCCTGGTACGCGTTGAAGCCGTAGGCGCGTTCGAGCAGCTCGAACACCTTGAAACCGGGCGGTCTGTAGGCGACTTCGCCGAGGTACATGGTGCCGTCGCTGGTGACGAAGTATTCCGGGTGGATGAAGCCGAACTCGATGTCGAAGGTGCGTATGAGCTTTTCGATCTCCTCGCGGATACGATCGCGCCATTTTTCGAGCTCAGGCGTCGCGGGCACGAATACCGAATAGCCGAGCGTGACGTACTCCGAGATGTTGAGAAACTGGATCTTGCCGTTGTAGACCCATGCTTCAACCGCGAATTCCCAGCCATCGAGGTGACTTTCCATCAGCAGCGGAAATTCCTCTTCAGGAATGCCGTCGACTTCGTCGGGTGTGCGGATCACGCGATGGCCCAGGCAACCCGCCTTGTCGAAGGCCTTGAGGTGAATCGGGTCATTTGGGTCACCGGCGAGCTTGAGCAGCGTCTGGTTCACGCGCTTCAGGAAGCGGATCACGTCGTTCTTGTCGTGTGCCTCTTCAAAGATGCCGACGCGAATGCCACCGAGCTGGGCACGGCGCTTCATCAGGGCCTTGTCGCGGAACAGCACGGCCTGGCCGTGCAGGCGCGGGTTCTGCATGATAACCGCATTGATCGCGCCGGCCCATTCAACAGTTTCCTCGAACAGGGGGATTGCGACGTCCACACCCTCGTCGCGCAGGCGTTCGGCGATTTCCATGGATCGGTCGTTGAGGCGCTCGAAGTCCCAGCGATGTACGGGATGTCATGCTCCTTGCAGTAGTCCTCGGCCCACGGCGGCGCCACGACTACGTACCGTCGGTCGAATCGGTCGACTGCGTCTATGGCGCCAAGGCTCCATCCCAACAGCGCGACATAGCCCTTGTTCGGGTTTTTTTCCATGCGTCGGCTCCTTTGGCCGAGTGGCCAGTCAGCTTCCTGCCGGGAAACTGATGGCGACGGTCGGCCTGCTAGCATCAGTCGTGCCCGCGGACGACCGCGAAGCGGCCCAGCGTGAAACGTGCGCCCGTCATCATCGGTCCGCGAGCGGATTTCCCTATGTTAACAGGTGCAGTTCCGTGTCATGCCCGGTCACTATGTCGCGGTAACGCTCGATCGCCTCGAGCGTCTGCTCGAGGCCGGTCCAGTCATCGCCTTCGGCGATCGATGTCCATAGCGATTCGACGTCGTCGATCAGCAGCGTGGGAGGCGCTGCGTGCGCGAGCGCATGTTGGGCCTGCGCCGCCGCCGATGTGGGCTCGAAACGCTCGAACAGGTCTCGCAGTGGTTGGAATTGGGCCGACCGGTACTCGCGACCCAGCGGGCCGTCCAGGGCGCGTTCCAACGCGGCGGGCCCGCCGTGCCAGTCGTGGAACACCCGCTCGAAGGGCAGCCTCGATTCACGCAGGCATCGCCACAGCGCGACCGCCAGCGCCTCGTCATCGGCCCCACCCCCCGTCACGCCGAGCCGGGCGAGCACGCGCTCGACGAAGTGGTGGTGAAGCGCCGGCTCGAAGGCCTCAAGCGCCCGTTCCAGTCGCTCCCGGGTAGCCAGTGGCAACATGCACTCGGCAAGCCGTGTCAGGTTCCAGAGCAGCGCGTCGGGCTGGCGCCCGAACGCGTACAGGCCGCCGCTGTCGAAGTACGCTGCGGTGAACCCCGGATCCAGCGTGGGCAGAAACCGCCACGGACCGTAGTCAAAGCTCTCACCGGTAATGTTGATGTTGTCGCTGTTGAGCACGCCGTGTACGAAACCTGCCGCCAGCCATTGCGCGCCGACCCGGGCGACCCGCGTGCATGCCGCTTCGACCAGCGCGACGGCACGATCGGGAAGGTGCGCGCGTTGTGCCTCCGGCAGGAGGTGCTCGGCGACATGGTCGACGAGTGCTGCGAGCGCCGGGCGGTCGTCGAGAAACGCCACACGCTGGAAGGTGCCGATCCGGACGTGTGAATGGCTCAGCCGTGTCAGTACGCATGAGCGCGTCGGCGAGGGTTCGTCATTGCGTACGAGCGCCTCGCCCGTTTCGACGATGCAGAACGTACGCGAGGTGTCTACGCCTCGCGCGTCGAGCAGCGCCGATGCAAGCAGCTCGCGGACGCCGCCCTTGAGCGTGAGCCTGCCGTCACCACCGCGCGACCACGGTGTGCGCCCGCTGCCCTTGGTCCCAAGATCGAGCAGCCGCCCGGTATGAGACTCGCGAACCTGTGCGTACAGAAAACCCCGTCCGTCGCCCAGGTCGGGGTTGTACATTTGGAACTGGTGGCCGTGATAGGCAAGCGCCAGTGGCTGCGGCAGGTTGTCGGGCAGCGGCGCGAAGCCGGCGAAATGCGACTGCACTTCGGATTCGGACAGCGTGTCCAGGCCGACCGTGCTTGCAGCTTCGGCGTTGAAATAGCGCAGCCTGTGCTCGGGAAAACGCGCCGGCAGTACCGGCGCATAGAGCGAGTCGGGGAGGGTGGCATGTACCGGCGCAGCGGCGTATTCAGGCCCTACCGGCATGGCACGGGACAGCGGACGTGACGAGGGGATGCAGGCATACAGGCGACTCGGGTTGCGGTGTGGTGAAAGTGAACCACGCGTCGATGCTAGCATTGCACGGGTATGCATTCGACAAGGAAAATCGTGTGAATCCGCTTCCGATCGAGTCACGCCTGCCCGGCACCGGAACGACGATATTCACCGTGATGACGGCGCTTGCCAATGAACACGGCGCGATCAACCTCGGGCAGGGTTTTCCCGACTTCTCGCCACCGCGCGAGCTCGTCGACGCACTCAAGCGCGCACTCGATGCAGGCCATCACCAGTACGCGCCGCTGCCGGGCCTCCCGGCACTTCGAACGGCGCTGGCGCGGCGCGTGCTTGACGATTACGGCGCGCGCGTGGACCCGGAGACGGAGATCACGATCACCGCGGGCGCAAGCGAGGCCATCTTCGATGCCATCCAGTGCGTGGTGCATCCCGGCGACGAAATCGTCGTGTTCGATCCCTGCTATGACCTGTACGCACCGGCAGTGCGCCTGGCCGGCGGGCACGTGGTGCACGTGCCGCTGCGCGGCGAAAACTTCGGTCTCGACCTCGACGCGTTGGCCGATGCACTCAGCCCGCGCACGCGGCTCGTGGTGATCAACTCGCCGCACAACCCGTCCGGGGCGACGCTGTCGGCAACGGAGATGGCAGGGCTCGAGTCGCTGCTCGAAGGCTCGCGGACCTGGCTGCTTTCGGACGAGGTGTACGAACACATGGTCTACGACCGGCAGCGCCACGAGTCGGTACTGCGCTATCCGGGGCTGGCCGAGCGCGCCTTCATGGTCGGCAGCTTCGGCAAGACCTATCACTGCACGGGCTGGAAGATCGGCTACTGCATCGCGCCGCAGGCGCTGAGCGCCGAGTTCCGCCGGGTGCATCAGTACAACACCTTCTGCGTGTTCCATCCGGCACAGCATGCGCTTGCAGAGATGCTCGAGGCGCATCCGGAGTTCCACCAGGGGCTGGCCGGGTTCTACCAGCAGCGCCGCGACCGCTTCAGGGCGCTGCTCGCCGATACGCGGCTGGCATTGCGCCCGGTGCCAGGCGGCTATTTCCAGCTCGTGGATTATTCGGCGGTCAGTGATCTGCCCGATACCGAGTTCGCGCGCTGGCTCACGATCGAGCACGGCGTGGCGGCGATTCCGATTGCGCCGTTCCAGGCTGAGCCGCCCGCGGGTCAGCGGCTCGTGCGGCTGTGCTTTGCCAAGGACGAAGCGACGCTCGAGCGTGCAGTGACCAGGCTGGCCACGCTCTAGTCGCCGATGATCTATTCGTCGACCAGCCTGACCTGATGGTCCGATATCTCGCCAGGGCTCAGGCGCGCGCCAACGCCAGCGTCGACTCTGCCAGTTCGGGGTCGAGCGGGATCTCGGGCCATACCGGCTCCGGCAGTGATTCGAAGCCGGGGCGCGCGAAAAGGTAACCCTGGAACATCCGGATCCCAAGCTGCTCGAGGAACGACATTTCCTCGATGGTCTCTATACCCTCGGCGATCACCTTGATACGCAGGCTGCGGCAGACATCGACGATGCTGCGCAGGATCGCCTGGCGCACGGCGTCGGTTTGCACCCTGCGCGTGAGCTCCATGTCGACCTTCAGCACGTCGGGCTGGAACTCCGCGAGCAGGTTGAGCCCCGCATAGCCGGCCCCGAAGTCGTCGATGGCGGTGATGAAGCCCATTTCCTTGTAGCTGCGGATGATGCTGGCGAGGTGCTCGCGGTTGGTGACCTGCTCACCCTCGGTGACCTCGAAAATCAGCCGGTCGGTCGGGAAGCCCACCCGGCGGGCCACCTTGAGCGTCGTCCGGATACACGTCTCCGGTCGGTACACGGCGTTGGGCAGAAAGTTGATCGACAGGCGCGCGCCGTTGTCGACCAGGCCGAGCTCCGAGGCGAGCTCTATCGCCTTGACGCGGCAGGCCTGGTCGAAGGCATAGAGATTCTCGGCATTCACGCGCCTGAGGATCTCGCCGGCAGGGGCACCGTCGGTGCCGCGCACCAGAGCCTCGTAGGCGTAGACCTCGCGGTTGAAAGGGTTGACGATCGGCTGGAAGGCCATCGTGAAGTCGAAATCGATACTGGCGCCATCGCGACACGCCTTGCAGCGTGGCGCGGGATCCTGGGTGTGTGTCGTCATCCGGGGCTCCGAGCCCGAGGGCGGGGCCGGCTGCTGCCCGCAAGAGGGCCGCCGGCTCGGCTTGAGTGTGTCTGTGCGAAGTATTGACTCGGCAGCGATACAACGGAAACACCAGGTGGTCGTTTTCGTGACACAGCGCTCATTTCGTGGGCAGAATCGTTCCTTTCAGACGCCGGGTGGTCAACCGGTTCGGCGACTGCCCCCAATGCGGGCACGTGACCGGGTTGGCCAACATCGGACGCGGTCACTGGCTGTATTGTGCCGACCCGGACCTCGAGCGGCTGCTGGGCGGGTAACGCGCGCGCGGATGCCCGTAAGCGATACAGGGGAGAGAAGCCTTGACTGACAGTTACGCTGATGTCGGATACGGTGACGCCGACAGTCGCATCGCATTCGGTGAGCGTCCCGCAATTCTGGTGGTGGATTTTCAGGTGGCCTTCACTGACGCCAGGTTTCCCCTGGGCGGGCAGGACATGATCCAGCGGGCAACTGATCGAACCGCCGAACTCCTGCGCGTCGCGCGCCCGCTCGGCGTGCCCGTGGCGAGCTGCTACACCGCTTACGACAGTCCCGCCGACATGCCGCACTGGAAAGTGAAGCCGGTACAGGAAGAATTCTTTCACGGCCATCCGTGTACCGCCATGGACGAACGCATCCATGATCCCGATCATGATTTCGTCTTCTGCAAGAACGCGCCGTCGATCTTCTTCCTGACGCCGTTGACGACCTTTCTGCACCGCCAGCGCGTGGATACGGTGATCATCACCGGCTGCACGACCAGCGGTTGCGTGCGTGCATCGGTCAACGACGCCTTCTCGCACGGCTACCGGGTATTCGTGCCGGAGGACTGCGTCGGGGATGTCGATGAAGGCCCGCACCACGCGAACCTGCGCGACGTGGGTCGACGCTACTGCGAGGTCACCACGGCAGCCGCCATGGAGAAGCAGCTCCGGAGTATGGCGCGTTGAGGCGCCCGGATTGAGCTTGGGCAGTCGCGCGGCTACGATGCCACGGGGCGACGAGGCAACAACGGCTATAAGGAAGGATCATGCAACGACCGGGGATCATTATGGGGCGCGGCGTGTTCGCCGCGGGGCTGGTGATCGTACTGTCGATGACGGTCGGCGGATGCGGCGACGCGCCGCCACCGCGCGACGAAACGCCAGCTGATGCTCCGGCAGCAAACGGCGCCGAGGCGCGGGAAGCCGATCCGCGCAAGGCCGAGGTGCTGAGCGCCGGCGAATATCTCGAGATCCCGCGCTTTGCCAACGCCGACTTCAGCCGTGGCGAGCGCCTGTTCCTGCAGTGCCGCGCCTGCCACACGCTGGGTGAGGATGATCCGCATCGTCCCACCGGGCCCAACCTCTGGGGGATGTGGGGACAGCCGGCGGCCCAGCGCGACTGGAACTTCTCGGATGCGCTGAGTAACGCCGATATCACGTGGACGCCGGAGACGATGGACGCGTGGCTCGCGCGTCCGAGCAGTTTCGTGCCGGGTAACCGCATGCAGTTCGCCGGCGTGCGAAGCGCCGATGATCGCGCCGACCTGATTGCTTGGCTGCTGGTGCAGACGTCCGACGCCGAGCAGCCCTGAGGTGCCCATCACGCACTGTATGCAGGCATCGGGGTTCAAGGTGTTGTCATGAAGCTTGCATGGGCCGCCGCGGGTTGCAGCTGGAGTTCGTGCGGGTAGAAGCAGGCGGCTTCGCCACCGCCTGCTACCGGCACGAGCTCGGGGCGTTCCCCGCGACAGCGATCACGTGCAACAGGACACCGCGGGTGGAACGGACAGCCCGGCGGAGGCGAGAGCGGCGATGGCGGCTCGCCTCCGAGCACGATGCGTTCCCGACCGCTGCTCTCGTCGATCACCGGCACCGCCGAGACCAGTGCGGCGGTATACGGGTGCGCCGGCGAGTCGATCAGCGCGCGCGCCTGGCCGCGTTCGACGACGCGGCCGAGATAAAGCACCACGACCCGGTCGGCGATTTCGTGCACCAGCGCCAGGTCGTGCGAGATGACGAGGTAGGCCACGCCGGTGTCGGCCTGTATGTCCATTAGCAGGCGCACGATCTGAGCCTGTATCGACACGTCCAGTGCCGATACCGGTTCGTCGGCGATCAGCGCGCGCGGTGACAGCGCCAGCGCGCGTGCGATCGCAATCCGCTGACGCTGGCCGCCGGAGAACTCGCCCGGCCGGCGCTCCAGCGCATCTGCCGGAAGCTGCACCTGCGCCAGCAGTTCGCGTACGCGTTGCCGGCGACTGCGCCGGTCGCCGACGCCGTGCGCGACCAGCGGCTCGGCGAGGATACGTCCCACGTTCCAGCGCGGATCGAGACTGCCGTAGGGGTTCTGCAGCACCATCTGGAGCTCTCGGCGCAGTTGCCGCAACCGCGCGCCGGTCGCTGCGGTGACGTCCTGACCGTCGAAACGGAGCGTACCCGCGTCGAGGCGATGCACGCCCATCATCGCGAGCGCCGTCGTCGATTTGCCGGACCCGGATTCGCCGACCAGCGCCACGGTCTCGCCGGGCCAGATTGCCAGATCAACGCCGTCCACGGCGTGTAGACGTTCGCGACCGACCGTGAAGCTCACGCGTATGTCACGCGCGTCGAGCAGCGCCGGTGCCCGCGGCGCGATCGGCGTGGGTTCGGCGGCCCGGGTCGTAAACCGCGGGGCCGCATCGAGCAGCGTCCGGGTATACGCATGGCGTGGGGCGCGTAACACCTCGTCGCAGCGACCCGATTCTACGATGCGTCCTGCCTGGACCACCATCACCCGGTCGCACACCTGCGCGGCGACGCCGAGGTCGTGGGTCACGAGGATCAGCCCGCAGTCGCGCACGCGGCGTTGCATCAGGTCGAGTATCTGCGCCTGCACGGTCGCGTCGAGCGCGGTGGTCGGTTCGTCGGCGACCAGCACGGCGGGGGGATTGATCATCGCCAGCGCAATCATCGCGCGCTGCAGCTGGCCGCCGGACATCTCGTGCGGATAGGCGTCGTAGCGACGCACCGGTGACGGGATCCCCACGTCGGCGAGGGCGGCGATCACGCGCTCGCGGGCCGCGGCGCGATCGAGCCCTTGGTGTCGACGCAGCGACTGCGCGATCTGGCGACCGACCGTGCGCACGGGATTGAAGCCCGTCATCGGGTTCTGGAACACCATTCCGATGTCGCGCCCGCGGATGCGGCAAAGCGCTGCCTCGTCGAGCTGATCCATCGCATGGTCGAGCACCTGCAGGCGGCGCGCGGCGACTTCGCCCGGCGGCGGCACCAGCGCCATCAGCGCCATCGAGACCATCGTCTTGCCCGAGCCCGATTCGCCGACGATGCCGAGCGTCTCGCCCCGGTTGAGCGTCAGCGAAATGCTGTTGACGACGCGCTGTGGCCCTTCCGGGCCGGGGAAGGCGATCGTGAGGTCGTCTACGGTGACGACGCGGTCCGGGGCGGCATTCAACGACGGACTCCCCTGCGGTCGAGGTCGGGACGGCCACCGAGCCCGTCGCCGACGAGGTTGGCGGCGATGACCGCGAGCACGGTGACCGCCGCCGGCACGTACATCAGGTGCGGCGCCACGAACAGGTACTCGTGGCTCTCGGCAAGCATGTTACCCAGACTCGGCTCGCCGAGGGGCCCAGCGCCGGCAGCATGGGCCCGGCGAGGATCCGCGCGCAGGCCGGTGATTTGACCTAATCCCGTTGCAAGCCGTCGGATTTCCTGACAATCGGTGCGGAGCAGGGGCGCGTGGTGATCCTGGAAACCGCATCACCGTTGCGCAGCGCGTCTGCGGAACGGTTCTTGCAGGCCATCGGTGACCCGCTCCGGGGTACTCGAACACGTTGACCGAAAGGGAAGTCATGGCTGAAGCACACCAGGCGGCGCCGGCGACGGGTGCCGTGGGCGCGCGCGAGCGGGCGCGCACCGGAATCGATCGGCGCACCTTCACGTGGCGCACCCTCGCGGCGGCCATCGTGCGCCCCCGGCGGCGAAGCGCCCGCCGGGACGTCGACCGCCACCGGAACTTCGTCGACTGGCACGATCCCTGGCTGCTCGCGCTCACGGTCGGCGTGCTGATGCTCAGCATCGCCGACGCACTGTTCACGCTGACGGTGCTCGAACTCGGCGCGCGCGAGGTCAATCCGTTCATGGACGCGCTTATCCAGTCGGACGTGCGCGCTTTCGCGGTGTGGAAAATGCTGCTGACCGGCGTCGGCGTCGTGATCCTCGTCGCGCTCTCGCGCCTGCGGGTGTTCCGGGTGATCCGCGTCCGTCACCTGTTGCAGGCGGTATTCGTCGGCTACTGCGCGTTGACCTGGTACCACGTGACGCTGCTCGACCGGCTGCTGTAGCGCCATGCGGGGTGGCCGCCGCGACTGCAGGCGCCCCCGCGGCGTCGCAGTGGGGGGCGTGCGTTCTCATTGCCGGCCCGATCCGGTAAAATTCGACGGATTACACGGCAGGTTTGCGGCAGAACGCGTAACGTGTCCGTCTGGTGATCCTTCCCGCAGCAGGACGCCCTCACCAGGGCGGCAAAGGGCGACAGGTCGAAATGAGCGCATCTCTTGAGGAGCAGTACGAGTCCACTCCGCTGTACGGGGCCAATGCGGCCTACGTGGAGCAGCTCTACGAGGATTTCCTCCGTGATCCCGCCTCGATACCGGCGGTCTGGCGCAAGTTCTTCCGGGAACTGGGCGACGGGGCCGGCCACGATGTCGCCCATGGTCCCATCGTCGCCGAACTGCGCGAGCGCGCCCGGCAGCGGGGGCGGGGCCACGGTGCTGCCGCCGGCAGCGTGGCCACTGCGGGCACCCACGAGGAAAAACAGGCCGCGGTCGCCCGCCTGATCCAGGTCTACAGCCTGCGTGGCCACCAGATCGCCGACCTCGACCCGCTCGGGCTGTGGGAACGCCACGTGCCCGCGGTGCTCAAGCTCGACTACCTGGGCCTGACCGAGTCGGACATGGACGAGCAGTTCTACACCGGCGGGCTGGCCGGCATGGGCAGCCGTCGCATGAAGCTGCGCGACATCCTGGACCTGCTCAAGCGCATCTACTGCGGCAAGGTCGCAGCTGACTTCGCCCATATTTCGCGAGCGCGCGAACGCCTGTGGATACGTGAGCGCTTCGAGCAGGGGATGATCGCAGGCGGTTTCAGCGCTGACGACAAACGCATGATCCTCGAACGCCTGACCGCCGCCGAGGGCATGGAGCGCTACCTGCATACCAAGTATGTCGGGCAGAAGCGCTTCTCGCTCGAGGGCGGAGAGACGCTGATCCCGATGATCGACGACCTGATCCAGAAGGCCGGCAGCGAGGGCATACAGGAACTGGTCGTCGGCATGGCGCACCGCGGGCGCATCAATGTGCTCGTCAACGTGCTCGGCAAATCGCCCGAATCGCTGTTCTCGGAATTCGAAGGCCGCTATGACCCGGATTCGCTGCGCGGCTCCGGTGACGTCAAATACCACATGGGCTTCTCGGCCGACATGCGCACGCCCGGCGGTAACGTGCACCTCGCACTCGCGTTCAATCCTTCGCACCTCGAGATCGTCAACCCGGTGGTCGAAGGCTCGGTGCGGGCGCGCCAGCAGCGGCGCGGTGACACCCGGGGCGACACCGTGCTGCCCGTGCTGATCCACGGCGACGCGGCCTTCGCCGGCCAGGGCGTGGTCATGGAAACGCTGCAGATGTCGCAGGCGCGCGGGTTCTATACCGGCGGCACGGTGCACGTGGTCATCAACAACCAGGTTGGCTTCACGACCTCTGAAATCAGCGATGCGCGCTCGACCCCGTACTGCTCGGACGTCGCAAAGATGGTCGAGGCGCCGATCTTCCACGTCAACGCCGATGACCCGGAGGGGGCTGTGTTCGCGATGCGCCTGGCATTCGAGTACCGCCAGGCGTTTCGCAAGGATGTCGTCATCGACCTGGTCTGCTACCGCCGTCATGGTCACAACGAGGCCGACGAGCCCGCCGCGACGCAGCCGCTGATGTATCGCACGATCCGCAAGCACCCGTCGACGCGCACGCTCTACGCCCGGCGGCTGGCCGACGAGGGCGTCGTCGACGATGACGGCGCAAAACGCCTCGCCGACGACTACCGCGACGGCCTCGACGCCGGTCGCACGATGAACCCGAACGCGCTCGGCATGATCGGCAACCAGTACACCGTCGACTGGACCCGCTACATGGAGGCCGAACTCACCGATTCGGTCGACACGCGCCTGACGCGCGACACCGTGATCGCACTCGGCGAGGTCATCACCTCGCTGCCGGACGGCTTCAAGCTGCATCCGCGCGTGGAACGCATCATCCAGGACCGGCGCAAGATGCTCGCCGGCGACCTCGACATGGACTGGGGCTTTGCCGAGACCATGGCGTACGCGTCGCTGCTGCGCGACGACTTCGACATCCGCATCACCGGGCAGGACTCGGGGCGCGGCACCTTCTTCCACCGCCACGCGGTGCTGCACGGCCAGACCGATGGCGAGAAATACATTCCGCTGCAGCATATCGCCCGCCGCGGCAACGGCTTCACGATCACCGACTCACTGCTGTCTGAAGAGGCGGTGCTCGGGTTCGAGTACGGCTACAGCACCACCGCGCCGGACTGCCTGGTGATCTGGGAAGGCCAGTTCGGTGATTTTGTCAACGGCGCGCAGGTGGTCATCGACCAGTTCATCAGCTCCGGTGAATCCAAGTGGGGCCGCATGTGCGGGCTGGTGCTGTTCCTGCCGCACGGTTACGAGGGGCAGGGCCCCGAGCATTCGTCGGCACGGCTGGAGCGTTTTCTGCAGCTTTGTGCCGAGCACAACATGCAGGTGTGTGTGCCATCCACGCCGGCGCAGTTCTTCCACATGCTGCGCAGGCAGATGGTCCGCGGCCTGCGCAAGCCACTGGTCGTACTCACGCCCAAGAGCCTGCTGCGCCACCGCATGTCGGTGTCGCCGCTGGCCGAGCTCACCGAGGGCAAGTTCCGTGAGCTGATCCCGGAACAGTCCAGGCTCGATCCCGAGCGCGTCACCCGCGTGGTGTTCTGCAGCGGCAAGGTCTACTACGACCTGTTCGAGGCGCGCGAGGAGTCAGACGCCAGCGACGTCGCGATCGTGCGCCTCGAGCAGCTCTATCCGTTCCCGATCGAGGAATACGCAGCCGTCATCGACGGCTACCCGAACGCGTACGAAATCGTGTGGTGCCAGGAAGAGCCGCAGAACCAGGGTGCGTGGTACCAGATCCGTCACCGCCTGCAGGAACCGCTCGGTGCAGACCACCGGCTGTTCTATGCAGGCAGGCCCGGCGCGGCGGCGCCCGCGTCCGGCATTTTCAAACTGCACGTCAAGCAACAGGAGGCCCTGGTGGAGGCCGCCCTGGGGCTGCGGGACAGGGAAAGCGCCCGTGACGACGAACCCAAGGAAGTCAGGAAAAAGGCATGAGCATCGAAGTCAAGGTTCCCCAGCTCCCCGAATCGGTCAGCGACGCGACGCTGGTCGCGTGGCACAAAAGCGAGGGTGACCGCGTCGAGCGCGACGAAAATCTCGTCGATCTCGAAACCGACAAGGTCGTCCTCGAGGTGCCGGCACCGAAATCCGGCGTGCTAAAGGAGATCCGGATCAGCGACGGCACCACGGTCACAACCGGCGAGGTGCTCGCGCTGCTCGAAGAGGGTGACGGCGGCAGCACGTCGGGCGGCGGTGGCGAGTCCGACAAGGCCAAAGCCGACAAGACTACAGCCGAGGCGAAGAAGAAAGCGCCTCGCCGCGACGAAGAGGCTGACGCGGACGACGATGCGCCTGAAGACGATAGCGCCGACGACGAGGCTGACGAAGCTGCGCGCGGTGCCGACGACGGCAGTGCCGCCCATCGACTGAGCCCCTCGGTACGGCGCCTCGTAGAGCAGCATGACCTCGATCCGGGCGACATCCGCGGTAGCGGCAAGGGCGGGCGCATCACCAAGGGTGACGTGCTCGAGTACATGCGCCGTGACGACGAGGGGCGCACCGAGGACGCAGCCCCCGAGCCCCTGATGACAGGCACCAGCGGCACCCGCAGCGACCGCCGCGTGCCGATGACGCGCCTGCGCGCGCGCATTGCCGAACGCCTGGTCACCGCGCAGCAGTCCGCGGCGATGCTGACGACCTTCAACGAAGTCGACCTCACCGAGCTCATGGCGCTGCGCACGCGCTACAAGGAAACTTTCGAGAAGACCCACGGCGTGAAGCTCGGCTTCATGTCGTTCTTCGTACGCGCCGCGGTGGAAGCACTGCGCCAGTTCCCGGTCGTCAATGCATCGGTCGAAGACAACGACATCGTCTACCACGACTACTACGACATTGGCATCGCGGTCTCGACCGACCGTGGCCTGCTGGTGCCCGTGCTGCGTGACGCGAGCGAACTGTCCTTCGGCGAGATCGAGCGCGGCATCACCGACTTTGGCGAGCGTGCGCGAAAGGGCCAGATCACGATGGAAGAGCTCACCGGCGGCACCTTCACCATCACCAATGGCGGCGTGTTCGGGTCGCTGCTGTCCACGCCGATCCTGAATCCGCCGCAGAGCGCTATTCTGGGCATGCACACGATCCAGCAGCGTCCGATGGTTGTCGGCGGCGAGATCAAGCCCCGGCCGATGATGTACATCGCGCTGACCTACGATCACCGCATCATCGACGGACGCGATGCGGTGCAGTTCCTGGTCAGCATGAAGAACTCGCTCGAAGACCCTGCACGACTGCTGCTGCAGGTCTGAACCCACCCCCGGGGCCGCCAGCGGCCCCGGCGCTTCGAACCAGGGACACCATGAAGAACGAATACGACGTCATCGTGATCGGCGGCGGTCCCGCCGGTTATCCGGCCGCAATCCGCGCCGCCCAGCACGGCCGCTCGGTCGCGTGCATAGACGACTGGCAGAACTACGACGGCAGCCGCGCCTTCGGCGGCACGTGCCTGAATGCCGGCTGCATACCGTCCAAGGCGCTGCTCGAGTCATCGGAACTCGTGCATCGCGCACAGCACGAGTTCGCGACCCACGGAATCAGTACCGGCAAGGTCGAGGTCGACCTCGCCGCGATGCAAAAGCGCAAGGCCGGCATCGTGAAGCAGCTCACCGGCGGCATCGAGATGCTGCTGAAGTCCAATCGGATCGACGGCCTGAAGGGCCGCGGTCGTCTGCTGCCCGATAACGTCGTCCAGTACACCGACCCCGACGGCAAGGCCCACGAGCTCAAGGCCGCGCACGTGGTGCTGGCGACCGGGTCCACGCCGATCGAGATCCCGGCGGTCAAGTTCGACGGCGAACGCATCGTCGACTCGTGGGGCGCGCTTGAATTCGACGCGGTACCCGAACGACTGGGCGTGATCGGCGCGGGCGTGATCGGCCTCGAGCTTGGCAGCGTCTGGAGCCGGCTCGGCTCGGAGGTGACGATCCTCGAGGCCATGGACAGCCTGCTGCCGATGGCGGACGAGAATATCGCACGCGAGGCCCAGAAACAGTTCAAGCGCCAGGGCCTCGACATCCGCCTCGGTGCGAAGGTCACCGGCGCGAAGGCCGGCAAGAAAGGCGTCAGCCTCAGCTACGAAGACGGCAAGGGCGAGCACACGCTGGAAGTCGACCGGCTGATCGTCTGCGTGGGGCGCCGTCCCTACACCGAGGCGCTGCTCGAGGATGGCACGGGCGTCGAGCTCGACGAGCGCGGTTTCGTCGTCGTCGACGGGCACTGCCGTACCTCGGCGAAGAACGTCTGGGCCGTCGGCGACGTCGTGCGTGGGCCTATGCTCGCGCACAAGGGCACCGAGGAGGGCGTCATGGTCGCCGACCTCATCGCCGGTGAGCCCGGGCATGTCAACTACGACGTGATCCCCTCGGTGATCTACACCGCGCCCGAAATCGCCTGGGTCGGTCAGACCGAACGCGAGGTGAAGGACTCGGGTCGCGCCTACAAGATCGGTACCGTACCGTTCGCGCCGAACGGTCGTGCCAAGGCGCTCGAACAGACCGCCGGCATGGTCAAGCTCATCGCCGCCGAGGACGACGACGCGATACTCGGCGTACACGTGATAGGACCGATGGCTGGCGAGCTGATCGCCGAGGCCGTGCTCGCAATGGAATACCAGGGCTGTGCCGAGGACCTGCAGCGCACGGTGCATGCGCATCCGACACTCGCCGAGGTGCTGCACGAGGCGGCGCTTGCGGCCGACAAGCGCGCGATACACGCGGTCAACCGCTGACTGCCGGGCGCGTTCAGGCGCGCCGCGCGGCAATGACGCTCGGTATGCGTTCGAGCCGGCGCATGAGCCGGTCGAGCTGCTCGAGGCCGGCCACCTGCACCGCGAGTTCCACGCGCGCGAGCCCGGCGGACTCGTCGCTGCGTGAGCGGGTGCTCAGGATGCTCACGCGCTCGTCGGCGAGCGCGCCGCTGATGTCGCGCAGCAGGCCCTGGCGGTCCTCGGCGTCGACGCGCACGCGCGCCGTGTAGTCGCCTTCGGCGGCATCCCCCCAGTGGGCGGCGACCATGCGTTCGGGGTGGCGCTCGACCAGACGGTGGAAGCTTGCGCAGTCGTCGCGGTGTATGGATACGCCGCGGCCTACCGTGATGTAGCCGGCGATGGGCTCGGGCGGTACCGGTCTGCAGCAGCGGGCGTACTGCACCATCAGGTCGCCCATGCCCTCGACGCGTACGCCGTCACGACGCGGTTTGCGCGGCGTCCGCGTCCGTGGTTTTTTTGCCGGCCGGTCACGACCGGTTTCGCGCAGCAGCGCGCCGGTGACCGCGGCCAGCGTGATGTCGCCCGCGCCGACTGCGAGGGCGAGCGCGTCGATGTCGTCGTAGCCCAGCGCGTCGGCGAGCCGCTGCACGGGAAAATCCCTGAGATCCAGCCGCGAGAGTTCGCGGTCTATCGCCGCACGGCCGTCACGACGGTTCAGCGACTGGTCCTGGCGACGGAACCACGCGCGCACCCTGGCGCGGTTGCGTCCCGAGACCAGGTAGCCTTCGCGCGGGCTCAGCCAGTCCCGGCTGGGGCGGGCGCTGCGCGAGGTGATGATCTCGACGCGATCGCCGCTGGCGAGCACGTGGGTGAGGGGCACCATCTTTTCGTTGACCCGTGCACCGCGGCAGTGGTGGCCGATCTCGGTGTGCACCGTGTAGGCGAAGTCCAGCGGGGTGGCGCCGGCGGGCAGTTCGACGACGTCGCCACGGGGACTGAACACGAAGATCCGGTCGTCAAAGAGTTCGCCGCGAAAGCGGTCGATCAGGTCGGCGTGGCCCTCGTCGCCGTCCTCGGGCTCGAGCAGCGCCCGCAGGCGCGCGATCTTCGTGTCGAACGCCTGGTTGGCCGGGCCGCCTTCCTTGTAGCGCCAGTGCGCGGCGACGCCGAGTTCGGCCTGTCGGTGCATGTCATGGGTGCGGATCTGCACCTCGACCGGCCGTCGCCCGGGTCCCAGCACCGCCGTGTGCAGCGACTGGTAGGCGTTTTCCTTCGGACGCGCGATGTAGTCGTCGAATTCACCCGGCACCGGTGTCCAGCGGCTGTGGACGATGCCCAGCGCTGCGTAGCATTGGGCGACGTCGTCGACGAGCACCCGCACCGCGAGTAGGTCGAAGAGTTCCTCGAATGCCAGTCGCTTGCGCTGCATTTTGCGCCAGATGCTGAAAATGTGCTTCGGGCGGCCGCTGATTTCGGCGTGGATGCCCGCGTCGGCGAGCGCCGCGCGCAGTTCACCGATGAGCTCGGCAATGTAGGTCTCGCGATCTTCGCGCCGCTCGCGCAGACGCGATGCGATCGACCGGTAAGTTTCGGGCTCGAGGTAGCGGAACGCCCAGTCCTCGAGCTGCCACTTGAGCTGCCAGATGCCCATGCGGTTGGCCAGTGGCGCGTAGATCTCGCGCGTCTCCAGCGCGAGCCGCTGCCGGTGACGGTCGTCGGCATCGCGCGCCTGCCGCAGCCGCACGAGCTGGTCAGCCATGCGCACCAGGACGAGCCGCACGTCGGCGACCACGGCGAGCAGCATGCGCCGCAGCGCTTCGGCCTGGCGCGGCAGCAGACCCTCTTCAGGGTCCCACCCCGCCGGGAAGCTGAAGTCGCCGAGCCGCGTCAGCTCGATCGCGAGCGCCACCGTGTCGGCATCGCAGCCGTCGCGCAGCCCCTGTTCGTCGATGAGGCCGGCGTCGAGGCACGCGTAGAGCAGGGCGGGAACCCGGAGTTCGGCGCCCAGTCCCAAGTCGTCGAGTATCGCGGCGGTCGCGCGCACGCGGCTGGCGAGCGGCGCGAGCGTGGTGTCGGCGTCGAGCGACGCCTCGGCGGCGGCGACGTCGCCCGCGCGCAGCGCCGAGCGCACGTGCCCGGGTGCGTCGCTGGATGGGTTCTGTCCGGTCCCTGTGGCGTGCATGCACATATGCCCGTAAGGGGGATTGCCGTTATCATACGGAATGATTCGGGTCCGTTTGACGCCGGGGCCCGACAGTTCAGCAGGGTCCGGCTGCAGGGCGGGGCCCAGGTGTCATTCGGGCCCGGCATATACCGGGCCCTGCCATATATGGAGGGAGTCCACGCATGAAGTCAGAGTCTGCCGTTCGCTGCGGTTCACGCCGCATGCTTTGCGCACTGCTGCTGTTCGGCCTCGCCGGTGCCGCCGGCGCGAACGAACTGGACATCAATTTCCACAGTGACGCGGTGCGCTTTACCGGGGCGTGGGAGGTTACCGGCCAGCTTCGCGCCGACGCGGGGTGGATGCACCACACCGATGACGGCGACGTCGGCCATATCGGCATCCACCTCGTCGACCTTGCGACCGGCGGTACCCAGCCGATCACCGCCGGACTGGGCGGACGGTTCGTCTATTTCGATTCCGACCGTCGCAACCGCAGCGGCGGCGCGGTGCCCCTCGGCGGGTTCTTCCGGTTCAACCTTGCCGATGCCGACCGCTTCCACGTGGGCGGCTACGGCTACTGGGCGCCCTCGGTGCTGTCGTTCGCTAACGGCGACGGCTATCGTGAGCTTGGGGCTTTCGTCGGCTACGAGGTGCTGCGACAGGGCTCCGTGTACCTGGGGTGGCGCAACATTCACGTCGATTTCGATAACCGTCCGAGCGTCACCATAGACTCGGGGTTTCACCTCGGACTGCGTATCCGATTCTGAACCGGCGATCAGGCTGAAGGAGACCGGAGGCGGCCATGGCGGGTCACAGCAAGTGGGCGAACATCCAGCACCGCAAGGGTGCGCAGGACAAGAAGCGCGCCAAGATTTTCACCAAGCTGATACGCGAGATCACCGTCGCGGCGCGCATGGGCGATCCGGACCCTGACGCGAACCCGAGACTGCGACTGGCCGTCGACAAGGCCAAGGCGCAAAGCATGCCCAAGGACAACATCGAGCGGGCGATCCGCCGCGGTGCCGGCGAGACCGACGGCGAGCATTTCGAAGAGATCCGCTATGAGGGCTACGGCCCTGGTGGGGTCGCGGTGATGGTCGACGCGATGACCGACAACCGCAACCGCACCGCCGCCGAGGTGCGCCACGCGTTCAGCAAGCACGGCGGCAACCTCGGCGCCGACGGTTCGGTCGGCTACCTGTTCAACCGGGTCGGCGTGCTGAGCTTCGGCACCGAGGTCGACGAGGACGGGATCATCGAGCATGCGCTCGAGGCCGGCGCCGAGGACGTCGTCACCAACGAGGACGGCTCGGTCGACGTGCTGACTGACCCGGAAGACTACCAGCAGGTGAAGACCGCGATAGAGGCCGCCGGACTCGAACCCGAGCACGCCGAAGTCACGATGCGCGCGTCTACGAACGTGTCACTGGCAGAAGTCGACGCGGAGGTTATGCTCAAGCTGCTCGACACGCTCGAGGATCTCGACGACGTGCAGCAGGTCTACTCGAACGCCGAGATCGCCGACGACATCCTGATGCGGCTCGCATCCTGACCGTGGTTGATGCCGCCGTGCAGCCCCGGGTCCGCATCATGGGTATAGATCCGGGCTCGAGGGTCACCGGCTACGGCGTCATCGACCATGTGCACGGCCGCAGCCGTCCCGTCACCTGGGGGGTCGTGCAGGCGTGGCGTGGCGACGCCGATACGCTGCCGCTGCGTCTGCGACGTATCTTCGAGGAACTCTCGGAGCTCGCGGTGCAACTGCAGCCCGACGAAGTCGCCATCGAGCGGGTCTTCGTCAATCGCAACGTCGACAGCGCGCTGAAGCTTGGGCAGGCGAGGGGCGCTGCGCTGTGCGCGGTGTTCGCGAGTTGCCCCGAGGTGTACGAGTACTCGGCGCGCGAGATCAAGCAGGCCGTGGTCGGACGCGGTGGTGCCGACAAACGCCAGGTCCAGCACATGATGCGCGTACTCCTGAACCTGCCGGAAACCCCGGGCGCCGATGCCGCCGACGCGCTGGCCGTGGCCCTGTGTCATGCCCACACGCGCCTGGCGCCGGGTGTTGCCACTGGCGGGGTGCCGGGATGATCGGGTTCCTGCGCGGTACGCTGGTCAGCCGCCAGCCGCCCAGGGTCACGCTCGATGTCGGCGGCGTGGGCTACGAGGTCGACGTGCCGATGTCCACGCTCTTCGAGCTCCCCGCCAATGGCGAACAGGTCCGGCTGCTGACCCACCTCGTGGTGCGCGAAGACGCCCACGTGCTGTACGGCTTCGGCACCGAGGCCGAGCGCGAGGTGTTTCGCAGCCTGATCCGCGTGTCCGGCATAGGCGCGCGCATCGCACTCGCGATCCTTTCGGGCATGTCGGCCGAGGGCTTCAGGCACTGTGTCGTCGCCCAGGATGCGGCGCCGCTCGTGAAGATTCCCGGGGTCGGCAAGAAGACCGCCGAGCGGTTGCTGATCGAACTGCGTGACCGTGATCTGCCCCGCGCCGGCGCACCCGCCACTGTGACGGGCGCCGCGACGTCGAGTCCCGACAGCGAGGCGTGGCACGCGCTGGTCGCGCTCGGCTACAAGCCGACCGAGGTCACGCGCATGCTGGCGGGCGTGAGCACCGCCGGACGTTCGACCGAAGACATCATCCGCGACGTGCTGCGCGGCATGAACCGGAGCTGAGCACTTGAGCGATCAGGGGACACGTCTGGTGACGGCCGCGGCCGGCAGTGACGACGAGGTCTTCGACCGCGCGATCCGCCCGCGCAGGCTCGACGACTACGTCGGCCAGCCCACCGTGCGCCGGCAGATGGAAATATTCGTCACGGCCGCACGCCAGCGCGAGGAAGCACTCGACCACGTGCTGATCTTCGGCCCGCCGGGGCTGGGCAAGACCACGCTCGCGCACATCGTCGCCGCCGAACTCGGGGTGGAGCTGCGCCAGACGTCCGGGCCGGTACTCGAGCGCCCGGGTGATCTTGCCGCGATACTGACGAACCTGCAGCCGCGCGACGTGCTGTTCGTCGACGAAATCCATCGGCTGAGCCCGGTCGTCGAGGAGGTGCTCTACCCGGCGATGGAAGACTTCCAGCTCGATATCGTCATCGGCGAAGGGCCGGCGGCGCGTTCGATCAAGCTCGACCTGCCTCCATTCACGCTCGTCGGCGCCACCACGCGCGCGGGCCTGCTGACGTCACCGCTTCGCGACCGTTTCGGGATCGTTCAGCGCCTGGAGTTCTACGGCCATGACGATCTGTCGCGCATCGTGCGCCGGTCGGCCGGTATCCTCGGGCTCGAGATCGACGACGCCGGCGCGCGCGAGATCGCCTCGCGCGCGCGCGGCACGCCGCGCATCGCGAACCGCCTGCTGCGCCGCGTGCGCGACTATGCTCAGGTCGAGGGCGACGGTCGCGTGGACGCCGACGTCGCCGCCGCGGCCATGAACATGCTCGAGGTCGACCCGCACGGTTTCGACCTGCTCGACCGCAAGCTGCTGCTGACGATCATCGAGAAGTTCGACGGCGGGCCGGTCGGGATCGAGAGCCTCGCCGCGGCGATAGGCGAGGAACGCGGCACGCTCGAGGACGTACTCGAACCCTACCTGATCCAGGAGGGGTTCCTGCACCGCACGGCGCGCGGGCGCATGGTCACGCGGGCCGCCTACACCCATTTCGGGCTGACCCCACCCCCGTCGCTGTTGCCCCAGGGCGGCGGTGGCCTGTTCGGTGACTGACCGATGGCGGGTTTCTCATTCGCCGTACGCGTGTACTGGGAAGATACCGACGCCCAGGGCGTCGTCTACTACGCGAACTATTTCCGCTTCATGGAGCGCGCGCGCACCGAGTGGCTGCGCGCCCGGGGCGTCGAGCAGGAACGCCTGCGTCAGGAACACGGGCTGATCTTCTCGGTGATTTCCACCGGGATCGAGTTCCGTCGCCCGGCGCGTTTCGATGAACTGCTGCACGTCAGCGCAGATCTCGAGTTCATCCGCGGCGCACGATTTCGCTTCGCACAGGTCATACGCCGGGACGACCCCGACGGCGAAGTCCTGTGCGAGGGCCATTGCGAGGCGGCCTGCCTGGATGCCTCGAGCTACAGACCCCGCCGCCTGCCGGCGGCCATCCTGGGAGAATCGGCTGAATGAACAACGAAATGTCCATGGTGCGCCTGATCATGGACGCCAGCCCGCTGGTGCAGCTGGTGATGGTGTCACTGGTCGCCGCGTCGGTGGTGTCCTGGGCGGTCATTCTGCGCAAGCGACGCCTGCTGCGTGAGACGCGCTCGGCTGCCGACGATTTCGAGAAACGCTTCTGGTCGGGCGGTGATCTGACGTCGATCTACCAGGACATCACCCGGCGCGAGGACAACGCGCTGGGCATGGCCAGCATCTTCGAGTACGGCTTCCGCGAGTTCGGGCGGTTGAGCCGCCAGGACGACATCACGCCGGCACAGACCCTCGAGGGCACCCGGCGCGCGATGCGCGTCGCCCAGATGCGTGAGGTCGATCGCCTGGAACAGAGCCTAGGGCTGCTCGCCACCGTCGGTTCGACGAGCCCGTACGTCGGGCTGTTCGGCACCGTCTGGGGCATCATGAACTCGTTCAGGGCGCTGGGGAACGTCCAGAGCGCGACGCTGTCGATGGTTGCGCCGGGCATTGCCGAGGCGCTGATCGCGACCGCAATGGGCCTGTTTGCAGCGATTCCAGCGGTCATCGCCTACAACCGCTATTCTGAACAGGTCGGGCGGCTCGAGCTGCGTTACGACACGTTCATGGAAGAGTTCTCGAGCATCCTCCAGCGCCACGCGCGGCGGCCCCAGTCAGCAGGGAGCGCCTGAACCATGGATACCCCGATCCGGCAACGTCGGCGCATGATGAGCGAGATGAACGTCGTGCCCTACATCGACGTGATGCTGGTGCTGCTGATCATCTTCATGATCACCGCACCGCTGCTCACGCAGGGCATCGAGCTCGACCTGCCCAAGGTCGGCGCGGAACCCCTGGATGCGGATCTGCTCGAACAGTACGAGCCCCTGGTGCTTTCGATCGACGCCGAGGGCCGGCTGTACCTGAACCTGGGTGATGACCAGGAGCCGATCGATGCCGACACGGCGCTGGCGCGCGCATCGGCGGTGCTGCGGCGCGAACCGCAGACCCCGGTGCTGGTGCGTGCCGACGAGGCGGTGTCGCACGGTCGGGTCATCGCGGGCATGACGCTGCTGCAGCGCGCGGGTGCACCCCGCATCGGGATCGTCACCGAGCCTCTGGACGAGCCCGGGGCACGCTGACCGGCGCGCGCTGCGCCGTGGATGAGCCATGGGCGAATTCGTAAGACAGTATGGTCTCACGCTCGCGGTATCGACGGTGGCGCACGTCGTGCTGTTCGGGCTGCTGTTCTTCGGCTTCAGTGGCAGCGGGCCGATTCCGCAGGCCCCGTCACAGCCGGTGATCGAGGCGACAGTGGTCGATGCACGCGTGCTTGACCAGCGTTCCGCACAGGAGGAGGCGGCACGCCAGGAGGAACAGGCGCGCCTCGAGGCCGCGCGCCAGGAACAGGAACGGCGCCAGCGCGAACAGGAAGCGCGTGAGCGCGAGGCCGAGGAACGCCGTGAGGCCGAAGCCGCCGCGGCGCGCGAGGCCGCGCGCCAGGAACGCGAGCGCGAAGCGCAGCTCGCACGCGAGGCAGAGGAGGCTGCCGAACGTGCCCGCGCCGAGGAGGCGGAGCGCCGCCAGCGTGAAGAAGCCGAACGCCAGCGCGCCGAGGAGGAGCGCCGGCGCGAGGAAGAAGCCGAACGACAGCGCCGGGAAGAGGAACGGCGACGCCAGGAGGCCGAGGAGCGCCAGCGCCAGGAGGAAGAACGTCGGCGCCAGGAAGAGGAGCGTCGTCGCCAGGAGGAGCAGCGCCAGCAGGCCGAGCGCGAGGCGCAGCTTCGCGAGCAGATGGCCGCAGAGGACCGCCGCCGGCAGGCCGAGCGCGCCGGCCTGCTCGATCAGTACATTTCGCTGATCGAGCAGCGTATCGTGCGCAATTGGGTGCGGCCGCCAACCGCGCGTTCGGGGCTGCGCTGCGAGGTGCGCGTGCGCCAGGCGCCGGGCGGCGACGTGCTCGACGTGAGTTTCGGGACCTGCAATGGAGACGATGTGGTGCGCCGCTCGATCGAGGCGGCCGTATTCCGATCTTCACCGCTGCCGGACCCGCCGGATCCCGCGCTCTTCGAGCGCAACCTGCTCTTGATATTCGAACCGAGGGACTGATGGAACGCAGATTCGACCGATGCCGGCCACTGTCGTGGTCGTTGCTGCTGGGGCTGGTCGCCGCCGTGGTGCTCTCATACACACCGCAGGCGCGCGCGCAGCTGGTGATCGAGATCACCCGTTCGGGCGTAGAGGCGATGCCGATCGCCGTCGTTCCGTTCGGCTGGGAGGGGTCGGGTGAGGCGCCTCTGGATCTCGCCGAGCTGATCAACGCGAACCTCGCGCGAACCGGCCTGTTCGACCCCATGGACCGCGACGACATGGTATTTCTGCCGACCAGCGGCGACGACATAAACTTCCGCGACTGGCGGCTGCTCGGTTCCGATGTGGTCGTCGTCGGACAGGTGCGCCCGGAGCGTGACGGCTTGCGCATCCGCTTCGAGGTGTTCGACATTGTGCGCGGCGAGCAGCTGCTCGGCTACCGTACTTTCGCGACCCGCGGGACACTGCGTGCGACGGGCCACCAGATCAGCGACATGATCTACGAAAGGCTGACCGGCGTGCCTGGTGCGTTCAACACCCGCATCGCGTACGTCACGGTCGATGGCGACGCGCCGAACCTGCGCTACCGGCTCGTCGTCGCCGACAGCGACGGCGAAAACGAGGCGGTCGTGCTCGAATCACGCCAGCCGATCATGTCGCCCGCGTGGTCGCCGGACGGGCGCCAGCTCGCTTACGTGTCGTTCGAGGGCGGGCAGTCGGGGGTCTACGTGCAGACGCTGCGCACCGGTGACCGGCGCCAGGTCTCGGCCCGCGAAGGCATCAACGGCGCGCCGGTGTTCTCCCCGGATGGTCGCAAGCTCGCGCTGACGCTGTCGCGCGGTCGCGGCAACCCCGACATCTACACGCTCGATATCGCCAGCCAGGTGCTGACCCGCCTGACCGAAAGCGCATCCATCGACACGGAACCGGATTGGTCACCCGACGGTCAATGGGTGTACTTCACGTCCGACCGCGGCGGCGGCCCGCAGGTGTACCGCACTTCGGCAGATCGGCCGGGCCGGGCCCAGCGCATCACCTACGAGGGCGGCTACAACGCCCGGCCGCGGGTGTCGCCGGACGGCGAATCGCTGGCGGTGGTCCACCTGGATCGGGGCAATTTCCGCATCGCGATGGTCGACATAGACAGCGGCAACGTGCGGGTGCTGTCCGGCGGCAGCAATGACGAATCACCGAGTTTCGCGCCGAACGGCGCGACGCTGATCTACGCGACCCGCGAGGACGGGCGCGGGGTGCTCGCGACCGTCTCCAGCGACGGCCGGGTCATGCAGCGACTGGCCGTCACGCAGGGCCAGGTGCAGGAACCGGCGTGGTCACCGAGCCTTTCGCCGTGACCTTCGCCGCCACTTGATTTATTGTAGGCAGACGCTTGAAAACGAACGGCATTGGTATGAACCGCGGCCGGCGCGTTCCAGGCGCTTTCCGGTTGTTCCCACTCCTTCCACATGAAGAGACTCCAGAGGCCATGACCATGTCCCGCATCCTGCTGCTGTCGCTTGCAATGGTGCTGCTCACCGCCTGCGCCGGCCGCGACACCGCCCCCGATACCGACCCGGCCGACGAGCGCGGCGTACGTGCCGATGATCGCCGTGACACCACCCGCGCCGCCGACCGCGATCGTCGCGGCGTCGGCGAGATGGAGGCGCTCGAGCCCGATCCCGCCGATGATCCGCTGCTCGGCAACATGGTCGTGTACTTCGACTTTGACCGCGACGAGGTCAAGTCCGAACACCGCGACATGCTGCGTGCCCACGCGCAGTTCCTGAGCAACAACCCCCGCGCGCGGGTGCGCCTCGAGGGGCATACCGACGAACGTGGCTCGCGTGAATACAACGTGGGTCTGGGCGAACGCCGCGCGCTCTCGGTGCGTCGCTACATGCTGCTGCAGGGCGTCTCGTCCGATCAGATCACCACCGTGAGCTACGGCGAAGAACGGCCCGCAGCTTCCGGCAGCAACGAGCAGGCCTGGTCTCAGAACCGCCGGGTCG
>PWYM01000209.1 GCA_003567855.1 Gammaproteobacteria bacterium | reverse complement strand
TTGACCCATAATTTATATCATCCTATAAATTATTTGAAGCAATTCAGGATAGATCGCCCTATACATAGCAACCAATTATTGAACACCGGATGAAAGAAAACTGCCCTCCTCAGATATTTCAACTTGACGCCTGGTTTCATACCCCAAGTGGTAATATTGTTGTTTTAGCCTGGTTATCCAGGTCTTGAATATATGCGCCCATTTTCGCTCAAGCAGCGGGGATGGGCGTTTTTCTTGATAAGAACAGAGCAACTGAACTTGGTTTATTAGCCGTCAACCCTTTAAACCTAAACACAGAAATTGCATTTTCAGGCTCTCTGTCTATGGGCTTGATTCAATTGAACTGGTCTTAATCTCAAAGCTCTGAAGAATATTATATGTGGCGCCATGTCTGCAGATCACTGGTAACTACTTTTTTGTAACTATGGACAGTTGTTATTAAAATCCAATCCCCAACAAGATTGGGACGATAAACTTTGTGGGGTGTGACATTATGCATAAACATCGGGTGAGATTATTCAGTTGTTTGATGTGTTTTGTGTTTGTTGTCTTTTTTTGTGATTGGGTATGTTCTGAAAACAATCAGATAAACGCGTTGTGGCCCAGATCTGACCCATCTCTGGAACAACTTCAAGTGATTGAAGAGCTGCCTTCCCAACCTCATGTTACCAGGACAGGTGCTGTTAATCTGGGCGTTGATAATTTCTTTCCCAGATCTTTGGAAACCGGGAGAAGAACGGTTTCACCAGTTTCTTTTCAGAATCGGACCCTGTCACTTTCTTTTTTCCCTGATAAAATCTTCAATATAATTGTTAGCTCGGATTCCAGGCCTCAGGAGGACTTTATTGCGTTAAGCGGACGTCTTGAAGGTCAAGAACTGTCAACCTTTTCCATGACCATTGATCAGGATAATTACCTGATAAGGTTACAGAATCTTGATACAGGTCAGATCTTTCGAGTTTTGGGCAACACAGAAACTGGTATAGGGCGTGTCACTGAGATTGATCCGAGCAAAATGCCTCCAATTATATACCTGCCGCCGTTAATTCCTGGTGAGGAGAAAGACTAACCTCTGGCAGTTGTTGAAAAACCAGCAAGATATGAATGAATAATATGCCATAATGGAGTAAATGTTATGTTAGACAGCCGTAAATTGATATACTGGTTTTATGTTGTTCTTGCGTTAATTCTGCTGGCAATTCCCAGAGAAAGCTCTGCTGAGTATACTACCATTGATATAATGCTGGTTTATGACACTACTGCCACGGCTTGGGTTGAGAGCGAGGATGTAACCACGAGAATGTTTTCAGCTGATGCTGTTATGCGCATGAACCAGGCCGTGTCGAACTCAGACATCAAACTGATTTTTCGTCTTGTTCATTCCATGTCTGTAGAACATACATATTCCGGCAGCTTTGCAGAGGACCTGGAAGCGTTGCAGAGTGGAAGTGATAATCTGGCCGATGTTCATACCGCTCGAGATGAGTACGGCGCGGATCTTGTAGCCATGATGGTGGATACAGGATCTCCTTCGGGACATGTCGGTCGCGGCTATATGTTAAGCTCCTGGGATGGAAGACCCAACTATGCCTTTACAGTAAATGCCATACAATCTGTTGATATAAGCCATACTTTAACCCATGAGGTGGGTCACAATCTTGGCGCGCATCATTCAAAGGATCAAGGCGTACAACCAGGCCCAAATACTCACTTGACAGATCCAGACGCTCCATATTCTGCAGGCTGGTACTTTACCGGGACCAACGATGTGGATTATCATACAATTATGGCCTATAATAATGATGGATATGGCAATTATTATAATGAGGCTCCTCTTTTTTCCACTCCATTGGTCAATTTTCAAGGCACTGCAGCAGGTTGCGCCATTGATGGCGACAATGCCCGGTTAATCCAGCAAACCATGTCCGTTGTTGCTGGATATCGTGATTCGGTGGGGCTTCCAGACTTTAGCATCGATTCAATACAGCTAAGCAATTACACTCCGGAAGTATTGGAGCCAGTTACCGCAACAGTCACAGTCATTAACCAGGGTGACGTGGCCAGGGATGCTGGAGATCTTCAGGTTTGGTTCAACAAGCCTGAAGAACCCGCTATTGGAGAAACAGGAAATTCCTTCTGTTCTGTAGGTATGTTGGATGTAGGGGAATCAAAGTCCTGCACATTCAATTTTGTTGCTCCTGTTACCGCGGGAACCAAGACATTCAGGGCATATGTGAATAGTGATCATGCTATTGTTGAAAGCAGATATGACAACAATCGATTATCAAAAGAATATGAGACCAAAGCTTGGTCACCTTCAGTTACTACTCTTGAAGCCAAAGATGTAAGCTCAAGTTCAGCAATACTTCAGGGTAGGGTGAGCCCCAATGGTGCTGATACAAATGCATGGTTTCAATACCGTAAGAAAACAAAGACAGGACTTAAATGGAGTGAAACCCCAAGTTATTTTATACGCCACTTTGCTGTTAACACCCAGGTTGAGCACGAAATCCTCAATTTAGATTGCAGCTTAGCTTATGAGTTCCGTACTGTGGCCGAAAACAAATTAGGAAAGACCTATGGTACCATAATTTCTTTCACTACTGGTGTATGTCCTAAACGTTGCAATTTATCTGTCAACTCTAAAGGAGCTTCAGGAGTAGCCATCGCCAGTAAATCAGGTCATGGAGGAACTACTGATTATAGTAAGACCTTTATTCTGCCCGGAACGAATATTATCTTGGAGGCACCGAAATATCACGGATCAGGAGCTGGAAGGAAGAGATTTACGAACTGGTCTGGATGCGTCTCATCCAATGAGAGAATAATCGGCTTCCCCATAGACAATCATAGAACATGTACAGTCAATTACACTGATGATCCACAGAAGTATTCCCTGGAAGTTTTTTCTGATGGTGCAATTGGGGTAAGTATATCCAGCGACAGTGGTCATGGAGGAATAACTGACTATATTATACATGATATCACGCATGGGTCAGAAGTCTACCTCACGGCTCCTGTTTATCACGGATCTGGGATAGAAAGGAAGCGGCACTATGGATGGGTGATGCAATTTGCTAATGGAAAGATTATTAGAACTAAAGATCCTACAATCAACTTCAATATGGACGGTAACATGACCATTGGGGTATTTTACACAGATGATGGTATCGTGGTTCTGCCAGGAGTAATGATGCTGTTGCTGGATGATGATGAATAAACAGCTTGAACTGGCTTTATGACAGATGATCGGGGAGCGAGGACATCCTTTGCTCCCCGGTTTTTGTTGAAGACCCAGGCTATCCTTTGTCATTAATCTCGTACGAGTATCCTGAAGCCTGTCTCTTCCAGACCTGCCCTCTTCTTGTCATTAAAACCCCCACGTCAGCTGATACCTAATCTTCAATCCAGGTTATTTTGTCCAAACGGATCATAATGTTTGCATCTTTCCATTGACTCATAGTTTTTCTTGTGCTTAAAAATAATTACAACTCTTATTGAGAGCAGTAGTGTCCGGTGAACTTACTTTTTTTCTGAGTAAGCCTCCTGTTTATCCTTAATCAGCATTGCATCTCAGACAGAAACTCCTCTTGACCTCCTTTTCAGACAAACAGTTCTCATCCCTTGAACCATACAGGACAACCGGCTGGCATTAACAGGTTTCTGGTGGGTTTCATGGAAACAAGCCAGAAAAAATATTGATCATAGTGCTCAAGAAAGGAGGTTCGATCATGCATTGCTTGACCCTAAACATAATGAGACTCCTGGTTTTGCTGCCGATGTTTTTGTTGATTGCAGTGAGTGACGCTGCCGCAGACGTTATTTTTGTCAAACACGATGCTGATGGCTGAAACAACGGCACAAGCTGGCAGTCTGCCTACATAAATCTTAGCCAGGCCATTGAACAAGCCGTAACAGGCAATGTAATCTGGGTTGCAGGAGGCACATACAGGCCCTCAAGTCATCCCAACGGCGGCATAGACAATCGGGAAATGCACTTTACCCTGAAAAACGGAGTTGCCATTTACGGCGGATTCGCTGGCACAGAAGATCCGGCAACCTTCAATCTCAAGAATCGTGATTTTGAAAATAATGAAACCATCCTTTCAGGACATTTCTGGGAACTGCATTGGCCACCAGCACTTCACTTTCATACATACCATGTTTTTTTTCATCCACAAGGCGTAGGCCTTGATGAAACAGCTATTCTTGATGGATTCACTATTTCCGGGGGCAAAGCGGATGGTACATATCCCCATAACAGGGGTGGGGGCATGTTCAACCGTGAAAGCAGCCCGAGCATTATAAATTGCACCTTTTCTCAAAACTGGGCAGAATACGGTGGCGGAATGTACAATGAAGAAAGCAGTCCGGGGATTGAAAACAGCACCTTTTTTCAGAATTCGGCGGTAAGAGGCGGTGGAATGCACAATGGCTACAGCCTGTCAACAATTATTAACAGCACTTTTTCAAATAACCAAGCCCAGGATTCAGCTGGTGGAATTTATAATTCCTACAGCAACCTGAAAATTATCAATTGCACTTTTTTTCAGAATTCAGATCCAGCGATATTCAATTACAATTTCAGTCCCATAATTAGAAACAGCATCATTTTCGATAACAGCCGAAACATAGTTAATGATGAGTTGGCTTCTCCTGATGTTACCTACAGTCTGATTGGAATGAGGGGTGATCTGGTATATTCTGGAGAAGGAAATATTAATGCAGATCCCTTGCTGGAGCCCTTGTCCCATAATGGCGGTGCGACCCAAACCCATGCCATACCCAGAAAAAGTCCAGCCTATACCATACCCAAAGATGCGGGCGGCGGCAACTGGAACGGAGCACCGGATACAGACCAGCGAGGGGTTAGAAGGGCCATGACCGGATTTCGAGCCATAGGTGCTTATGAAGATGCAAGCCTTGTCCAGCCAGGGGTGCTCATGCTCCTGCTGGATGATGATTAGACAGGGTTGACTGCGAATCCATGACTGAACGGGGGGGGCAGAAACATCCTTTGCTCCCCTTCTTATTGCAGTCTCCGGCTATTCCTGATCAGTAGTCCTGTTAAATTATTCTGAAGACTGGCGGAACAAAGCTTGATTATTCTGGCGGCTTTAATCTTCTCTCTGGGCATGCACGTAGTCTTAAAGTATGAAAAACACAAATTTTTTATGTCATGCCCGTTATCATGATATTCAGAAACTTGATAATCCCTGGATGGCAGGACGTTCCGCCCCGGCCATTGTGCGGCGTCCCACCCACCGTATTGCTGTCCAGCGCTACCTCACCGTACACCAATGCTTATGCAACAGACAATCCCGTCGACAAGCAAGCTTGCCTCCGGCCTTGCTCCTGATCAGCCTCACATTATGCCAGAAATCATTGGACTTTTTCGGACTTGACATTCAAAAACAAAGGTATATATTTATTAATATAGATCTCTAATTTGGAGGATAATATGGATACTGCAAAATTATTTTTTAATGGACGAAGTCAGGCAGTTCGTTTGCCTAAGGCTTATCGATTCGAAGGAAAGGAAGTATACATAAAAAAAGTTCCTCAAGGAATTTTACTGATACCTAAAGATGAAAATGTATGGGCTGTTTGGGAAGAAAGTTTAAAAAAATATGACGAACCGTTTATGACTGACAGGAATCAGCATGATTCTCAACAGGAAAGGGATGGTTTAAATGATCTATTTGCTTGATACCAATATCTGTATTTATTTAATGAACCAAAAACCCACTAAAGTAATTCAAAAATTTAAAAACACAAAAGTTGGAGAAATCGGTATATCCACGATTACAGTATCCGAGTTAAATTATGGTGTTGCAAAAAGCAATTTTAAAAAACAAAATGCCCAACGACTTGAAGAATTTCTTACCCCATTTGAAATCCTACCATATGATGAGGCTGCATCAAAACATTACGGAATGATTCGCAGTGAGCTTGAATCACAGGGCAAAGTTATTGGCCCTCTTGATATGCTGATTGCTGCTCATGCGCTTAGTGAAGGCTTGGTATTAATTACAAACAATGAAAAAGAATTTCTAAGAATTAAATCATTAAAGGTTGAAAACTGGGCTAAGTAGAGGAATCGACATAGGACAGAAAAATTTGAGGCTTCAGCATTGGTTGTGAAAAAATGGGTCTGGTTAATGTGCAACATAACGGCTATGGCCACGGCATAGTCCGGCTCAAGCGCAGCCACAGTTGGATCCGAAGCCTTAGCTGCAGTAGCTCAGAAAATGGAATACGCCGGGAAAAACGGGGGCCTGGTGGTCCTGGAAAGGATTCTTCCCGTGGCTGAGAAGCATTTTAATAATGTGGCCGATGTCTTAGGTTCATCTTAAAAGGGACATCCCAAAACGAAGTTGCAAACAAGTCAAAGCAATAACCATGCTTAATAGTTATCGAAGATTCATGAACCTGCGCATCCACAAAGTAGCCCTTGAAAAGGAAAGTTTGTGTTAAAGACACATTTCAGAGCCTGACAGGCTCTACAGAGAATCCTAGGCCAGAATTGCGTGATTTGATCGACCCATAGTTTCCATCATCAATCTTACAGCTTACGCCATGGCTGGTAACCGGGAGAAATTTCTGGATTCCTGGATGTACGCTTATATTTCCAAGCCGGTGCGGATGGAGGACTTGGAGAATCTGCTTTCAAAGCAAACAAAGTAAATTGGTTGCAGCAATACGGCTATCATCTGAGGTAGTCCTTTCCAATTATTCTTAAGACTTGCGATAGAAACTTGATTATTCAGGCAGGACTAAACTTCCCTCTGAGCTAGAGCAAAAGCACTAGACCAATTAGCAAAATAAATGATGGCCCAACCACAGGCTCAACCAGACGCCGGACATTATGCGGTTTT
>PWYM01000273.1 GCA_003567855.1 Gammaproteobacteria bacterium | reverse complement strand
CGGCGGTCGCACGGCTCGAGCGGGACATCACGCCGGCGCGTGATCTCTGGCCGACGATCGCAGCCGCGCAGCCGCGTCCGGTGTCGCGTGCACCGCGCTACCTCGCGCTGGCCGCATCGGTCGTCGCGGCCGCCTTCGGGGGGCTGCTGGCGCTGCAGTTCATTGGCGGTGGCGCGCCGGACGATCGGCCGGACGACGCACCGCCGGCGTTCGCCGATGCCAGCGCCGTCCCCGCCGAAGTCACCGCCGCCGAGGCCGGCTACCTGGCGGTCCGCGCCGAACGGCTGGCGTCGCTCGACGAGCGGCTGGAGGCGCTGTCACCGGAGAACCGTGCCAGTGTGCTGCAAAGCCTCGCGACCATAGACCGTGCGCTCGGTGATCTGCGCGCCGCGCTTGCCGACGAACCCGCCGACCCGGTGCTGCAGCACCTGCTGCTCAGCGTCTACGCACAGGAAATGGCGGTCCTGACCCAGCTTGACGAGGCGACCCGCGTCGCCGACGAACGGAGCATCGACATATGAACGCCAGATTCACAGGCCTGCTGCTCGCCGGCGCACTGTCGCTTGCCGCGCCCGGCGCCTTCGCGGCGCAGACGATCGAACGCTCGATCGACACCACCCACGACGGCGAGGTACGCGTGCGCAACGTCGCCGGCCAGGTCACCATCCGCGGCTGGGACGAGGCGCGCGTGGAGCTGCGCGTCGAACTGTCTTCGGACGACCAGCGCGTGGACATCGACGACACGCCCGGGCGCATCGCGATCGACGTGCGCGAGCCCGAGGACCGCGGGCGCACCCGCAGCCGGTCCGCGACGGTTACGCTGTCGGTGCCCCACGGCAGCCGTGTCGATGTCAGCGGGGTCAGCGCCAACATCGACGTTGGGGGAGTGTATGGCGAACTGTCCCTGCAGAGCGTCAGCGGTGATCTGCGCGTCGAGGGGTTCGGCGGCGAGCTGCGTGCCCGTTCGGTCAGCGGCGACCAGCGGCTGAACGGCCGTGGTGAGCGCGGCCGCGTCCAACTCGCGAGCGTCAGCGGCGACGTGCACCTGCGCGGCGCGCGCGGTGATCTCGAACTGTCGCTGGTCAGTGGTAACGCCGACCTGGGCGACGGCGAGTTCGAGCGCGTGCGCATCAACGCCGTCAGCGGCGACGTGCGCGGCCGTCTGCGGCTCACGCCCGACGGGCGCTTCGACGGCGAGACCGTCTCCGGCGGCCTGCACATCGAGTTCACCGACCCCCTCGACGGGCGCTTCGAACTGCAGAGCTTCAGCGGCAGCATCGACGACTGCAACGGTCATGCCGCCGAGCGCACCAGCCGCTACGCACCCGGCCGTCGCCTGAGCTTCGAGCGCGGCGACGGGACGGCCGTGGTGCGGGCACGGACCATGAGCGGCGCCATCTCGATCTGCGATGTGCGGTGATACAGTAGTGGCCCGCTTTATACCCGCCGGGGTCGCGTCATGGGCCGTATTGGCAAGATCATCGCACTCGTCCTTGCAGCGCTGTTCGTGCTGGTCGTCGTCACCGTGCTGCTGGTGGCGCTGTTCTTCGACCCCAACGACTACAAGGACCGCATCGAGGCCGCGGTAGAGTCCGAGACCGGCCGCAGTTTCGAGATCGCCGGTGACCTCGAGCTCAGGCTGTTCCCGTGGCTGCGGGTGACCTCCGGCGAAATGCGCCTCGGCGACGCCGAGGGTTTCGACGCCGAGCATTTCGCGCGCATCGAGGGCATGGCCGCAAGCCTCCGGCTGCTGCCGCTGCTGCAGCGGCGCGTCGAGATCGGCACGGTCCGCCTCGTCGGTCTCGACCTCAACCTCGCCGTCGACGCCGACGGGCGCACCAACTGGGACGACCTCGTCGACGCCGACGACGACGCACCGCCACCCGAGCCCGTCGAACCGGGTGACGGCTTCGACCTGCGCGACCTGTCCATAGGGGGCGTCGAGGTCCGCAACGCCAACGTACGCTACAGCGACGCGCGCGACGGCCAGCGCTACACGCTCGACGACATCGACCTGACGCTGGACGCGGTGCGCATGGGCGAGCCGGTGCCGTTGCAGTTCTCGGCGCGCTTCACGCAGGCGCTGCCGGAAATGGCCGGCGAGGTCGACGGGCGGATGCGCCTGACGCTCGATCTCGCCGACGGGCGCGTGCAGGTTGCGCGCCTGCGCGTGGACCTCGGCATCGAGGGCGGCGCCGCTGCGCCGCTGCGCGCGCTCGACGGACGCCTCGAGATCGACGACATCGTCGCCGGGCTCGCGGGCGGCGCGGTACGCGTGTCGGGGCTGCACCTCGACGGCCGGGCCCGCGCCGACGACCTTCCCGCCGACGGGGTCACGGCCGACGTGCGCATCGACCGGGTCGACTTCGATGGCGATGCCGGCACAGTGGCGGTCCAGGCGCTGCGCGTGGCCGCGCTCGACCTTACGCTTGAAGCCGATCTCGAAGGCGAGGGGCTGGGTAACACCCCGCGCCTCAGCGGACGCTTCGTGGTGCCCGATTTCTCCGCCCGCGGCCTGCTCGACGCCTTCGAGGTGGACTACACGCCTGCCGATGAAGGCGTGCTGAGACGGGTGGGCGCCGAGGGGCGCTTCGCACTCGCCGGCGAGGACCTGCGCCTCGATGACTTCATGCTGCGCCTCGACGACACGAGGCTCGACGGCATGGCCGGGCGCGTCAACGGGCGCATCGTGTTCGACCTCGACGTCGACGACATCGACCTCGACCGCTACCTGCCGCCCGCCGACGACGAGGCCCCCGAGGACGAGGGCAGCGGCGACCTCGACGCCGTCGAGATCCCGTCCGAACTGCTGCGCGACCTCGACGCCGAGGGCGAATTCCGCGTGGGCCGGGTGCGGCTCGCCGACCTCGAGTTCACCGACCTCGTCGTCGCCGTGCGCGCTGAAAACGGCGACGTCCGGCTGAATCCGCTCGGGGCGAGCCTTTATGAGGGTCGCTACATCGGCGACATCCGCCTGGACGCACGCGGCGACACGCCGCGGCTTGCGCTCGACGAGCGCGTCGAGGGCGTGCAGCTCAACCCGCTGATGCTCGCGATGTTCGAGGTCGAACAGCTCACCGGGCGCATCGACGGGCGGTTCTCACTGGGTGCGACCGGTCACACGCTGGGCGAGATGCGCACCACGCTGAACGGCGACATGGCCGTGTCGCTGGACGACGCCGCGTGGACCGGCGTCGACATCTGGCACCAGATCCGCGCGGCACGCGCGCAGCTGCAGGGGCGCTCGGCGCCGCAGCGCTCCGACCCGCCGCGCACCGAGATCACCGAGCTGCAGGCGACGGCCACGGTGCGCGACGGCATCGTGCGCTCGGAGGAATTTCTCGCGCTGCTGCCGTTCCTGCGCATGACCGGTACCGGTGAGATCAACCTCGTCTCGGCCGAGCTGGACTACCGGCTCGACGCGCAGTTTCTCGACCGCCCGGAACTCGCGCGCGACGAGCTGATGGGTGAGCTGCGCGGCCGCACGCTGCCGCTGCGCATCGACGGCGCGCTCGCGTCGCCGCGCGTGCGCCCCGACTTCGGCGCGATGGTCACCGGCGAGATCCGTGACCGCGCAAGCGATGTCGTTCGCGACGTCGGCGAACGCCTCGGCATCACGCGCAGGCGCGACCGCGACGAGCCGCCGCCGGAAGACGAAGACGGCGATGAAGCGGAAGCCGAAGCCGAGGAGGAGCGCCCGTCCACCGAGGACCGCGTGCGCCGCCTGCTCGACCGCATCGGCGGAGGTGGCGGCTGAAACGATGCCCTGCAATCCCCGTGCGTGGCTTGCGGCCTGTGCCGCGACGGTCGCCGTGGCGTGGCCTGCTCCATCGCCGGTGCACGCCGACAGCGTGGACCGGATCGTCAGCGTCGAGGTCGAACACGAGCGCGGCCGCTACACGCTCGAATCGGTGAGCCATTTCGCCGCGCCGCCGGCATCGGTGTTCGCGGTGCTCGCCGACTACGACGGCTTCGCGCGCATCTCGGGTGCAATCCGCGAGGCGCGCGAGCTGCCGCCGGGCGGCGACGGCCGGCCGCGCGTCTACACGCTGGTGCGCGGCTGCGTCATGTTCTTCTGCAGGACCATCGAGCGCGTCGAGACGCTGCAGACCGAACCTTACACGCGCATCGTTACGCGCGTCGTGCCCGACCACAGTGACGTCGACTACGGCGAGACACGGTGGCTGTTCTTTCCTGACGGTGGCGGCACGCGCGTCGAGCTGCAGATGGTCATGGAACCGGGTTTCTGGGTGCCGCCACTGATAGGCCCGGCGCTGGTCAAGCGCCGGCTGCAGCGCGACGGTGAACGCGCCGTCGTGAACATCGGTGAACTCGCACGCGCGCACGCGGCGGCTGACGCAGAACATGACTGACACGCTGCACGACTTCGCGCCTGCGCTGGTCGCCTGGCACCGGCGCCACGGGCGCCACGACCTGCCGTGGCAGCGTGATGCCGACCCGTACCGGGTCTGGGTGTCGGAGATCATGCTGCAGCAGACCCAGGTCGCGACCGTGATCGGCTACTTCGAGCGGTTCATGGACGCATTCCCCGACATTCCGGCGCTCGCCGCGGCGCCCGTCGACGAGGTGCTGCACCTGTGGTCGGGGCTCGGCTACTATGCGCGGGCGCGCAACCTGCATCGCGCGGCGCAGCATCTCGTCGCCGACCATCGCGGCTGGCTCCCGGATGATCTCGACGCGCTGCGTGCGCTGCCCGGCATCGGCCGCTCGACCGCGGGCGCGATACTCGCGCTTGCACACGGGCAGCGCCAGCCCATTCTCGATGGCAACGTGCGCCGCGTGCTCGCGCGCTATCACGCGGTCGAAGGGTGGCCCGGGCGGCCGGCGGTCGAGCGCAGGCTGTGGGCGCTGGCCGACGCGCATACGCCTTCGAGGCAGGTCGCGACCTACACGCAGGCGATCATGGACCTCGGCGCGACGGTGTGCACGCGCCGCCAACCGCGCTGCGACGCGTGCCCGCTCGCCGCCGGCTGCGCGGCGCTGCGCGCGTCGCGCATCGGCGAGCTGCCGTCGCCGCGGCCGCGGCGCGCACGGCCGACGCGCGCTACGGCGATGCTGGTGGCCGCGCGCGACGACGGCGCGGTGCTGCTCGAACGCCGGCCGGCCAAGGGCGTCTGGGGCGGGCTCTGGTCGCTGCCGGAGTTCGACCCCGCGCAGTCTCCGGCCGACGTTGCCCGCGCGCTCGGGCTTGCGCCGTGCGCCGAAGCCTCGGCGCTCGCGCCGCTCAGGCACGCGTTCACGCATTTCGAGCTCGCGATCTCGCCCCACCTGCTGCGCGTCGCCGCCGGCGGCGTCGCGGATGCCGGCGGCGACCGCGTCTGGTATAAACCGGGGCACTCACAGCCGCTGGGCCTGCCGGCCCCGGTGTCGCGGCTGCTATACGGCTTGCATGGAGAGTGCCGATGACCCGTACCGTGAAATGCGTGCTGCTCGGCGAGGAAGCCGAGGGGCTCGACCGTCCGCCTTACCCCGGTGAACTCGGCCAGCGCATCTACGACAACGTCTCGAAGGTGGCCTGGCAGCGCTGGCTCGCACACCAGACGATGCTGATCAACGAGTATCGACTCACCCCCATAGAGCCCAAGGCGCGGAAGTTCCTCGAGGGCGAGATGGATAATTTCTTTTTCGGCCAGGGCTCGCAGAAGCCCGAGGGCTTCGTGCCCGACTGACGGCGACCGACGAGGGCCCGTCGCGCTGCCGCGCGCACGCGGCACGGTGCCGGGTCAGTCCACCGCCAGGTACTGCACGCTGAACAGCCGCTCGGCGTCGGTCCAGACCTGCCGTACCTCGAAGCCGGCACGCTTCGCAAGGCTTGCGAAGCCCCCGAGCGTGTACTTGTGCGAGTACTCGGTGACGATGTGTTCGCCGTCGGCGAAGCTCAGCTGCTCGCCGGCGACCCTGACCTGCTGCGCGCGCGTGCTGTAGAGGCGCATCTCGATGCGGCGTTGCGCGCGGTCGTAGTGCGCGCGATGGCGGAACGCGTCGAGGTCGAAGTCGGCGTCGAGTTCGCGGTTGAGTCTTCGCAGCAGGTTGAGGTTGAACTCGGCGGTCACGCCGGCAGCGTCGTTGTAGGCGCGCTCGAGCACCGCGGTGTCCTTGTCGAGGTCCACGCCGATCAGCAACCCGCCGTCGGTACCGACCTGGCCACGCATCACGTCGAGCAGCGCAAGCGCATCGTCGGGTTCGAAGTTGCCGATGGTCGAGCCGGGAAACCATGCGACCCGGCGGCGCACCGCGTGGTCTATCGCCGGCAGTTCGAACGGCTGCGTGAAGTCCGCGCAGACGGGGCGGATCTCGAGCGACGGGAAGTCCTGCGCGAGCCCTTCGGCGGCGGTCATGAGGTGGCTGCGCGAGATCTCCACCGGCACGTAGGCGGCGACTTCGCGCAGCGTCGACAGCAGCACTCGGATCTTCACGCTCGACCCCGACCCGAATTCGATCACGCAGGCGCCGGGCCCGACGGCATCGGCGATCGCCGTGTCGTGCTCGCGCATGATCGCAAGCTCGGTGCGCGTCGGGTAGTACTCGGGCAGTTCGCAGATGCGGTCGAAGAGCGCCGAGCCGCGGCTGTCATAGAAGTATTTCGGGCTGATGCGCTTGGGTGACGCGCGCAGTCCCGCGAGTATTTCGTCGCGGTCATCGGCGAGCGTGGGCTCGTAGTCGGCCAGTGCCGGGGTGCGGATCGCGTCCTGCGACATGTTCGGGGACTCCTTTGCCCGAGGGTGAGGGTGCGGTTCAGGCGTCGCGGGCGAGCCTGAAGCCCAGGCACTGCCAGCGCTGATGCGGATAGAAGAAGCTACGGTAGCTCGCACGCAGGTGGTCGGTCGGCGTCAGGCACGAGCCACCGCGCACGCTTACCTGGTTCCACATGAACTTGCCATTGTATTCGCCGAGCGAGCCGGCCAGTGGCGTGAAACCCGGATAGGCGAGGTAGGGCGACGCGGTCCATTCCCAGACGTCACCGTACAGGCTCACGCCATCGGTGGTGGCGGTCGCCGCCGGCTGCAGCAGCCCCGAATCGAGCAGGTTGCCGTCGACCGGCCGCGTCTTCGCAAGCGCCTCGTGCTCGGCCTCGCTCGGCAGGCGCGCGCCGGCCCAGCGCGCAAACGCGTCGGCCTCGTAGAACGACACGTGGCAGACGGGCGCGTGTGGGTCGATCGGGCGCCAGCCGCCCAGCGTGAACTCGCGTTCGAGATCCTCAGACCAGTACAGCGGCCGGGTCCAGCCCTGTTCGCAGACGATGGTCCAGCCATCGGCGAGCCACAGCGACGGCTCGCGGTAGCCGCCGGCGTCGATGAACGCACGGAAGGCCTCGTTGCTGACCGGTACCGGCGCAAGCTGGTACGCCGACACTTGCACCTCGTGGCGCGGCGTCTCGTTGTCGAAGCAGAAGCCGTCGCGCGGGTCGGCGCCAATCGTGACGTCGCCGCCGGGGTGCGTGAGCCAGCGGCCCTCGCCGGGCCCCGCTGGCGTGGCCGGTGCAGGCAGTGCGTCGTCGTATGCAGGGCCGAGCGGGTTCATCGCAAACACGTGCTTGATGTCGGCGAGCAGAAGCTCCTGGTGCTGCTGCTCGTGGTTGATGCCGAGCTCTACGAGGAAGGCGAGTTCCGCGTCGTCACCGCGCCTTTGGAGCAGCGTGACCATCGCGGCATCGACCTGTTCTCGCCACGCGCCGATCTCGGCCGCCGTCGGCCGCGACAGCAGCCCGCGCTCGGGGCGCGCATGCATCTGGCCAACCGAGTAGTAATAGGAGTTGAACAGGTAGTGCCACTCGGGCCGCTGCGGACGGTAGCCCGGCACGTTCGGCTTGAGCACGAAGTGCTCGAAGAACCACGTGACGTGCGCACGGTGCCACTTGGTCGGCGACACGTCGGGCATCGTCTGCACGACCTGGTCTTCCGGTACGAGCGCTGCGGCGAGCCGCTCGGTGAGCCGGCGCGTCGCGAGATACCGGTCGGCTGATGCTGAACGCAGGACGGGCTGTGCTGTGGCCATGGGGTTCGGGTCGTCGGTCGTGGCGCTGTGGGCGCGGGCAGGCTTCGAGACTAAGAGTGGCCGGGGCCCGTGTCAAAAGCATGAACGTCCGTGCAAACGCCTGTTTGCACTCGAATTCACCGCGCAGACGGTGATTGCGGCGTCCTTGACTCGGCAGGAGCCCGCCGGTTTAATACCGCCTCCTCCGCACGGCGGCCAGGTAGCTCAGTTGGTAGAGCAGCGGACTGAAAATCCGCGTGTCGGTGGTTCGATTCCGCCCCTGGCCACCATTCCCAGTCTTAGTGGCACTCCTCGCTCACCACGCGTCCTTCGATCACCACGCCGCAGACCCGGCTGATGTACTCGAACGGATCGCCGTCGAAGATCGCCACGTCCCCGTCCTTGCCCGGCTCCAGCGTGCCCACGCGGTCGTCGATGCCAAGTATCCGCGCGGCGTCGATCGTCACCAGCGAGAGCGTTTCGTCGAACGAAAGCCCGTGGCCCAGCAGCGGTGCCGCTTCGAACAGCACCACCCGCGCCTTCGGCACGTAAGGCTCGTAACCGCTCTGTATGGTCACCGGGATGCCGGCGTTGTTGAGGATCCGCGCAGACTCGAAGGTGCCGTGTTCGAGCGCGCCGGCGTAGCGGGCCAGCGGCGGATGGAGGATCACCGGTACCCCGGCTTCACGGATCTCGTCGACCACCAGGTGCGCCTCGGCCGCGCCGTCCAGCACCATGTCCAGGTCGAACTCGCGACGCAGCCGCAGCGCCGTGATGATGTCGGCGGCGTGGTGCGCCGTCACGAGGATGCGGATCTCGCCCGCCAGCACGCCGGCCAGCGTCTCGAGCCGGAGGTTGCGGGCCGGCGGGTCGTCGCCTTCGCGATGCTCGGCGTATTCACTCGCCCGGATCAACTCCTGGCGGAGCATCGCCATCGCGTTGGGACGGCTTCCCGGGGCGTCGTCGGAGACCCGGGTCGCGTCGCGTCCGAGCGTCATCGCGACCATCGTCACGGGCTCGATCACCGCCTCGTCGACGTTTTCGCCGCGGGTCTTCACGATCATCGTCTGACCACTGACGAGCGGGCCGGGCGCATGGCCGGTATGGACCGTGGTGACGCCGTGATTGCGCAGCCACGCCACCAGCGTCTCGCGCGCATTGTAGGCGTCGATCGCGCGAAGCTCCGGCTGGATCGCCGACGACAGGTCCATCTGGTCCTGGTCGTGCGGCTGGTTCAGGTAGCCGGCGAGTCCCACCACGGAACGCGCGTCGACCAGCCCGGGCGTGACCACGGCGCCCGACAGCGTCCGGTAGCCGTCCGGGATGGAGACCTCGTCGGCCGGTCCGACCGCCTCGATCTTCCCGTCGTCGCCGATCAGTACGACGCCGTCGTTGATCGCAGGCCCGGCGACGGGGTGGACCACTTCGCCCCGTATCGCGACCTGGGCCTCGGCAACAGCCGGCAGCGCCGCGCCGGCGAGCAGGCCCGCGGCGACCACGATGCTGCTGGCAACGGCCCCGCCGATGCCCCGGCCCGCGACGGTCCGACCCCGGTTGGGCCGGCCGGCACCCCGGTTCGCGGCGCTCATCGTCCCGACTCCCTTTCCGGAGCCGTCGGTGAAGGCCTGGGCTGGAGCCCGTAGCCGCCCACCGCATAGGGCCGGTCCGCGGGATCGTCCAGGTCGAAAACACGGATGCCGTCGATCCATGTCTCCTGCACCCGCGTGTAGACGCTGAGCGGATCTCCCGAAAGGATGATGAAGTCGGCGTCCTTGCCCGGCTCCAGCGAACCGATGCGGTCATCGACGTCCATCATCCGGGCCCCGGCCATCGTCATGCCATACAGTGCGCCTTCGCGCGACATGCCCGCGCGGACCGCGAGCCCCGCCTGGCGCAGGAAATAACGCGAGTCGGTGATCCAGTCATCGGTGTGGAAGCCCACAGGGGCGCCGGCCTGCTCGAGGTAGGCGCCGGAGCGGAAATGGACGTCCCGCGTTTCCAGCTTCCCGCCCGGCGAGTCCACCATGATCAGGGAACTGGGGAATCCGGAGCGGGCGATTTCCTCGGCGACGATCCACGCGTCACTGACGTGCTGCAGCACCAGCCGGAACCCGAACTCCTCCTGCAGCCGGAGCACCGTGAGCACGTCGTCGTGCCGGTGCGTGTGGTGGTGGGCGATACGCTGTCCTTCGAGCACTTCGACGATCGCCTCGAGTTCGAGATCCCGGGGCGGGCGTTGCGTGTCGTTGTCGTCGGCCCGCTGGACCTGGTCGCGGTATTCCTCGGCCTGGAGAAACTTTTCGCGCACCAGCGCGGCCGACTTGGCACGGCTCTGCGGGAAGGGCGGCGACGAGCGCAGCGGGTTCGTGCCGTTGGCCATCTTCATTCCGCCGCAGATCCCGGTGAGCACGTCTTCGCAGAACAGCAGGTCCTCGGCCCGCCTGGCGTTGCGGAACTTCACGTAGACCGTCTGGCCGCTCATCAGGTGGCCGGAGCCCGGCATCATGTTCGCGGCGGTGATGCCACCGGCCTGCGCCCGGCGGATGCCGCTGTCGCGGACGTTGACCGCGTCGAGGATCCGCGTGGCGCCCTGGATCGGCGACGAGTCATCGCCCCAGTCGAGATCCCCGACATGGGAGTGGGTGTCGACCAGGCCGGGCATGATGACCTTGCCCGACACGTCGTGGATCTCCGCGCCTTCGGGGATCGTCACGTCGTCCGCCGGCCCCACGGCGCGGATACGGCCGTCGCGGATCACCAGCACGCCGTCGGCGATCGGCGCCGAGGTGATCGGAATGATCTCGGCGCCCCGGAAGGCCACGGGTTGCGCCTGCCCGTAAACGGGCGGGGATGACACAAGGGCCGTGGCGATCAGCGCCACGCAGGCGACGCCCCCGGTCCGGCGGAGAATGGGTTGGATTGACTGCATCGGGCGGTCCCGGGGTCTCAGGATGGTCGGAGCAGGGTAGGTCGCCGCCGGTGCAGAGGCAAGGCGCTCGGGAGTGCCTCCTCGCCTGCTCAGGCTGCCGGCTCGCGGAATTTTTCACCGTGGCATCGCAGCCCGAGTGTTTTGGCGGTGTGAACCCGATACTCTCTCATCAGACGTGTCGCGCGTGCCGTTGCGGCGATTGCAGGAGAAGAAGTGCCATGAGCAGGATCGAACTCAGGAAAGATGCGGTCGCACTGGTCACGGGCGGTGCGCGCGGCATAGGGCGCAGCGTGGCGCTTGCCTTTGCCCGGGCCGGCGCCGATGTGGTGGTGGCGGATTTGCACGATTCGGACGGCGAGGCGCTGGCAGAGGAAATCGCCGGCCTGGGGCGCCAGGCATTGTTCGTACATGCTGACGTCTCGGACGCAGCCGGCGTGACCGCGATGCTCGCGGCCATCGACCGCAGGTTCGGCAGGCTGGACTATGCCTGCAACAACGCCGGCATCGAGGGTGCCCAGGGTCCAACCGCCGAATGCTCGCTCGAGAATTTCGATCGTGTCATAGGGGTGAACCTCAGGGGCCTGTTCCTGTGCATGCGAGGACAGATTCCGAGGCTGATCGCCGGCGGCGGAGGCGCCATCGTCAACATGGCGTCGGTAGCCGGCCTGGTGGGTTTCGCCGGCCTGCCGGCCTACTGTGCCTCGAAGGGCGGGGTGGTGCAGCTCACGCGGACCGCCGCGCTGGAATATGCGGAGCAGAACATCCGGGTGAACGCAGTCTGTCCCGGAGCGATCAGGACGGAGATGATCGACCGCATCACGGGTACCGATCCCGAGACCGTTCGACAGTTCGAATTGCTGCATCCGATGGGGAGAATGGGTACCTCCGAGGAGGTGGCCGGCACCACCGTCTGGCTATGCTCGGAGGGCGCGGCCTTCATCACCGGACAGGCGCTGGCGGTGGACGGTGGCATGGTCGCCCGTTGATCAGGTCACGGGCCCGCCGGGATTCGTCAGAACCGGAACGTGTACTTGAGGCTCAGTGCCGAATCGCGCTCCGCGGCGCGATACCGTGACGTGATCTCGTCCTCGGCGAGGCTGTAGTTCGCGACCAGCACGACCTGCTGGCCGGCCTCGGGCACCCAGTTCAGCCGGCTGTTGATGCCGATGCTGTCGGTCACCGAGTCGTATTGCGCGAAGTTCTCCCACGACAGCCGGGCCGACATCGCGACACCGATGCGCATCTGCATCGCGCGGATGATGAAGTCGCCCTCGGGCAGCTCCACGCGATTGAAGTCGTAGCCGAGCGTGCTCCAGAAATGTGGCGATGGCCGCCACGTGACGCGCCCGTCGAGGTTCAGCCGCTCGCCGTCGTAGAAGTCGCCCATGCGCCAGGTCAGCGACCCCGACACGGCGCGTCGGTCGGTGGTGCTCGCGCGCGCGAAGAACTCGTCGAAACGGTAGCGCCCGATCGGGATCGTGACATCGCGCGTGATCGCGAACGGCTCGCGCAGCGATTCCTGGCTGGTGATGTAGCGCAGGGACAGGCCGTCGCCGTCGCGCGTCGTGAGCTCCGTCAGTCGCAGCGTCACGGCCTGCGTCTGCAGGCTGCCGTCGTCGAGCCGGCTGAAGCGCTGCCCGTCGACGCCGGTGAACAGCGACTCGAGTCTGCCGCCGGCGACGCGCCACGTGTGTCCGGCGCCGGCGACCTTGTCACGTACGCCGCGGCGATTCACGAAGCCCATGCCGGGCCGGAAGTTATCGCCGATGGTCTTCACGCCCAGCGTGCCGCGCCAGCCGGTCCAGTTCGGCACCGTCAGGCGCGTCCCCCATGCGCTGCGTCCCGCAAGGCGCTCGTCGGTGCGGCTCTGCTGGTACCAGAGCTCGCCCTGGAGAATGCGTCCGAAGACGTCGCCGTTGCGATAGCGGAAGTCGGCGCCGAGCACCCGATTGGAAGCGTTCGAGCGCGGGTCACCGTCGGTGAAGATCACGCCGAGGGTCGATTCGTCGAACACGTTGGCGACCGCGCGGCCGACCATCAGGCTGGTCGCATCGAGCTCGCCGAAGCTGTCCTGGCGTATCGCCATCGCGCCGAGGCTTACGCCGCCAACACGCCCGGACACGCGGCCGCCGCCGACGAGGTCGATGGGCAGCCCCTCCTGGCTGAGCCCGATCGTGCGCGAGAAGTACGGCTTGCCGTTCTCCATCGCCGCACGGCCGACCGTGGTGTCGTAGACCGCCGTGCCGGTGAGCCTGCCGAATTCGAAGATGTCGGCATCCTGCAGGAAGAAGTCGCGCTTCTCGGGAAAGAACAGGTCGAAGCGCGTGAGATTGACCTGGCGTTCGTCGACCTCGCTCGCCGAGAAGTCGGTATTCACCGTGAGCGCGGCGTTCAGCCCGGGCGTGAGCTTGTAGTAGATGTCCAGCGACGGTTCGAGCCGGTAGTTCGTGCGCCTGCCGTCGGGCGTGCGGCTGGAAGTCAGCGCGATGCCGGGCACAACGTCGAGCCCAAGCCCCTGGCGCACGCCCTCGACGCCTTCCAGCACGCCGAGTACGCTCGGGTTCATCTCCCGGTTCGCCGACGTCCAGCCGATGAACTCGCGCTCGCGCGCGATGCTGCGCTGGAAGCTGATGCCCCAGTCGCTGTTGCGCGGATCGAAGGACAGTGTCTTGAACGGGATCGCCATCTCGGCGGTCCAGCCGTCGTCGTCGCGGACCGCGGCGGCCTGGAAGATGCCGTCCCACTCCCAGCGCATGAACGTCGTTTCCTGGAAGATCGCGTTGTCGCGCACGCTGTTGGGGTTCACGTAGAACGCATAGCCGCTCTGGCCGTCGTTGAACGGTGAGATCAGCACGCCGAAGCGGTCTTCGGAGAGCGTGAGGCGCTGGCCCTGGCGCAGGATGTTGGCGGTGATCAGGTCAGGGCGCTCGTCGTGCATGCGTGCGCCGATGTACAGCGTGTCCTCGTCGTAGAGCACCCACACCTCGGTCAGCCTGGACGGCTGCGCGTACTCGACCGGGCGGATCTGGTGGAAGTCGGTGACCGGCTCGGCCTCGCGCCACGCGGCGTCGTCCAGGCGTCCGTCGATCACGGGCGGCTGCGAGATGCGCGTGGCAGGCACATGCTTGCCGTCGTTGGGTCCCGCCACGGTAAGCGGGGTAACGGGTGGCGGGCTGGCGAGAGCGGTGGGCGTCGATGCCCCCGCGATGGTCACCGCGGCCGGGGCGAATACGAGGCACATCGCCTGCAGCATGTTCCGGCCGCGGGAAGTGCTCCGGGCCGGCCGCAGTGCGCGTGACCGAAGCTTCGCGTTCAGTCGAGCAGTTCCGTCAACGGCACGCGCGTGCGCAGCTCGCGTACCTCGTCGTCCAGGCCCGTCATCTCGTAGCGGATCAGGGACAGCGGAATGCGTTCGGCCGCCATGAACCGGTCGTGAAAGTCGCGCAGCACGAAGTCATCGCCCTGCTGAAGCCGGTAGTCGGTGAGCAGCTGGCGCATCTGAAGGTGACCATAGGTGTAGTGCAGCCCGTGACCCGGGTGCGGACGCAGATAGGCGTAGCTGCGCGCGACGTTTTCGTCCATCCATTGCGTGCGCGCTACCCACCAGTCGATGACCTCGGGTGCGCTCATTACGTTGTGCTGGTTCAGGATGTCGCCGATGGTGCGCGCCGCACGCCACTGCAGGAACGTGTAGATCAGTTCGCGCGTGCGCGGGCGCTGGTCGAACAGGCCGAGCTGAAGCGGTGTCTCCTCGAGGTAGACCGCCCAGCCCTGGTAGCGCACGCCGTCGCGGATATGGCGGCGGATCGGGTGCTCGCTCTGGCGCTCGAACCACACGTCGTAGCGGTGGCCCGGGATGACCGCGTGCAGGTGGTCGGGCGCCGGGTCGCGGTACTGGACCTGTTCCCAGAAATTCGGTGGCGTGCCCCGGTCGACCCAGGGCACGTTGAAGCCCATGTCCTGCCAGTCGTCGGGAATGAACTCCGGGATGGAGATGAAGTCCTCGGCGACGAGCCAGTCACGAATCCATGCGTCGGTGTCGGCGATGCGCTGAAGGTATTCCTCCTCGGAGCGCGCAAGCTCGATCTCCGGCAGCCCCCGGTTGCGCTCGCGCTCCAGCGCATGGAACGCCTCGACGCGTTCGAGTTCGCGCTCGGCCATCTCGAGGATTTCCGCGGAGGTGTGCGGGATCAGCAGGCCGTGGTGGAGATACCAGTCGAACAGCGCCTCGCCGACGCCGTTGTCGCCTGCGAAGTCATCGCGGCGGGTGACCAGCCAGTCGTGGAAGTCTTCAACGGCTTCGCGGGCGCTGATGATGTCATCGACGAGTTCGGGCTGGGCGTTCCCGGCGCGACCGAGCAGGTCGTCGTACCAGCCGATCACGCCCGGTGGCGGGGTATCGCGTTCGGGATGCTCGAAGCCGACGCCATCGGAGGTCGTCAGGTGAAAGATCGCGAGCTCGCCATGGTCGCGGGTGATATCGGTGAGATTCGCGGTCGCCTGGTCGACCAGTGCTGGCAGCGTGCGAAGTGCGCGCTGCAGCGTCTCGAGCGCCTCGCCTTCCGCCGGCAGCTCGGTGAACGCGAGCCTGAGCATTCGGTTGACGTAGTACACGGGGTCGCGTGCCCACGGGCGCGTGACGCGGAGTACGAATTCAAGCTCGTCGAGCTGCGCGCGTACGGCGAGATGGTCGGCCTCGCGTGCGCGGTCCCAGCCATCGGTGTCGATTGCGTCCAGGCGTCGCTGCAGTTCGGTGAGGCGTTCGATCCGTTCGGCGACCGCGCCCGGGCGGTCATCGACGTGGCCGTCGTCGGCGGGTGGCGGTGCGCGCAGGGCGCGGAACTCGTCGAAGATCGCCACCAGTGCGTCGTAATCGTCGCCGGTCTCGGGCGAGGTATGCTCCGGCGGCTCACCGCCGCACGCGGTCAGCAGAAAAACCAGCAGCACGCCGGCTGCAGGCAAGCGTGGAATGCATCTGGTCATGACTCCCCCCCCCTGTCCCCGCGGCGCGCGGGCGGCCGCCCTCGAGTACGCGGTCGAGCCTAGGCGAGGCATTCGTGCGCGTCAACAACATATGTGCGCTATACGAACTCGCGTGTCTGGCAGGGCCACTATCCTCGATTCTCCCAGCACATGTGCCGTGATGACACGCACACTCGGGTGCGATCTTGCGCTCCCGCAACCGCCTCGAATGTGTGGAACACGCACCGTTGACGCGATGGCTGGAACTGGCACGACCCTTGCTCCCTCCCCGGTGAACTTCAAGCCAATCCCAGGAGGCTTCATGGAACTCAAGCGCACTCGCATTCACAGGGCCTGTGTAGCCGCGTTCGCGGCCGGCGCGCTCGGCGCCTCGTCGGCGGTACTCGCCGAGGAATGGGCGCCTGACGAGGACGAGTACGGCCAGGGCGGCCACGCTGACGAGCAGCAGGGCCAGTACGGCCAGCAGCAGGGCTGGCAGCAGGAGCAGCCGTCCGTTGACGTGGGCGAGCAGGAGCTCGACCAGTTCGCCGAGGCATTCCTCGCGGTCCAGGAAATCCAGACTGAGATTTCCGAGGAGCTGCAGGCGGCCACCGATGAGTCGGAGGCCCAGGATCTCCAGCGCCAGGCCCAGGAGGAAATGGTGTCGGCCGTTGAGGATTCCGGGCTGTCGGTCGAGGAATACAACCAGATCGCTCAGCTGATGAATTCCGACCCGGAAGTTCGTGACGGGATCATGGAACGCATCAACGGTGGCGCCCAGCAGTGGTGATCACCCCATAAGGACGGGGGCGGCGGCGCCGCCCCCTCCGGTCAAGGATGACCCCTGGCCCCCGGGCCATGATGACGGCTTCCCCGCAGGATCCTGACTTCAAGCCCCGCACGATGCGGGGCTTTTTTCGTTCGCCGGGACGTTTCCAGTCCGGTATGGACTCATGGGCGATCATGCCCCTGTGCCACACGGCCCATGTGTCACGATGACACGGTCCAGGGCGTGCCCATCGCGCTATCTTTGGTCCCCGGATTTAAAAAACATTATAAAAAACAACAATGAAGGAACTATGGCACGCCAATTGCTTTGTCTACCGGCGACAACAGTCATTCAATGCCAAGGAGCATCAACATGAATATCGAACTCAGCAAACTGCGTCACGCCTGCCTGATCGCGCTCGCCGGGGGTGCCCTCGGGGTCGGGTCGGTCGCGGTCGCCAATGATCAGTACGGCGCCCAGCAGCAGCAGCAGCCGCAGATGGAGGTTGAGGAGGCGCACCTGGACCAGTTTGCGGAGGCGTTCCTCGCCGTCCAGGAAATCCAGGTCGAGGCTTCCGAGGAGCTGCAGGGTGCCGGTGACGAGGCCGAAGCCCAGGACGTGCAGCGCCGTGCCCAGGAAGACATGGTCGAAGCCGTGCTCGAGACTGGCCTGAGCGTCGAGGAGTACAACCAGATCGCGCAGCTGATGAACTCCGATCCGGAGGTCCGCGACGGGATCATGGAGCGCATCAACGGCGGCGCCCAGCAGTGGTAAGCATGCGCTGAGCGCATCCGGCGGCAACGGATTGTCGCCTCACGCAAACCACGGACGGGATGCGTGAATGGGGCGGGCACCTTGTGCCCGCCCTTTTTCGTGGGCGCAGCGCCTGAAGCCCTACAGGACCGTGCGTGCGACCCGGTCGTTATCGGCGGCCAGCTCCGCCGCGGGGTGCTCGAGGAGGAATGCGCAGGCGTTACGGCGTCCGCCGGGCTCAACCAGTCGCAGCGCGTGTTCCAATACCTCGGCGAGCAGGGCGACGGCAGGGCCGGGGTCGTAACCGGGGTAGGTCATCGCCTCAGGCGTCGCAGTTGACTCAAGGTGATCGGCCGAGCCGGGGAGGCCGTCAACAGCGGAGCGTTCAATCGAGCCGGGTGGCCAGCCACCCAGCGCCAGGGCCAGGATCGCGACTGCGCCCAGAACAGCTGCAATGGTTGGCGCACGGGCCGGGGCGGTGGTGTCTGCCGGGCGTGTGGTCGTGACCTCGGCGGACGCCTTGGTCTCCGTCGGGGGCGCGTCCACGCTGACAGGTGCAATCAGCCGGTAGCCGCGCCTGGGCAGGGTCTCTATATACCGGAACGGTTGGGACACGTCGCCGAACGCCACTCGAAGCTTGTGGACCGCGGCATTGAGTCCGCAGTCGACGTCAAGCTGCGGATTGTGTGGCCAGAGCGCATGCGCCAGCGCGTCGCGGCTCACGACATGACCCTGCGCGCGCAGCAGCGCCTCGAGCAGGCGCTGCGGCTGAAGGGCAAGCGTCAGCCGCACGCCGTCGCGGACCAGCGATCCGTCCTCGGAGTCGAACGTCCAGTCGCCGACCTTCAGCCGGCACGGCTGCGGGGATTCCGGTCGCATGGCAGGCCCACCGTAGAGGGAACCGTCGCGCGATCATAGGCCCACCGGCGTGTCACGTCCACATTCGTCCAGGGCGGGCACGCGTCGGCGCGATCAGGCTCCGGTCAGCGCCGGATCAGCACCCGATCAGCAGGCGATCTGCACCCGGTCATGGCCGCCACCACGGTCGACGCTGCACGATCACGCGGCACATCCATCACACCGGGAGATCAGGGTCATGGCACAACTTGCCAATCGACGTCACTTTTCATGCGTTCACGCCTGCGCCACCACCGCGCTGGCACTCGGTCTGCTCATCGGGATGCAAGCAGTCGCGGAACCGGCAGGCCAGGCCCGTCTGCTCGAACACCAGGCCCGCGTATCCTATGGTGACCTGGACGTCGACCGTGAACGCGGGGCGGACGTCCTCTACATGCGATTGAAGATCGCCGTCGACCAGGTGTGTCGTCCACTCGAAGGGCGCGCTCCACGTCAGCGGCTTGCGTGGCGTGCCTGCAGGCAGGAAGCGATGGAGTCCGCCGTTGCACAGATCAACCTGCCGCAACTCACGGCGATTCATTACAGGCGCACGGACCGAGTCGCGCCCGCGCCCGTGGTCGCCGGCGTGCGCTGAGTCACCCCGCCGGGCGTAGCGCCGCACCGGACATGGCTGTCCGGTGCGGCCGGGTCAGCGCTGTCGGCGTGCCCGCATGGCGCCGGCCACCGCGATGGTGGCGGCGACGGCAAACGGCACCAGGCGTTCGACGGCATTCCCCGGAGCCGACGGCAGGAAGCTGATGACGACAGTCAGGCCCGCGCCGGCGAGCATCGCGGCCGTGCGGTAGCGGTCTACGACCGGCCCGATCCAGAGCAGCACCAGCAGCAGCGGGCCGAACCCGTTGCCGAGCACCTGCCACGCGAACAGTACGCGTTCGAAGATCGTCGCCGGCACGAACAGCGCAAGCGCCAGCGCGATAGCGCCGACGATCAGCACCACGATGCGATCCTCGGCGACCGACGCGCGCCGGCGGCGCAGGTCGTGGCTGACCGCGCCGCCGGCGACGAGCAGCTGGCTGTCGGAGGTTGACATGATCGCGGCGAGCACGCCGCCGGTGACCAGCCCGCCGAGCAACGCCGGCAGCAGCGACACGCTGAGTTCGAGCAGCACCGACTCGTGGTCGGCGATGTCCGGCATCAGCACCCGGCCGCTCCAGCCGAGCACCACCATCCCGATGTAGATCACCGCCGCCCACGCCAGTGCAACGGTACGCGCGAGCCGGATGTCCTCGGCCGAGCGCAGCGCCATGAAGCGGTTCACGACATGCGGCTGGCCCGGATAGCCCAGGCCGATGCCGAACAGGCCGGCGATGAAGACCATCGCGAGCATCAGGTCCGGCTGGTCGACGAGTCGCAGCAGCCCCGGCTCTCCGAGCGCGCGCAGTCCTGCGGCAAGTTCCCCCGGGCCGCCGACCGCGGCGAGCGCGAACCACGGCAGCACCAGCGCAACGAACAGCATCATCAGCCCCTGCAGCGCATCGGTGACGCTCGCGGCCCAGAAACCGCCGAGCATCACGTAGGCGACGACGACCACGGCGCCCGTCACGACCGCCGCAGTCGTGCTCACGCCGGGCAGCGCGGCCGCGATCGCCGTGCCCGCGCCCTGGAACTGCGCGGCGACGTACAGGCTGAAGCAGGAAAGAATCAGCACCGCACCGATCGAGCGCAGCAATGCCGCCTCGCGCGCGCCGCAGCCGCTGGCGAGAAACTCCACGAGCGTCACCGAGCCGTTCTCACGGCTTGCTGCCTGCAGGCGCGGCGCGACCAGGAACCAGTTGATAAAGAATCCGGACACCACCGCCGGGATCAGCCACATCGCCTGCACGCCCCACAGCCACGCGGCGCCACTGACCCCGAGCAGGGTCCAGACCGAGGATGAACTCGACGACGCGCTCAGTGCGGCAACGACCGGCCCGAGCCGCCGGCCAGCGAGGTGGAAGTCGGTGCTGTCGCCGACCCGGCGCCTGGCCCACAGCCCTATCGCGAGCAGCACGACGAGGTAGACGATCAGCGTGACGACTAGGACCATGCGCGTGCCCGAATGGTGGTGACGGTCGCTATTCTGGCAGTTTTGACAGGCGTTGACCGACCTCTGGCCTCTTCAGGGCCGAAAGATGCTGAGCAGCGTGATCACCAGTATCAGCAGCCACAACACGCCGAGCACCGACGTCGCGCGCACGTAGAGTGTGCGTACGCGCTGCTCGCGCGCGTCCGTGGAACCGTGCTCGGCGAGTTCACGCCACAGCCCGAAGAATTCGATCAGCGCAAAGCGTATGCCCAGTCCGCAGCCGATCACGCCGGCGAACGCGAGCAGCTTCCACGCGAGCCAGCCGGGCAGCGCCAGCATACCGCCGGCGACCGCCGCCGCCACGGCAACGAGCACGGCAATTGCAAACCAGCGCAGCGTCCGGTCGACGCGGGCGATCTTCGCCCCGGCCGGTGCCTTGCGCATGCGGTGTGTCACTTCGACGAGTGCGAGCCATGCGATCGCGATCACCGCGGCGACGATCGCGGTGACATGACCGCCCGGCACGTAACCGAGCAGGCCCAGCAACGCGAGTCCGAGGCCCACCTGCAGCACCATCGCGTAGCGCACGTGCTGGTCCACGTTCATCACGTGATCCATCAGGCGTGAGCGTTCGGCGAACGGCATGTCGCCGCGCCAGCACACGTAGCGGAAGGTGCTGTTGATCACGAGCTCCGAGCCCAGCCAGTAGCCGAGCACGGCGACATGCGCCACTAGCAGCGTGGAGATGAGATGTGTCGTCTGCATGCAGTGCCATTCCGATGTGAAGCGCGCACAGTGTCGCGGCACGGCGGTGCGGCGTCCAACAACCGTCATGCCGCGGCGCACAACCGTCGACTGTGGCAGCCCATGCTATTCTCGCGCCAACCCTGCACAGTCCCATCAACACGATTGTCGGAGGTGCCCGTGCGCGTGCAGTCCGTGATTTCCGGCCTCGCGGCCGCATTGCTGTTCCAGTCGGCGCTCGCTGACGACCCGTGGGGCTCGCGCTATGAAGCCGGCAACGCAGCCGGTTTCGCAATCACCGGCGCCACGATCCTGCTCGGCAACGGCGAGCGGCTCGACGACGCCGACCTGCTCGTCGTCGACGGTCGCATCGAGGCGGTCGGTAGCGGCCTCACGATCCCCGACGGCATCGAGCGCATCGCCGCCGACGGCCGCTGGGTCACCCCCGGGCTGATCGACGTGCATTCACACCTCGGGGTCTTCGGTACGCCCGGCTATGTTGCGCACGCCGACGGCAACGAGATGAGCGGGCCGAACACCGCCAACGTATGGGCCGAACACGGCATCTGGCCACAGGACCCCGGCTTCGTCACCGCGCTGGCCGGCGGCGTCACGACGCTGCACATCCTGCCCGGCTCGGCGAACCTGTTCGGCGGGCGCAGCGTCACGGTGAAGAACGTGCCCGCGCGAAGCGCCGCCGAGATGAAGTTTCCCGGCGCGCCGCACGGGCTGAAGATGGCCTGCGGTGAAAACCCCAAGCGCGTCTACGGGCAGGGGCGAAACGCAGCACCCGTTACGCGCATGGGCAACGTCGCGCTCAAGCGCGAGGCGTGGATCAGCGCGGCGCGCTACCGCGACCGGCTCGCCGCGGCCAACGACGGTAACGGTGATCCGCCCGACCGCGACCTGGGCCTGGAGACGCTCGCCGCGGTGCTCGACGGCGAGGTGCTGATCCAGAACCACTGCTACCGCGCCGACGAGATGGCGATCATGCTGCAGATGGCCGAGGAGTTCGATTTCCACATCACCGCGTTCCACCACGCGACCGAGGCCTACAAGATCGGTGACCTGCTCGCCGAGACCGGCACCTGTGCGGCGATGTGGGCCGACTGGTGGGGCTTCAAGCTCGAGGCGTGGGACACCGTGCGCGAGAACGTCGCGATGGTCGACGCCGCCGGCGCGTGCGCGGTGCTGCACTCCGACTCGGCCGATGACATCCAGCGGCTGAACCAGGAAGTCGCCAAGACCATGGCCGCGGCCAACCGCGCGGGGCTCGACGTCACGCCCGAGCGCGCGATCACGTGGCTGACCGCCAATGCCGTGCGCATGCTCGGCATCGCCGACGAGACCGGCACGCTCGAGCCCGGCAAGGCCGCCGACGTCGTGCTCTGGGACGGCGATCCGTTCTCCGTGTACACGCGGACGGTCAAAGTGTGGATAGACGGCGTGAAGCGCCTCGATCGCGGCGATCCCGTGCTGCCACCGGACGGCGACTTCTTCCACGGCACGCGCGACGGGGTGCGCCCGTGAGCGCGCGTGGCACGATGTTGGCCGCGGGGCGGCGGACCGTGGCGGCGTGGGTGACTGCACTCGCGGCGGCACTGATGCTGCCGACGCCGGTGCTCGCCGAGCAGTTCGCGATCACGGGTGCGCAGGTCCACACTGGCGGCGATGCCGGCGTCATCGAGCGTGGCACCGTGTGGGTGCGCGACGGGCGCATCCATCGCGTGGGTGCCGATGATGACGTGTCGGTGCCGGAGGACGTGCGACGTATCGACGCTGCCGGACGCGTACTCACGTCGGGCGTGTTCGACCCGTACAGCCATATCGGCATCGAGGAGGTTTCGCTGATCGAGCAGACCGTCGATGCCCGCTACGGCGGCGACCGCTGGGGGCCGGGCTTCGACGTGCGCGATGCGATCAATCCCGACTCCGCGCTGATTCCCGTCAACCGCATCGAGGGGGTCACGCGTGCGCTCGTGATGCCGGCCGCGTCGGGCGCCAGCGTGTTCAGCGGGCGCGGCGCGATCATCCACCTCGGCGGGGAGCACGACTACCTCGTGCGCTCCCCGGCGGCGATGCACGTGCAGCTCGGCGAATCGGGCGCGGCCATCGCCGAAGGCTCGCGCGCGGCGGCGCTGATGCAGGTGCGCGAACTGCTGCAGGACGCGTCCGACTTCGCCGACAACCGCCGTGCGTGGGAGCGGCGCACGCGTCGCGACTACGTGGCCACACGCCTGGATCTCGAAGCGCTGCAGCCGCTGCTGCGCGGCGAGATGCCGCTGATCGCGAGCGTGCACCGCGCCAGCGACATCCGCGCGGTGCTGCGCCTGGCCGAGGCGCACCGGCTGCGGCTGATCATCCACGGCGGTGCCGAGGCCTGGCGGGTCGCCGACGCAATTGCCGATGCCGGCGTGCCGGTGATCCTCGACCCGCTGAACAACCTGCCGTCGCGGTTCGAGACGCTGCACGCGACACTCGAAAACGCCGCGCGGCTGCATGCGGCCGGGGTGACGATCGCGTTCGGGTCGGGTGGCAGCCACAACGCGCGCAACGTCACGCAGGCGGCCGGTATCGCGGTGGCCAACGGCCTGCCGCACGAGGTCGCGCTGGCGGCGATCACGTCGGTGCCGGCGCGCATCCTCGGTGTCGGAGACCGTATCGGTCGCCTGCAGTCAGGCTACGAGGCCGATCTCGTGCTCTGGGACGGCGACCCGCTGGAGGTCACGAGCTACCCCGACCAGGTGTTCATCGCCGGCCGCGAGATCGACATGCGCAGCCGCCAGACCGAGCTGCGCGACCGCTACCTCGAGCGGCTGGGGCTGGGCGGGCGCTAGGCGCGCGCCGGCCGCTCAGCCGAAGCCGAGCGCGAGTCGCTGGCGTTCGTCGAGGTCGGCGAGCGCCTCCGGCAGCCGTGCGAGCTGCAGCCGGTAGCGCGTCTCGGTCGGGGCCTCGATCGGCAGGTAATGGAAGGTCAGCACGAGCCGATCGGCGCGGTTGCCGCGGCTGCCGAAATGCAGGCAGCGGGAACTGTCTAGCAGCACGCCGCTGCCGGCCGGGCCGGTCGACGCCTGGACCTTGTCCTCCACACCGGGGGCCGCGACGCGGGCGTCATTGAACCGGCCGCGCCGATGTCCGGCCTCGGCGCGCAGCCGTTCGGAAAGTGCCGCCGGCAGGAAGTGCACTGGGCCGTTTTCGGCGTCCACCGGCAGGCAGTTCAGCAGCATCTTCACCTGGCGCGCGGCAAGCTCGTCGATGTGCCATGCCTGGCTCGCGCGCACCGTGTCGTTGGGCGGCGTCCACCACAGCGCCGCGCCCTCCACGACCGGCAAGGTGCCGAGGTAGCGCGTCGCCGCATCGAGCAGCGGGCGCGACACCATGAACTTGAGCAGCTCCGGGTGTGCGGCGAACTCGTTGCCGGCGAGTACCGACAGCAGGAAGCGCTTGTTCGGGTTACGCGCAAGCGCGTCACGGTCGCGTGCATCGGCACGGTAGTCGCGGTAGAGCTCGACGCAGCGCGCCGCGGTTTCCGCAGCCCCGGGCAGGTCGGCAGGTTCGAACCGCCTCGCCGCGGTGGGCTCTTCCAGTGCCATCGCGACGTCCGGCCCGAGGTCGCGGGCGAGCGCCTCGCGCCGCGCGACCTGCGACGCGACGGTCAGCCGCTTGGCGCCGCTCAACAGCCCGTGCACGAACGGGCGCGGCAGGCGCAGCCGCTTGTAGAGCACCCGGTATACGGGGCGGGCCCGGAACGGGCGGCGCAGGGCGTGAGGCTGGGCGGTCATCGTGGCCGCGAGTATGGCCGCGACACCGGGTGGCAACAAGCGGCGCCGGGGCGGATCCGCAGTGTGTGCAGAGTTGCTTTGCTCCGGACGCCCTGCCACCGTGATCGCCTCCGGTTGCGCCGCCAGGAAAGGCGCGGGCGGGGCACCAGCCGGGCCCGAAAAAAGGAGTGACCGCCAGTGGCGAATGCTGCCGCCATCGCGATGAAAGTCGTGCGCAAGCTGCACGCGGCGCGCAAGCGCCCGCGCCAGCGGCGTGCCGCGCGGCAGTTCGGCGCGCTGCCCATCCAGCCCGGAGACATTGCGATCGACTGCGGCGCCAACGTCGGCGACGTGACCGCCGCCCTGCACGCGCGCGGCGCCGAAGTCTGGGCGTTCGAGCCCAACCCGGTCGCGTTCGACCGGCTGCATGCGCGGTTTCGCGACGTCGAGGGGGGGCATTGCGAGCCCGATGCCGTGGTCACCGCCGGCAGCCACGCGCGCCTGTATTTGCACCGCAGGTATGCGCGCGATCCGCTCGGCCATTCCGCCGGTTCGTCGCTGGTGGCCGCCAAGCACAATCTCGACGAGGGCCACTGGGTCGACGTGCCGGCCACCGTGCTCAGCGATTTCATCGCCTCGCTGGACAGGCGCGTCCGCATCCTCAAGATCGACGTCGAGGGCACCGAGATCGAGCTGCTCGAGTCACTGCTCGACAGCGGCATGATCGACCGCGTTGATCACGTGTACTGCGAGACGCACGAGTTCAAGGTGCCGGGGATGTACGCCGCGCGCCGCGCGCTGTGCCGGCGCCTCGCCGACGAGGACGTCTCGCACGTCAATCTGGACTGGGCGTAACCCGGCGATACTCGAAGCGGTCGCCCTCCAGCGGCGGCGTGGACGCCGGCCACAGACGGCCCGCCCTG
>PWYM01000024.1 GCA_003567855.1 Gammaproteobacteria bacterium | reverse complement strand
GGCCGGCTGTGGTTTCGCGGCAGGCTCGCCGAAGGCCAGTCGCTGATCGTCGTCATCGGTATCGACGGCTTGGCCGCCGGCGTGACCGGCGACGAGTTCGAAGCCAACCTGACGCTGGTCGTCGAGCACGAGGGCTGGTTTTTCTCCAGCCGCGGGCAAACCGGCTGCTGGGCCGACGTGAACCTCAACGAAGCGCTCAAGCGCGGCGGGCACCGGGTCGGCGGCACGCTCTACTGCCTGCGCGGCATCGGGCAGATCGGCGACAGCCGGGCCGTGAGCGTGCCGGAACTGCGCTTCCGGGGCTGGCTGAAACCGGGTGAAGACCCCGACCAGCAGCCCGAAGCGGTGACCGGCACATGATGCGCGGGCTGATCCGGCGCTGGCTGCCGGCGCTGCTCGCCGCGGCGCTGATGCCGTTCGCGGGCTGCGCGAACGCCTCGCCCCCCGGACTGGGCCCGGCCGAACTCGACCGCGCATTCGACAGCTCGCCGCTGGCGATCGTCGCCGGCGACGGCGCCCGTCACGAGTTCACCGTCTGGCTCGCCGAAACGGATGCGCAGCGCCGCCGCGGCCTGATGTTCGTCACCGACCTGCCCGACGACCGCGGCATGCTGTTCGCCTTCGGCGCCCGCGAGCAGCCGTCGATGTGGATGCGCAACACGCTGATCCCGCTCGACATGCTGTTCCTCGACGCCGACGGGCGCATCGTGCACATCGCCGCCCGGACCGAGCCGGAATCGCTGGACGTGATCCGCTCCCCGCATCCCGCGCGCTATGTGCTCGAGCTTGCCGGCGGTGTCAGCGAGGCGCTCGGGATCGGGCCCGGCGACCGGGTCGAGCACCGGTGGATTTCAGATCGCGCGCCTGAGCAGCGGTAACCAGCGCCCGAGGTTCAGCAGGCTCATCGCGGCGGCGGCGACGTAGGTCAGCGCGGCGGCGGTCAGCAGGCGCCGCGCGTGCGGCTCGTCACCGTCACGCAGCACCCCGCCCTGGCGCAGCAACGGCAGGGCGCGCCCGAAGCTCGCGTCGAACTCGGTCGGCAGCGTGACCAGGTGCACGAGCGTCCCGAGCGCCATCGCGGCGACCGCGAGCAGCGCCGCGACCAGCGCGACGCCGGGCACGCGGGTGACCATCAGCAGCAGCGGCGCCGCCATCAGCAGCAGCGGCGCGGCACGCTGGGCACGCGATGCAAAGCCCACCAGCTGGCCGCGCCAGCGCAGCGGGCGGTAGCCTTCGGCGTGCTGCAGCGCGTGGCCGACCTCGTGCGCGGCAATCGTGACCGCGGCCAGGCTGCGCCCGTCGTGGTGCGGCGGCGTCAGCCGGACCGTGCGCGCCTGCGGGTCGTAGTGATCACCCTGTTCGGTCGCCTCGACGCGCACGTCATGCAGGTGGCAGGCGTCGAGGAGCTCCCTGGCAAGACGCGCGCCGCTCAGCGGGTAGCGGTCAGCCGGCTCGGCGTAGCGGCGCATCACGCGCTGCACCCACCAGCCCGGCGCCAGCAGCAGCAGTGGGAGCGAGACGAGCAGCACGAGCCACAGCATCGGTGGAACCCCGGCGCGGGCGGGCGCGCCGCGCGAACTCAGAAGTGCAGGACGGGAGGCGGATTCGAGGATCGGCGCACCAGCTCGATCTCTAGCATTTCCTCGCCGGCGCCGCGGCCGGGCTGCGACAGGCTGAAGGTTTCCTCGATGCGGTCGGGGCCGACGAAGTGGCTGATGTGCGTGTTGAGCAGCATCTCGCCATCCGCGTGGCGCACCCACGCGGTACCGCGCAGCACCCGCTCGGCGGCATCGAAACTTGCCGGCACCACCGACGGCTCCGGCTGCGTGGGCGAGAAGTAGGTGTACTCGTAGAGCCCCGTTTCAGGATTGAAGCTGAGGTAGAACAGCGACTCCTCGATGGTGATCGGCTGCGGTGCACCGTTGACGCGGCCGATGACGTCGTAGCGGTCATCGCAGCGGATCGCGGTGTGGTTCAGCGCCCATCGGCAGGTGCGGGTGCCGCTGGCTTCAAGCGCATCACCGTCGGCGGTGACCTCGCGGCTGGTCAGCGCCCAGCGCCCGATCAGCGAGTCGAGCGCCTGCATGGACTCGTGCGCCTCCTTGCTCAGCGGATCCTCGGAAAGCATCGTCGCGCCCGCGCTGCCAAACAGGCTGGACGCAACGAGCAGGCTCGCCGCGACCGCACCGGCCCGGACCCGGGCGTAGCGCCAGCGAAATGGCCGACCACGACGACTGTGCATGCTGCCTCCCTGACCACCAAGCGGTGACCTTGAAATCATTATACCGGGGACCCCGCCGCAGGCACCACGCCCGCCGTCGCCGGGCGCGGACACCCGTCACCGTGGCAATGTCCTGCATGACTGATTTCGCCGGCGGAACGCCATTGGATGCCGCGACGCCAGGGAGGGGCGTCAGCCCGGTGGCCGATGCGCGGTGAGCGTCCAGGCCATCAGCGCGCCGCGGTAATGGAGCTCGGCGCACCCCGTGCCGGTGAGTCCGGCCGCATCCAGCGCCGCCGACAGCGCGTCGATGTCCTGACGGTCGCATGCGGCATCGACGAGGTCGGCCATCCGCCGCTGGTAATCGCGGCATTCGCGCTCGATGACACCCAGCGCTTCGATGATCTGCGCGCGGCGCAGCGTGGCCGCGCGCTCGAGCAGTTCGCGCAGGCTGCGCAGCAGGAAATCGGCGAATCCCGCGCCACCGCCGGCGTCCGGCGCGGCCGCCCGCGCGCTGACGGCACGCAGCGCGGCGTTCAGCGCCTCGCGTTCAGCCTGCGCGCGGGGGTCGGCCGCAAGCGCCTGGCGGGCCTCCGGCGTACGTGCGCGCTGCAGGCGCCGCAGCATCCGCCCGGCGTGCTCGAGCAGGTGCTGCGACGCCAGTGCATGGTGCGCCTGCTCGAGGCCGGCGTGCGCCTGGCGCACGAGTGCCGATTCGGCGTGGTGGATGACCAGCGCCAGCGTGCCGCCGGGCGCCAGCAGGCGCGCGGCCTCCGCGGCCGCCTCATCCGGCGGCGCGTATTCGAACCCGTACTGGCTGATCACCGCGTCGAAGCCGGCGGGGGGCAGTCCGGTGCGCTCGAGCGGCGTACGGCCGACGAAGCGGATCGCGCCGAGGTCCTCGAACAGCGCCAGCCGCCCGCGCAGCGCATCGCGCGGACGGATGTCGGCGAGGTCCACGCCGGTGAGGTCGAAGCGCTGGCCGTGCTCGCGGGCATGGGCGCGGGCGAGCAGCAGCAGCGCGCCGTTGCCGGTCGCGAGGTCGACGATGCGGGCCGCTGCGGGCAGCCGTGCGAAAACGCCGTGCCAGAAGTCGGCGATCTCGCCGTCGTAGTTGTCGGGGAAATGGGCCTGGAAGGTCGTGACCGTTGGCCGCTGCCAGTAGCGACCCCATTCCGACGGCGTCAGCCGCGTGGCCGTCTTCGCGCGTGGCGACGGCGGGGATGCACCGGCGCCTGGCGCACCCCGCCCGCTCATTCCTCGAACTCGACCAGCAGGTCGTGGGCCTCCACCTGGGTGCCGACCGGGGTGCAGATCGTCTTGATCCTGCCGTCGCGTTCGGCGCGCAGCACGGTTTCCATCTTCATCGCCTCGATGGACACCAGCGCATCGCCCTTCTTCACCGCCTTGCCCTGCTCGGCACTGACCGACACCACGAGCCCGGGCATCGGCGCCGCGACGTGCAGCGGATTGCCCTCCTCGGCCTTGCGGTTGGCGACTGCAGTTGCGCTGACCCCGCGGTCGGTGACCGTGACGGTGCGCGGCTGGCCGTTGAGCTCGTAGAAGAGCTTGCGCTTGCCCTCTTCGTCGGGGTCACTGACGCCGAGCAGCCGCAGGATCAGCGTCTTGCCGCGCTCGAGGTCGACGGCGATTTCCTCGTCGCCCTCGAAGCCGTAGAAGAACACCGGCGTAGGCAGGATGGACACGTCGCCATGCTGGCGGCGGTGGGCGGCAAAATCCGTGAACACCTTCGGGTACATCAGGTACGACGCAAGATCGCAGTCGTCGATGCGCCGACCGACCTTCTTCTGCGCCTCCTCGCGCAGCGCGTCGAGGTCGGCGGGCGGCAGCGAGGCGCCCGGGCGCTCGACGAGCCCGGCTTCACCGGCGAGCACCTTGCGCTTGAGCGCCTCGGGCCAGCCGCCGGGCGGCTGGCCGAGATCACCGTGGAACAGCTGCACCACCGACTCGGGGAACGCGACGTCCTTGTCCGGGTCGGTGATGTCCTCGGGCGTAAGCCCACTGGTGACCATGTACAGCGCCATGTCGCCGACCACCTTGGACGTGGGCGTGACCTTGACGATGTCCCCGAACAGTTCGTTGACTTCCGCGTAGCGCTGCGCAACCTCCGGCCAGCGGTGCTCGATACCTAGCGAGCGCGCCTGCTCGCGCAGGTTCGTGTACTGCCCGCCGGGCATCGCGTGGCGGTACACGTCGGCGGTGCCGGAACGTATTTCACTCTCGAAGGGCGCGTAGAACTCGCGCACGCCTTCCCAGTACCGGCTGATCTCGCGCATCGCCGGTCGCGGCATGCCCGGGTCGCGCTCGCCGTCGCGCAGCGCCTCGACGATGGAGCCGAGGTTGGGCTGCGAGGTCAGCCCGCTCATCGCGTCCATTGCACCGTCGACGGCATCGGCGCCGGCCTCGACGGCGGCGAGCACGCTCGCCGCGGCGATGCCGCTGGTGTCATGCGTGTGGAAATGGATCGGCAGGCCGACTTCCTGCTTGAGGGTGGTCACGAGCCGGCGCACCGCCGAGGGCTTGGCGACGCCGGCCATGTCCTTGATGCCGAGGATGTGCGCGCCGGCCTTTTCGAGGTCGCGCGCCATGCGCACGTAGTACTGGAGGTCGTACTTGCCGGGATCGCGCGCGCTCAGGTCGCCGGTGTAGCAGATCGTGCCTTCGCACAGCTTGCCGCTCTCGATCACCGCGTCCATCGCCACGCGCATGTTCTCGACCCAGTTCAGCGAGTCGAACACGCGGAACAGGTCGACGCCGTTCTCGGCGGCCTGCTGCACGAAAAAGCGCACCACGTTGTCCGGGTAATTCGTGTAGCCGACCGCGTTCGACGAGCGCAGCAGCATCTGCAGCAGGATGTTCGGCACGCGGCGCTTGATCGCGCGCAGGCGCTCCCACGGACATTCGCGCAGAAAGCGCATCGCGACGTCGAAGGTCGCACCGCCCCAGCACTCGAGCGAAAACAGCTCCGGCAGCAGGCGCGCGTAGTGCGGCGCGACGGCGAGGAGGTCGGCGCTGCGCATGCGCGTGGCGAGCAGCGACTGGTGCGCGTCACGCATCGTCGTGTCGGTGAGCAGCACGGGCTGCTGTTCGAGCATCCACTTAGCGAACTTCTCGGCGCCGAGCGCCTCCAGCCGCTGCACGGTGCCGGCCGGCGGCTCGCCTTCGGGCAGCGTGGGCAGATGTGCGGGCAGACGCCGCTCGGCGCGCACCCGGCCATCAACTTCCGGGTTGCCGTTGACCTGCACCTCGCCGAGGAAACGCATCAGCCGCGTGGCGCGATCCCGGCGACGCGGGAACTGGAACAGCTCCGGCGTCTCGTCGATGAAACGCGTGGTGTACTCGGCGTTACGGAACTTGGGATGGTTGATGAGCTGCTCGAGGAACAGCAGGTTCGTCGACACGCCGCGGATGCGGAACTCGCGCAGCGCACGGTCCATGCGCCGGATCGACTCCTCAGGCGTCGGCGCCCACGCGGTGACCTTCTCGAGCAGCGAGTCGTAGAACGGCGTGATCAGCGCCCCCGAGTACGCGGTGCCGCCGTCGAGCCGGATGCCGAAGCCGGTCGCGCCGCGGTAGGCGAGGATACGCCCGTAGTCGGGGATGAAGTTGTTCTCGGGGTTTTCGGTCGTGACGCGGCACTGCAGCGCGTGGCCGTCGAGCCTGATGCGCGCCTGCGACGGCACCACCGAGTCGGCCTCGCCGATGCGGGCGCCCTCGGCGATGCGGATCTGCGCCTTGACGATGTCGATCCCGGTGACTTCCTCGGTCACCGTGTGCTCGACCTGGATGCGCGGGTTGACCTCGATGAAATAGAACGCGCCGTCGTCGGCATCCATCAGGAACTCGATGGTGCCCGCATGCGTGTAGTCGACCGCCTCGGCGAGCGCCAGCGCGTAACCGCACAGTTCCTCGCGGCGTTCGGCGTCGAGGTAGGGTGCGGGCGCGCGCTCGACGACCTTCTGGTTGCGCCGCTGCACGGTGCAGTCGCGCTCGAACAGGTGCACGCGCGTGCCGTGACGGTCGCCGAGAATCTGCACCTCGACGTGGCGGGCGCGCTCGACGAGCTTTTCGAGGTAGACCTCGTCGTTACCGAACGCGGCCTTGGCCTCGCGGCGGGCGACTTCGACCTCGCCGGTGAGGTCTTCGGGGCTGCGGATCACGCGCATGCCCCGACCACCGCCACCCCAGCTCGCCTTGAGCATCAGCGGGTAGCCGACCGACTCGGCCAGCCGGGCGATTTCGGCCGGGTCATCGGGCAGCGGCGTGGTTGCCGGCATCACCGGGACGCCGGCCTGTTCGGCGAGCTCGCGCGCGGCGACCTTGTTGCCGAGCCGGCGCATGACGTCCGGCTGTGGTCCGACCCAGGTCAGGCCGGCGCGCTGCACGGCCTCGGCGAAATCGGGATTTTCGGCGAGAAAGCCGTACCCGGGATGGACCGCGTCGGCGCCGCTGACGCGCGCGATCTCGATCATCGCCGGGATGTCGAGGTAGGCGGCGATGGGCTTGCCGGCCTCGCCGAGGCGATAGCTCTGGTCGGCCTTGAAGCGGTGGAGCGCGAAGCGGTCCTCGTCGGAGTAGACAGCGACGGTGCCGATGCCGAGCTCGGTGGCGGCGCGCATCACGCGGATGGCGATCTCGCTGCGGTTGGCGACGAGGAGGCGACGAATTCTTTTCTGGGCGGTACGGGCCATGGTCGTTATGT
>PWYM01000012.1 GCA_003567855.1 Gammaproteobacteria bacterium | reverse complement strand
TTTCTGATACCGCTGGTTGTGATTGCATTCAGCTACAATATCCTTTCGGAGGAGCGGGAAAACGGCACATTGCAGATGGTGATGTCTCAGCCGGTGTCGCTTATGGCATTTTTGATTTCGAGGCTGGCCTTCCGGTTTCTGATTCTGTTCGGTGTCCTGTTGGTGGTTCTGCTTCTGTCGCTGATGGTTGCAGGGGTATCGGTTTCAGGAAATATTTCCGGTTTAGCCCTCCTTTCAGGGTTTACGGCACTTTATCTCCTGTTTTGGTTTGGGATATCGCTGCTGGTGAATCTGTTTGGGAAGAGTTCATCCTTTAATATTACAGCGTTGCTGGGCGTCTGGGTGGTGTTTGTACTTGTTATTCCCACGCTGCTCCATGTAGCTGTTGAAAAAGTTCATGAGGTTCCACCGCGTTCCGAAGCGCTTGTGGAGATAAGGAATGCCGGTGAAGAGGCAATGTCACTGGACCGTGATGAAATTCTGGACCGCTATTTTATGGATCATCCCGAGTTCATAGAGGCAGCAGAAGGAAGCAGCGCGGATGAGCAGTGGAGAGAGCTGTATGAGTTTTATAAGTGGTTCTACATTGTGCGGCAAAATATTGCCGAGGCCGTATCGCCCATCGTTGATGATTATTACAGCAGGCTTGAAGAGCAGCAAGAATTTGCAGGCAGAATCAGTGCATTTTCACCCGCAGTAGTTTTAAAGGAGGCATTGAGTAGCCTTGCCGGAACTTCAGCCACTCATTACAATCACTTTCACGCCTCCACGGAACTGTTCAGACTGGAGTGGATGGAAACCATGAGGAATAAAATGCTGAGGGAGCAGTTTGTGACTCTTGATGACCTTGAAACCTTGCCGCAATTCCACTATAGGCCCACAGATGTAAATAGTGGTTTTGCAAGAGCGGGAATGGCTCTCTCTTTTCATCTGCTTGCAGTTTGCGGACTCATTGTGTTATTCAGAAAAAGAGCGCGATTATGAAATATGACAGATATTCATATCGCCTGAATCTGAGAGGAATTTTCTTTCTTATTCTATCAGGTGTGCTATACAGCGATTTTCTTTTTGCCCAGGATCGTCCCAATCTAATGGTTGAAGCCACTCGTATCAGTGGTGAGATTACCATCGACGGGACGATGGATGAACCCGAGTGGGAGTTGGCTCCGGTAATAAGCGGTTTTCAGCAGGTGGAGCCGAACCAGGGTGAGCCGGCGAGATACGATACGGAAGTACGGGTTCTTTACAACGATGAATTTATCTATATCGGTGCGTTTAACCGGGATGATCCGGGGGAGAAGCCACGGGTGAGGGACCTGCGACGAAATTTCGATTATTTCCAGAATGACCTGTTTGGTGTGGTTTTTGACACCTTCAACAACGAGCGGGACGCCATCAGTTTTCAGGTTACGCCCTACGGCAATCAGCGTGATCTTCAGGTGTTTGATGATTTTGTTTTCAACCGGAATTTTGATGTGGTTTGGTATGCTGAAACCGTACGGGCAGACAGCGGATGGACCGTAGAGATGGCCATCCCCTGGAGTTCGTTGCGATATGAGGAAGATCAAGGGGAGTGGGGAATTAACTTTGTGAGGCGCCACCGCCGTAGCAATGAAGAGTCGGCGTGGTCACCATGGCCGCGGGCATATACAGCGTACAGAACCAGTTATGCTGGAAAACTCACGAACATTGAGCCGCCGGATCCCCCGCTTAATGTTCGAGTTCAACCATATGGCCTTGTTCAGGCAGACCGGTCATACTCAGATAACCGGCCGGATCTCAGTCCAAAATTCGGTGGCGAAATCAAATGGTCTCCATCCAGAAGTAGTGTTGTAGACCTGACCTTTAATACCGATTTTGCCCAGGCCGACGTGGATCAGCAGGTGATAAATCTAACCCGCTTTCCTGTACTTTTTCCTGAAAAGCGTCAGTTTTTTCTTGAAAGTGCCAATCTCTTTGAGCTTGGAAATCTTCAGTCGCTAAAGCCATTCTTTAGTCGCCGTATCGGGCTTACCGTCGGAGGTGAGCCCGTTCCTATTGATGCCGGGATTCGATATGTGGATCAAACCGGAGGCAGAAGTGTAGGTGGTCTGTTAATGAGGCAAAGATCGTCTGAATTCTCTCCTGCATCGTGGTTTGGAGTTGGGAGGTATCAGCACAATTTTGGCCGGAATAAACGAGCCGGTTTCATGCTCACTTCACGGATTGATGAAAATGCGAATGGCTCCGGTTTCACTCAAAATCATGTGGGAAATATTGATACGTTTATCCGCTTTACGCCACGAGTTAATCTGTCAGTTAATTTATCAGGATCGTATGATGAGTTGGAAGATAAGGTTGGTCATTCCGGGGATTACTGGGTGGCCTATCGGGACAATCTGATTTATGCGGGCCTGATTCAGGGAGTAGTAAGCAGTGATTATCGTGCACGATCCGGTTTTGTCTCACGAAATGATGTTATCATAACCAGCCCCGCTGTAAACCTGAATTGGCGACCCGGATGGCGCCCCTCTTCGGTTAGGGCGTTTATGCCGGCGGTTACTGTTTTCCTCTATCATACTTATTCAGATCTCACTTTTCAAGAAGGATATGTTGCAGTACGACCTGTTGGAGTAGAGTTTCAGAACGGTGCATCTTTTGGTTATGGAATATTGACTGAGTGGCAAAATCTTCAGATACCGTTCAACCCTGTGGGAATTGAGATAGAGCCGGGCAGCTACAGGTATTTTCAGCACCAAATGACTTTCAACAGCGATCGTAGCGCAGGAGTAAGCATAAGTGGTATTATTAGACATGGCGGCTATTTTGATGGTGAATTGACCTCCATAGATCTCTCATCAGACTTGAATCCAACACCCTATTTCTCGGCCGGCATGAGATTTATTCATAACCGATTTCGTGATCTGGGGGTTAACTCAGAAAGCCGAAATGTCAACCTGATAGCACCAAATGTTCGAATTGCTCTCAACCCGAGGATTCAGTTAACTGCTTTCTGGCAGCACAACACCGACCTCAATACGAACTCCATAAACACAAGGTTTTCGTGGGAATTTGCACCGCTCTCCTATCTCTACCTTGTATTCAATGATATTCATCCTTTTGGTGATGAGGGGCTGAGCCCAAATCAGGGGAATCAGCAGGCCATATTTAAACTGACTTACCTTAAACAGATCTAAATTTAAAAAACAATGAAAGTAGCCTATATATTCAATCAACCCAACGCAGCAAACTACAAACTCGGAACCATGATTCTGCCTCAGCTTGAGGCGGGTGATCACGGCGTGGACGTAGCCGGAATGTTCTTTTTTGATGACAATACGTACATCCTGCGGAAAGGCGACCCAACCGGTGAACGCGTGTCGAAACTGGCACAGGAGTATGGAATCCTGCTGATGATGTGCGATCAGTGCGCACTTCAACGAAAACTGGCAGTAGGTGAGCCGCGCAATGCCCAGGTATCAGGTACGGTAGAAGGGGTTCAAGCAGGCTGTTTTCCTGATCTCTACAAAGCACTGGCGCCTGCGGGTGTGGATCAGGTAATTTCACTTTAATATTTCAGTTTATTTTACAGGTTTAATATGACAGCACAATCATAAATAACAATGAACAACATGAAGCTATTTATTCTTTCAACTCTTCTATTTGTAATCTCGGGTATCGCTCCGGTTCAATTGTATGCAGAGCTAAATGAGAAAGTGAGTTATCAGGAACGTGATTTCAACCCACTTTCTGTTGAAAAACTGTGGGAGATGAAACGCATCGGCTCGCCTGTGATTTCGCCAAATGGAGTCTGGGTAGTGGCACCTGTAACGCGATACACAGTTGAGGATGACAAAAGCCATACCGATTTATGGCTTTTCAAAACTGACGGGTCGGTAGAGCGGCCGCTTACCACTCAAGGTTCAGCCGACGGGCAGCCAACATTCAGCCCCGATGGTTCCAAACTGGCATTTGTCACCAGCCGTGAAGGCGATGATGCTTCTCAAATCTACATTCTGCCGATGGATGAGCCCGGTGAAGCCTCCCGCCTGACCGAAGTGCCCACCGGAGTAAGTGCGCCAAAATGGGTGGGCGAACATATCTACTTCATCAGCCGAATCTTTCCGGATATGGAGTGGGATAAAATGGCCGAAAAGTTAAAGGAGCGGCGCGATTCGCATATATCGGCTCACACATGGAATGCAATGCCGTATAGCTTTTGGGATCACTGGATTGATGAGGAGCGGGAAGCTCACATCTTTCGAATTCCATCAGATGGTGGCGACACGGAGAACATTACCGAACCCACCGGTTGGCAGCTGCCGCGCTCATCTCAGGGAGCGGGAAATTATGATGTGTCGCCAGATGAATCGCTGGTGGCATTTAACGCAAACAGCACACGCGATGAGACCAACGTTAATATGGACCTGTTTCTGGTGGAGCCGGGCAGCAGCGAAGCGGTCAATATCACACCAGACAATGAGGCTACCGATGGCAGTCCGCTATTCAGCCCTGATGGCCAGATTCTCGCCTACACAACGCAGCGGATCAAAGGATTTTATGCCGATACCCGCAGGCTTGTTCTGTATAATGTTGCTGAGGGGAGTCATAATGAAGTGACCACAGACTGGGATCGTTCTGCCGACGGCTTGGCATGGAAACCGGATGGAAGCGGCCTGTTCGGTGCAATTGATGATGCAGGTACAAGACGCGTCTACTCCATTCAGGTCGATGGTAGCGAGCCGCGAGCCATCACAACCAATACCGATTTTCCGGCCATTGATGTTGCCGGCAATGGCATTCTTGTGGCACAGAATCACAGTTTTCTCTATCCGCCGCGAATCGTGACCGTGGATTCTTCTACCGGTGAAACGTTCCGTCTCGATACCATCAACGATAAAATTCTTGATGAAGTGGACCTCGGCACCTATGAGTCGGTGACCTACGACGGAGCGAATGGCAAAGAGATTCAAATGTGGGTGCACTATCCTCCCGGATTTGATGAGAGCAAAGAGTATCCGCTCTTTTTGCTGATCCATGGCGGTCCGCACAGCGGCATCACTGATGGATTTCATTTCCGCTGGAACGCACAGACGTTTGCCTCATGGGGATATGTAACGGCCTGGCACAATTTTCACGGCTCATCAGGTTTTGGGCAGGAGTTTACAGATACTATCAACCCCGACTGGATCACGCTGCCATATGAAGATACCATTAAAGCAGCCGAATGGTTTGCGGATCAACCATGGATAGATGCGGAGAGAATGGTTGCCGGCGGAGGAAGTTATGGTGGATATCTCTCCAGCATTTTGCTTGCTAAAGATCATCCGTTCAATTCTCTTGTGATTCATGCACCTGTTTATAACATGTATTCACAGATGGCAGCCGATTTTGCCGTTCACAGCGAACGATTCGTTGATTACTGGGATGATCCGTCGATTTATGAACAGATCTCCCCACACTATTTTGCCGCAGATTTCAGCACTCCGGCGCTAATCATTCACGGCCAGCGTGACTACCGTGTGCCGGTTGGCCAGTCTTTCGAGCTATTTAGAACACTACAGACCAAAGGGATCGACTCGCGGCTGATCTACTACCCGGATGAAAACCACTGGATCCTGAAACCCAATAACTCCATCTATTGGTATGAGCAGGTTCGTAAATGGGTGGAGGAGTACGCAGAGCCGGCATCTATCCGATAATGATCTCATATAAAAACAATCAACTATCAACCATAAATTCTAAAACCTTACTAATAATGATGAATGAAAACACGATATCCCGAAAAAAAGCACTGAAATTCATGACCTTTGGGTCGGCATCGGCACTTTTTTCTCCTGCAATGATTACGAATGCATGTGCAGCAAATGTAAATGGAGAGGGCAGCTACCTCGCGTATGACGACATATTTAATGCTGTCTACCCCTTTTCTCTTGAGCCGTTGCCGTATGCTGCCGACGCCCTGGAACCGGCCATTGATGCGAAAACCATGGAAATCCACCACGGCAGGCATCACAACGGGTACATCAATAACCTGAATAGTGCACTAGAGAATCGTTCCAATCTGCAGGAGATGACGTTGTCGGAACTGGTGGCGGGCCTCAATGATCTGCCGGATGAGGTGCAGACGGCAGTCCGGAATCACGGCGGCGGGCACCTGAACCATGTGATTTTCTGGAATACGATGACTCCGGGCGGAAGCAGTTCAGCCGGCAGACTGGCAGATGCCATTGACCGGGATTTCGGATCTCTGGAAAACCTGAAAGCGGAGTTGAAAAGTGCTGCGGGAGGTGTGTTCGGCAGCGGATGGGCGTGGCTGGCAGCAGGCAGTGGTGGGGCCCTCAGCGTGGTTCAAACACCGAACCAGGATAATCCGCTTACTGATGGGCTGACACCGCTCACCGGCGTGGACGTCTGGGAGCATGCCTACTACCTGAACTACCAGAATCTGCGGGGAGATTACGTGGACGCCTGGCTCGATCTGGTGCACTGGGAGAAAGTATCTGAACTATACGAGCAAAGCATGAATGCATGATTTGTCGTGATTCAACTTTAGACTGGGCTATCATTGGCGGCGGCATTCACGGTGCATACCTGACTAATGCGCTGATCCGACACCGAATTACTAAGCGGAGTGACCTGCGGATTGTCGATCCCAATGATGAGCCGCTAGCCGAGTGGAAACGCATAACAGCCAATGTGGGGATGGAGTACCTTCGGTCACCCAAAGTGCATCATCTTGACCTGGAACCATTTTCACTTAAGCATTTTATTCAGTGTGATGAGTGCACAGAAAATGCCTACATCACACCAAACGACCGTCCATCTCTGACGTTGTTTAATGCTCATGCCGATCGTGTGATCAAAAAAAATGGGCTTAACAAACTTTATCGAACCGGTTATGCGCTAAATATCGAATGCAATACCGATTTCGTAACGGTTACCACGGATAGAGAAACGATCAGGTCAAGGAATGTGATAC
>PWYM01000098.1 GCA_003567855.1 Gammaproteobacteria bacterium | reverse complement strand
GCCGACAGCCCCGGCAGATGGATGTTGCTCGCGAACACCGCGAACGCGAGGTAGCCGGCGAGCATCGAACCGCGCGTCAGCCACGGCGGCAGCCAGCGCGGTGCATCGAGCAGGCCGGCCTCGAACAGCGGCTCGAGCACGAGCACGTCGTCGACGGTCATGCGGCCGGCCATGAGGTGGCGCGCAAGCCCGAGGCGTCCCTCGCGCAGACACCAGCCGAAAAAGGTGTGCACCTCGAGCAGTCCGTGCAGGTACACCACGTCCTTCGTGAACGCGTGGCCGCCGGTCAGCGGCGCGCCACGGAATACCCGCATCGCCGAGCGGAAACTCTCGACCTCGCCCTGCCCGGCTTCGATGAACAGCGCGAACACCTCGATGAAGTCCGCGCCGTCCAGCGCCCGGTCGATCGCGATGATGCGCAGCGCGATGCGCTCGAGCCGGTGCACGTCGATGGCGCCGGTGACCAGTTCGGCGAAGGTCGCAAGCCCCTCCTGCGTGCCGGTGGTGCGCGGCGCACCGAGCGCGAGCGCACCGAAGGCGTGCTGTGCGCGGCCGTTGCGCGCGGTCAGGCCGTGCACGAACGCCTCGTGCTGCAGCAGCTGCTCGACGTCGGCGGGCTGGAATGCAATGCCGCCGCGCAGCCGCAGGCGCGTGCCGCTGGCGGCCGCGCGCGAGACCAGCCCGGGGTCGACGACCACCGGGATCGGGTCGTCGCCGAACACCTCGCGCATCCGCGCGGTGAGCACCTCGGCGAGCGCCTCCGGCGTGAGCTGCGCCTCCGGCGCGTCGAGCGGCCCGGTCTCGAAATCGCGGCTCACCGCGATGAAGTGCCGGGCGGCGTCCAGGTTGTCGACCTCGCCGCCGGGCAGCGGATCGCCCGGGCGGCCGTAGAGATCGAGCGACCAGCGGGTCATGTCGGGCGTACCCGCCGCGGCGAGCAGCCGGCATGCACCGGCGTAGGACCTCGCGGTGGCGGCGAGGTAGGCGCCGTAAGGGTGCGATAGCGGCGCATCGCGCGCAATCACGTCGAGTTCGGCGACGATCGCGGCCTGGTCGGGCACCGCGTATTCGGGCGCCGGCAACCGGGGGCGCCCGCGCCGCCACGCATCGAGGAACCGCAGCTGTTCGTCCTGCGGCCAGCTCAGCGCGCCAAGCAGCCGGATGCCGCGCACCGCCGCGACCAGCCTGGTATCGAGCGCCACCAGTTCGGCCGGCGGGTCGCTGCCGGGTGTTTCAGCTGCCATCCGATGTCCCTGCACGTGGCGGCACCGGTGCCGCCCGGCGAGCCTAATGCGGCATCCGCCGGCGGCGCAACGCGCTGTCACCGCGCCGGGTACGCCCCCCGGCCTGACGCGCGCCCCTCCGACGCGTTACCATGGAGATTACACTCAGGATGATCCCAGGGGGCATCGATGCAGGTTGCCGCGAATCGCGTGGTCCATATTCATTACACGCTGAAGACTGACGAAGGTCAGGTCGTCGACAGTTCCGAGGGCAATGCGCCGCTCGGCTACGTGCACGGCAGCGGCAGCATCATTCCGGGGCTCGAGAAGGCCCTGGACGGACGCAATGCCGGTGACCGTTTCGAGGTCAGCCTGACACCCGAGGAGGGCTACGGGCCGCGGCACGAGGGGCTCGTGCAGTCGGTGCCGCTTAGCGCCTTCGAGGGGCTCGGCGAGCTGCAGCCCGGCATGCAGTTCCAGGCCCAGACCAACGAGGGGCCGCGCGTCGTCACGATCGCGCAGGTCGGCGACGAGTCGGTCACCGTCGACGGCAACCACCCGCTCGCCGGCCAGAATCTGAACTTCGAAATCGAGGTCGACGGCGTTCGCGAAGCCTCCCAGGAGGAACGCAACGACGGCCAGGTGCGTGAGGAAGACGACAGCGCACCCAAGATCGTCGGCGCCGACGGCAACCCGGCCGGCTGAGCGACCGCACCGCACTCGATTCAACGGGGCCGGCTGCGCGCGTCACCGGCTCCTCCGGGCATACTTGCGGCGGTGACGGCGGGGCGGGCACACGCTAGCATGTGCGCCCTGAAGCACGGATCGCTGCCCGCCCAATGAACACCCCTGGTCGAATCGGTTTCGTCTCGCTCGGCTGCCCGAAGGCGCTCGTAGACTCAGAACGCATCCTCACGCGGCTGCGCGCGGAGGGCTATGAGCTCGTCGGCGACTACGAGGGCGCCGATCTCGTGGTCGTCAATACCTGCGGGTTCATCGATGCGGCCATAGACGAGTCGCTCGAGGCGATCGGCGAGGCGCTCGACGCCAACGGGCGCGTGCTGGTCACCGGCTGCCTCGGCGCCCGGCCCGAGCGCATCACCGACGTGCACCCGCAGGTACTCGGTGTCACCGGGCCGCACGCGTATGAGGCGGTCGTCTCGGCGGTGCATGAACACCTGCCCCCCAGCCACGATCCGTTCACCGATCTCGTGCCGGAAGCGGGACTGCGCCTGACGCCTCGCCACTACGCCTACCTGAAGATTTCCGAGGGCTGCAACCACAAGTGCAGCTTCTGCATCATCCCGGATATGCGCGGACGGCTTGCGAGCCGGCCGCTCGACGAGGTGATGCGCGAGGCCGAGGCGCTCGCGCGCGCCGGTGTACGCGAACTGATGGTGATCTCGCAGGACACGAGCGCGTACGGCAGCGACATCCGCTATCGCCCGGTCGAGCACCGCGGGCAGACGCTTGAGACCCGCTTCGAGGATCTCTGCCGCGCGCTCGGCGAACTCGGCATCTGGGTGCGCCTGCACTACGTGTATCCGTACCCACACGTGGATCGCGTGGTACCGCTGATGGCCGAGGGCCGGATCCTCCCGTACCTCGATATCCCCTTCCAGCACGCAACCCCGCGGATTCTGAAGCTGATGCGCCGGCCCGCGCACGCTGAAAACACGCTCGAGCGCATCCGTCGCTGGCGCGAAATCTGTCCCGACCTGACGATACGCAGCACCTTCATCGTCGGCTTCCCCGGCGAGACCGAAGGCGACTTCCAGCGCCTGCTCGACTGGCTGGAAGAGGCGCAGCTGGACCGTGTCGGCTGCTTCGAATACTCACCGGTGGAAGGCGCCGCGGCCAACGCGCTGCCCGACCCGGTGCCCGCCGACATCAGCCGCGAGCGCCACGACCGTTTCATGGCAGTCGCATCGAGAGTGTCCGCCGAGCGCCTGGCGCGTCATGTCGGCACGCGCATGCAGGTGCTGGTCGATACCGTCGAGGGCGAGGCCGCGATCGCGCGCGGGCCCGGCGATGCGCCCGAAATCGACGGCCAGGTCATCGTCACCGGCGCCCCCGACGCCGCGCCCGGCGACCTGCTCGACGTCGAGGTCACGCGCGCCGACACCTACGACCTGCACGGCCACCGTGTCACGGACTGAGCCGGGCACCGAAGCGGCCGCCGCGACACTGGCCGAGTTCCTCGACGCCCACCCGCGCATCGCAGTGCTGACGGGCGCCGGCGTCAGCACCGCGTCCGGCATTCCGGACTACCGCGACGAGCGCGGCGAATGGAAGCACAGCCGCCCGGTGATGTTCGACGACTTCCGGCGGGATGAGGCGATGCGCCGTCGCTACTGGGCACGCAGTTTCATCGGCTGGCCGCGCTTCAGCGAAGCCGCGCCAAACGCAGCGCACCATGCGCTCGCGGACCTCCAGCGCCACGTCGAGATCACCGGACTGATTACGCAGAACGTCGACCGCCTGCACCAGCGCGCCGGCAGCACGCGCGTCATCGACCTGCATGGCCGGCTCGACCGCGTCGTGTGCCTCGAGTGCCGCGGGAGCATGAGGCGCGACACGCTCCAGTCCGCGCTGAGCGAGCGAAACCCCCGGTTCGTCGCAACCGCTTCGCGGCTGCGGCCCGATGGTGACGTCGAACTCGATCCATCGCTGTACAGGCGTTTCGAACCAATTGACTGCGCAGCCTGCGGCGGCACCATCAAACCCGACGTGGTGTTCTTCGGAGAGTCCGTGCCTCGCGAACGCGTCACTGCGGCGCGCGAAGCACTGGCTTCGGCCGATGCCCTGCTCGTGGTCGGTTCTTCGCTCATGGTCTTTTCCGGTTACCGTTTCGCACGCCAGGCCGCTTCCGAAGGCAAACCGGTGGTCATCCTCAACCACGGCCGCACGCGCGCCGACGATCTCGCACACCTGCACCTGGTCAGCGACTGCGGACCTACACTTTCGGCGTCGCTTGAAATCCTCGCGACACGCACAGGCGCGAACGGGGGTCGTGAAGATCAGGCGCGCTCACGCCTGTAGTTGCGCTCCACCGTCGCCAGCGAGGATGCGACGCCGGGCAGCAGCAGACATGCCAGCGGCACCGACAGCAGCAACGCACCGGACACGGCGATGGCCAGTGGCTGCAGCATTCCGAACACCTCCACACCCCCCCACATCAGTGGACTGACGCCGAGTACTGTGCTGAGTACGGTCAGTGTGATCGGCCTGAACCTGTCTCGCGCCGCAAGTTTCAGAGCATCGGGTAGCGACAACGTCGAGTGTTCCGAAAAAGATTGTCGCGCCTGTGAGAGCACCAGAATCACGTTGTTGGCAACGATGCCCACCGCGATCAGCAGGCCCGCCAACACCATCGCGTCCAGCGGCCGGCTCAAAAGTCCCAGCAGCACCACTGTGCCCGCGCCACTCAACGGAATCGTGATCAGTCCCGCGGCGGCAAACGACAGCGAACCGTATTGCATGACAAGCAGTGTCAACACCATCAGCAGCGCCAATGCGATCGCGATCGCGAAAGTCCTGCGGGTCTCCTCGAGGGCATCGACCTCGCCCTCCAGCCACCAGGCGACGGCCGGGGGAATGTTCGCCGCGGACATGGCCTGCTCCACGTCCCGTGCGACCCGGGCGGGGCCAGGGCCTTCCGGATCGAGTTGGGCGGCGACACGGACGACGCGTTGCCCTTCCCGCCGTTCGATGTGGGTCGGCTCCTCGGTGAAACTGAAGTCCACCACATCGGCCAGCTGCACATCACCGCCCGGAACCGGTACGCGCAGCGACTCCAGATCCTGTGGCGCGCCGGCGAACCGGCGGTCGTAGCGCAGCCTCAGCGCAAGCGGCTCACCGCCCTGCATGCGCTGGCGCAACACCGTGCCATCCAGCGCGAGGTTCACGACGCGCTTGAGCGTGTCGGGGTTTACAGCCAGTGCAGACATTGCCGCATGGCGTGGGTTCACGACCCACCTCGGGCTGACGCCACCGCGTACGCGCTCTACGTCGATGAGTCCGTCGACCCGCTCGAGCACCCTGACGACCTCGCCCTCCGTCTCGGCAAGCGCAAGCAGATCACCATCCTCGCGGGTGAGCACAACGACCAGATCGGCATCGGTTAGCCTGGTCTGCACGCCGCGTATGCGCGGAAGCGTCGTGGACATCGTGAGTTCGGACACGCCGAGACCGGCAATCGCTTCCCGCGCCGCGGTCGCCCATTGCGCGGAAGAGCCGATCTGGTCATGGTCGATCTGCACCATGAAGTTGGCGGTGGCCGGACGAAAGGCCGGAAGCCCTTCGCGGAAATACCCACCCACGGTCGTGAAGACGGACCCGGTCCCGGCAAGCCCGGACAGTGCGCGCTCCACGTCCCTGGCAAGCAGGTCCATGTCGTCAGCGGGGATACCCGCGGGATGAGTAATCCGGAGCCCGACGAACCCGTCGTCCACGCTCGGCAGCACTTCGAACGGCAATGCCCGCCCACCGATCACCAGCACTGCGAACAGCAACGCGACGGCGGGCCAGGCCACCAGGGGGTGCTGGAAGCGTGACCATCGACGCGCTGGAAGAGCGCGCCGATCCGACTCCATGGTTCGGGCAGTCGGCCTGCGTCCGAATGTCGGCAGCAGGACGACTGCCGACACGAAAGAGGCCACCGCACAGATCACGACGGTCCAGATCAGTGGCTCGAACAGCTGCGCAACGAGCCCGCGCACCGCCAGGAACGGCAATACGGCTGCCAGGGTCGTCAGCAGCGCTCCGAACAGCGGCCCCGCCACGTCGGCCAGCGCATCGAGGTGCGCGTCAGGCTTGTCCACCGGCAATCGGTCGAGCCGATCGAGATAGATGATCGCGTAGTCGAGCCCCAACCCTACGGAGAGCAGCAGGCCCGCCATGGTCAGCAGATTCAGCGTCATTCCGGATGCATGGAGCACCACCAGAGCGGCAGATATCGATACGCCCACTACCGCAGCCACCACGGGCACGTGCCTGCGCTGGCGCAGAACGAGCGTGAGCAGCAGCATGGCCAGCGCCGCCCCCCCAACGGCGGCCACGATGACACTGTGGACCGCGCTGCGCGTCACCAGGGAATCGTCAAACAGCAGGGTCGTGTTCAACCCATGCGTACCGTTGTCTTCGGCAAACCGGGACACGGTGTCCCGAGCCTCGCGTGCAACGTGCAGCGCATCGGCGCGGGGCGACCGATGGACGCTCACGAGGACGGCTGCGTTGCCATCGAGCCGGGTGCGCAAACGCTCCTGAGACGGACTCCGGTGGACGCTGGCGATCATGCCCAGTGGCACCGCCTCGTCGCCATCGTCCAGCAGCAGCCAGCGGTTCTGGATTCGCGTGACGTCCCAGGTTTCGTCGCCACTTTGACCCAGACCCTCGAATGCGCCGCCGCGCATGGTCCCGGTCACCGGCGGGTCGGTGGCCTCCAGCAACAACGCCTCGAGCGCGTCGATTGATATCGCCAGCGATGCCTGGCGGAGAGGATCGACATCCACGACCAGCTCAGGTATTTCCTCACGGCCGATATACACGGCGTCCACGCCGCGTATCGCGCGCAGGCGCGGTAACAGTCCCGCCCTGAGTCTCTGGCGAATTTCCGGTGCCGTGAGACCATCGGAGCCGAACGCAAACTGGAGGACAGGTTCCTCCATCGTTGACATCTCGAAGATCCGCAGTGGCGGCGTACCCGCCGGCATCTGGCCCTGTGCGCGCTCGGCGGCCTGGGTGACCTCGCGCAGCGCGCGGTCCAG
>PWYM01000026.1 GCA_003567855.1 Gammaproteobacteria bacterium | reverse complement strand
GGAGACAGGGGGAGCCGGCCTGTAAGCCGGGTTCTGTCGAGAACGGCCATTCCTCTGCGACGTCCGTCACCGGACGCCTGTAGCGACCTACCCGGGGACCCATGCGGGCCGCATGGTGCGGCGCAAGGCCGCGCGCCCCCCTATTTGGTCTTGCTCCGGGTGGGGTTTACCGTGCCGCGGCGTGTTACCACCCGCGCGGTGCGCTCTTACCGCACCTTTTCACCCTTACCGTCCGGAGACGGCGGTATATTTTCTGTGGCACTTTCCGTGGGCTCGCGCCCCCCAGGCGTTACCTGGCACCCTGCCCTGCGGAGCCCGGACTTTCCTCCACGCGGGCAGACCCGCGCAGCGGCCGTTCGACCGGCTCCCGGAACGCAATGTAGGCCCAACGTGACGGCTTCACAAGCCGAATTTCACGGGTCGTCCCGTGCGCCGCCATCGTCGCCGGTCGCCGCCGGGTCCGCGGGTTCGGTCCCGGCGGCATGCAGCAGCCGCTTGAGCCGGTTCGGACGTTCACCGGTAATCGCCGCGGCGAGCCGGACGGCGCGCGCGGGCGGGAGTTCGGGGCGCAGCAGTTCGAGCACCCGCCGGGCCTCGACCTCGTCGATCGAGACCTCGGGCGCACCCTCGACGACGAGCACGCATTCGCCGCGCGCGGGCACCGTGCCGTCGGCCAGCAGTGCAGACAGGCCGTCGAGGGTCGCACCGACGATCTGCTCATGACGCTTGGTGAGCTCCCGCGCGAGCACGGCGCCGCGCCCGGCGCCGAACACCGCAGCCATGTCCTCGAGGCACTCGCTCAGCCGCGCCGGCGCCTCGAACACGACCAGCGTGCGGCGTTCGTTGGCGAGCGCCTCGAGCCGGGTCCGGCGCGCGGTGCGGCGCGCGGGCAGGAAGCCCTCGAACACGAACCGGTCGGTGGGCAGGCCGGCGGCCGACAGCGCCGCGAGCACCGCTGACGGCCCGGGCACCGGCACGACGCGCACGCCGGCGGCGCGCGCGGCCTGCACAAGCCTGAAACCGGGGTCCGACACCAGCGGCGTGCCGGCGTCACTGACGAGCGCCACTTTCGCGCCTTCCTCGAGGCGCCTGACGAGCCCCGGCACGCGTTGCGTTTCGTTGTGATCATGCAGGGAAAGGAGCGGGACGGAGACGCCGAGCCGTGATAGTAATTGCCCTGTGCGACGGGTATCCTCGGCCGCCACCAGGTCGGCGGACGCCAGCGTGTCACGCGCGCGCACGGACAGGTCGTCCATGTGCCCGATGGGCGTCGCCACGACGAACAGTATGCCGGCTGCACGGTCCAAGAGCCTGTCCTCCATGAGCGGGCGTCCTGCGCCGCCCGGCTTTCGATGCGACTGGAGTCTACAGTGGTCAAGCGGCTTGCAATAACGGCGAAGGCGGCACCGGGCGCCATCCTCCTGCTCGCGCTGCTCGTCGCCGGCTGCGCGGATCTGCCGCTGCGTGACCGGGCCGGGCTCGACGCTGAAATCGAGCGCGCAGAGCGCCTGTCGGCCGGTGAACGCCATGCCGATGCCGCCAGCGTGTACGAGCAGCTCGCCGCCGACGCGCGCCCCGCCGACCGTTTCCTGCTTGCCACCCGCGCGGCACGCGAGTACCTCGCTGCGGGGCGTCTCGACGACGCGCGTCGCATGCTCCCGGCTGCCGACGACGCACCCGACGGTGAACGTTTCCACGAGTGGGCGCCGGTGGCCGCGCGCATCGCGCTCGCGCGCGGCCGGCCCGACGACGCACTCGCCGCGCTGGATCGCATTCGCGGCGACCTGCCACGCGTCGCCGCGATGGAACGCCACGAACTCGCGGCCGAAGCACTGTTCGAACTGGGTGAACCGGTCGCCGCAATCGCCGCGCTGCTCGAGCGCGAGGCGCTGCTCGACGACGCCGAAGAAATCCACGCGAACCATCGCGCCATCTGGCGCGGGCTGCAGGATGGTGGCAGCGCGGTGCTCGAAGCCGCGCGCGACGGCCACGAAGACGCGGAAATCGCCGGCTGGCTCGCGCTGGGCGCGGTCGCGGTCAACGCGGCACGCAACCCGTTCGGTCTATCCGGCGACATCGCCCGCTGGCGCGAGGCCCATCCGGGGCACCCGGCCGACCGGCAGCTCGTCGCCGAAGTCCTCCAGGCCTACCGCGGGCTGACCGACTACCCGCGCCAGATCGCGCTGCTGCTGCCGTTGTCGGGCCGCCAGTCGAGCGCCGGCACCGCGGTGCGCGACGGCTTCATGGCAGCGTATTACGAGCACGCCGACGATACCGCCGGACAACGCCCGCAGGTGCGTGTCTACGACACCGCCGCGCAGTCCGCAACAGAGGCCTACCGCCGCGCACTGCTCGACGGCGCCGACTTCGTGATCGGTCCGCTGGTACGCGAGGAGACCGAGGCCGTCGCCACCGTCGCCGGCAGCGTGCCGACGCTGGCGCTCAACCAGCTCGACCCCAACGTGCCGGTGCCACCGAACTTCTACCAGTTCTCGCTGGACCCCGACGACGAGGCCGCGCAGGTCGCGCGCATGGCCGCACGCCGGGATGGCGGTCGCGCGGTCGTGCTCGTGGCCGGCGACGACTGGGGCCGACGCCTGCTGCAGAGTTTCACGCACGCACTCGAGGACGACGGCGGCAGCGTGATCGATTTCGCGCGCTACCCGGCCTGGGAGCAGGACTTCTCCGAACCGATCACCCGGCTGCTGCATATCGACCGCAGCGAGCAGCGCCGGCGAGAACTCGCCGACGCGCTGGGCGAGTCACTGCAGTTCCAGCCACGCCTGCGCCAGGATATCGACTTCATCTTCCTCGCCGCCCGCAATGCGCAGGCCCGACTGATACGCCCGCAGCTTCGCTACTTCTTCGCCGGTGGCATCCCGCTGTATTCGACGTCGGCGGTGCACGACCCGGGCGGCGGCCCCGATGGCGACCTGAACGGCATCATCTTTCCCGACGCCCCGTGGCTGGTCGCAGCCGATGACACCGCGCGCCGGGTGCGCGCCCAGCTGGAACGCTACTCGCCGGCAGGCAGCCAGCGGTTGGGCCGCCTGCACGCAATGGGTTTCGACACCTACCGGCTCGTACCGGCGCTGTTCGCCAGCGGCGACGAGGCCGGGCGACCGACCATTGCCGGCATGAGCGGGCACCTGAAGGTGGATCCGCAGGGTCGCGTCCGCCGAGACCTCGCGTGGGCACAGTACCGCGGCGGTCGCCCGCAACCGCTGCTGCCCGGAATCACCATCGATGACGACGAAGCGCCCGAGATTCCGGTCCGCGTCCCCGCCGCCGCCGGCATCGGCGCACCCTGACCACGCTGGCGCGCGCTGGGAGCAGCTCGCGCTCGACCATCTCGCCGACCACGGGCTGACCCTGGTCGCGCGCAACTACCGCTGCCGGCTCGGCGAGATCGATCTGCTGATGCGCGACGGCGCAGTCCTCGTCGTCGTGGAGGTCCGCTACCGCCGCACCGACGCCTTCGGGGGAGGCGCGGCGTCTGTAGGCGCACGCAAGCAGCGCCGGCTCGCGCTCGCCGCGCGGCATTACCTCTCAGGATTGGGCGGGACACCGCCGCCCGTGCGCTTCGACGTGGTGCTCATGAGCGGGCCGGGCGACGCGCCACGCATCGAGTGGCTGCGCCACGCGTTCGACGCCACGAGCTGAGCTGAGCCGGCCACGGACCCTGTCCGCCCGTCAGGCTACTTGACCACCTTCAGATGTGAAGCGCGGCCAGAGCTCCGGGCGTCGTCGCTGTCGCCGCCGGGGCCACCATCCGGCCGGTCGCCGCCGCCGGGGCCGTCCGGGTCGGGCTCCTGCCCCGGCTCTCCGAACACCATGCCCTGGCCGGTCTCACGGGCATAGATGCCAAGCACCGATGCCACTGGCACGTCGACCGGAAACGGTCGACCGCCGAACCGGGCGCTGAAGCTGATGCTGTCGTTGCCGAGCTGCAGCTCGCGCGTGGCCTGCCAGCTGACGTTGATGATGATCCGGCCTTCGCTGACATGCTCGGCCGGCACCTGCACGCCGTCACGCTGCGCGTCGATGACGACCAGCGGCGTAAGGCCGTTGTCGGTCATCCACTCGTGCATGGCGCGGAGCAGGTAGGGTCGACGGGATGTGGGCATGGGCATAGCAGTCACCGGCGGACGGCGCCGCCCGGCGCGCCTCGCGCGCTAGACGCGCATGTCCTGTTCGACCTCGGTGAGGCTCTGCCGGAACGACGGCCTCGCGAACACGTCATCCATGTAACGCTGGATGGCGCGGGCCTTGGTCGGGAGTTCGATGCCGAACACCGGCAGGCGCCACAGTATGGGCGCGATCGTGCAGTCTACGAGCGAGAACTCGTCGCTGAGGAAAAACGGCTTGGCGCCGAACACCTCGGCGCTGGAGACGATGCTTTCCTCGAGGATCTTCCGACTGCGGGAAGCCTTGCGGGCGTCCGGCGCGGCGTCGATTTCCTCGGCGAGCCCGTACCAGTCACGCTCGATGCGGTACAGCGCAAGGCGAAACTGGGCCCGCGTCACCGGATCGACCGGCATCAGCGGCGGATGCGGGAAGCGCTCGTCCAGGTACTCGACAATGACGCGCGAATCGTAGAGCACGAGGTCGCGGTCGACGAGTGTCGGTACGGTGTTGTAGGGGTTGAGGTCGAGCAGGTCTTCGGGCAGGTGGTCGCCGTCGACACTCACGATGTCCATCGTGATGCCCTTCTCGGCCATCACCAGGCGGGTGCGGTGGCACCAGGGACAGCCTGGTCTGGAAAAAAGCGTCATATCGTATTCAGTACCGGCGTCGCGGGAGCAGAGGGGGCAGAAGCCCGGCGTTGCCGGGCTTCACTTGACGTCCTTCCAGATTTCCCGCTTGAGCAGCCATGCGATCAGCAGGAATACGAGGAGGAAGGCGATGACGCGAATGCCTATGGCCACCCGCTCCACCTGTACAGGCTCTCCGATGTAATCGAGGAAGTTCACGATATCACGGACCATGCGGCTGTATTCCTCTTCCGAGAGCGCGCCTTCACGCACGGTTTCGAAACCGTCGAATACGCGGGTGATCTCGTCACCGTTGCGCTCCTCCCGATACACCGGCCGCTGAATACCCTGCAGCTCCCACAGCACGTGCGGCATGCTGGTGTTGGAGAGCACCTTGTTGTTGGTACCGAGCACCGCGTCCTCGTCGAGGTAGAACGCCTTAAGGAAGGTGTAGAGGTAGTCGGCAGATCGCGAGCGCGCAATCAGCGACAGGTCTGGCGGCAGGGTACCGAACCAGCCCTCGGCATCACCGCCGGGCATCGCGATGGTCATCGTGTCGTGCACGGTGTCGGTGGTGAACATCAGGTTCTCGACCAGCAGGTCTTCGCTGATGCCCAGGTCCCGGGCGACGCGGTTGTAGCGCACGTACTGCGCCGAATGGCAGCCGAGGCAGTAGTTGACGAAATACTTCGCCCCGCGCTGCAGCGACGCCGCGTTGCGCACGTCGTTGTTGGCCGACTGCAGCGGGAAGTCTCCCGATGCGGCCAGTGACAGCGCCGGCGCACCCAGCAGCAGCGCGGCAAACAGAGGCAGAACCCGATTAACCATGTTCATAGACCACCCTGTCAGGCACCGGCTTCGGTTTCTCCATGGCTGTATAGATCGGCATGAAGATGAAGAAGGCGAAATAGATGATCGTGAAGATCCGCGTCAGCGTCAGGTAGATGCCCGATGCCGGCATCAGCCCCAGCCAGCCGAGCAACACGAAGCTGACCACGAACAGCGCGAGCGCGACCTTGAACTGCCAGCCGCGATAGCGCACCGACTTCACCCGGCAGCGGTCGAGCCAGGGCAGCAGGAACAGCGCGAACACGGCCGCCCCCATCAGGATCACCCCGCCGAGCTGGTCGGGCACCGCCCGCAGGATCGCGTAGAAGGTCGTGAAGTACCACACCGGGTGGATCGCCTCCGGCGTGACCAGCGGGTTGGCCGGCTCGAAGTTCGCGGTCTCGAGGAAGAACCCGTAGAACGTCGGGGCGAAGAACACCACCGCCGAGAACAGGATCAGGAAGATGATGATGTACACCAGGTCCTTCGACGTGTGGTAGGGGTGGAACGCCACGCCGTCAACCGGCTTGCCGCTCGCATCCTTGTTTTCCTTGATCTCGATACCGTCGGGATTGTTGGAACCGACCTCGTGCAGCGCCATGATGTGGGCGGCTACGAGGAAGATCAGCACCAGCGGCATGGCGATCACGTGCAGCGCGAAGAAGCGGTTCAGCGTGATGTCGGAGATGTAGAAGTCGCCGCGGATCCACTCGACGAGCGGGTCACCGATGACCGGCAGCGTGCCGAACAGCGAGATGATCACCTGCGCGCCCCAGTACGACATCTGGCCCCACGGCAGCATGTAGCCGAAGAAGGCCTCGGCCATCAGCGCGAGGTAGATCAGCATGCCGATGATCCAGACGAGCTCACGCGGCTTCTTGTAGGAGCCGTACATCAGCGCGCGGAACATGTGCAGGTAGACGACAACGAAGAACGCCGAGGCACCGGTGGAATGGATGTAGCGGATCAGCCAGCCCCACTCCACGTCGCGCATGATGTACTCGACCGACGCGAATGCCTCGTCGGCCGAGGGCTTGTAGTTCATCGTCAGGAAGATGCCCGAGACGATCATGATCACCAGCACGAACATCGACAGCACGCCAAAGCCGTACCAGAAGTTCAGGTTCTTGCTCGCGTAGTATTCGGTGGCGTGTTCCCGCATCAGCTTCTGCAGCGGGAACCGGTCGTTGATCCACTGGTTGAAGCGGCTGCCCGCCCCCATCTTGCGAACTTCGGACTGCGACGTGCTCATCGTCAGGCTGCCCCCGTATCCGACCCGATCAGCAGGGTCCTGTCATCCGTGAAGGTATGCGGGGGAATAACGAGGTTCGTCGGTGCGGGTACGCCCGAGAACACCCTTCCCGCGAGATCGAAGCTCGAACCGTGGCACGGGCAGAAGAATCCGCCCTTCCAGTCGCGGCCGAGGTCCGCCGGCCCGATCTCGAAACGTTCTATGGGGGCACACCCGAGGTGGGTGCAGCTGCCGATCACGACCAGGTACTCCGGACGCTCCGAGCGGTGGCGATTACGCGCGTAATCGGGCTGGTCGGACTGGTTCGACTCGGGATCGCGCAGCCGCGGCTCGATTTCCTCGAGCGTGTCGAGCATGGCCTGGGTACGGTGCAGCACCCACACGGGCTGACCGCGCCACTCGACCTTGAGCATCGATCCTTCGCTGATCTTGCTGACGTCGACCTCGATCGGCGCGCCGAGGGCGCGCGCCCGGGCGCTCGGCCTGAACGAGGCCACGAAAGGTGCCGCGGCGAACGCCACGCCCACGACGCCGGCAGTGGCGGTGGCCACGGTCAGGAAGTGGCGGCGCGTGAGATCGGTTTCTTCAGTCATTCGGACACTCCGTCTGAACAGCCAGGCCGTGGTTGCGAGCGTACTGGTCCGGGGGCACCACGGCCCTCCGACAGGTCATGGACCAATGACTGCCGGGATTCGGGCGGGACCTCGGCTCCCTGAGCTCTGCCCGGCCTCCCTGGCCGGCGGTGCCGGCTGATGCTCATCATGTAGTCCGTAGCCGCTGAATTATACACAGCCGAAAAAAAAGGTGGCCAGCCTGACCCGCGCACCGAGACGCTTTGGGTAGACTGCCTCCGGTCTGCAATGGCATCCGGGGTGATCGCGACGTGCGCGGCATAGTCAGTCTGCTTCTCCAGGCGGCCGTCATCGGCCTCGCCGCCGCCTTCATCGCGGTCCTGGTGAGGCCCGAACTGCTGCCGCGCCCGCCGGCCACCGGGGTGGACTTCTCCACCGGCGTAGCGGCCGCGGCACCGGCCGTGGTCAGCATCTACACCACCGCGGAGGATACCCAATCCGGCGCCGGTCTTGGGTCCGGCGTAATCCTCTCGGCCGACGGCGTGGTCGCGACCAACTGGCACGTCGTGCACGGCGCACAGCAGATCCGCGTCCAGCTCGCCGACGGTCGCAGCACCCGGCCGCGCCTGCTGGGCATGGACCCGGAAACGGAACTCGCGCTGCTGGCCATCGACCTGCCCGACCTGCCGACGATCCCGCTCGGCGACTCCGAGCGGCTTCGGCCCGGCCAGGTCGTACTCGCGATAGGCAACGCGTTCGGACTTTCCCAGACGGTGACTCAAGGCATCGTCAGCGCGGTAGGGCGCGGTGAACTCGGTGTTACCACATTCGAGAATTTCATCCAGACGGATGCAGCGATTAACGTCGGCAATTCCGGGGGGGCGCTGATCAACACCCGTGGCGAACTCGTCGGGATCAATACCGCGGTGGTCAGTGCGCTGGCGGCCGGCGAAGCCGCCGAGGGCATCGGCTTCGCGATCCCGGTGAACCTCGTCCGCGGCGTGGCCGAACAGCTGCTCGAACACGGTCGCGTGATCCGAGGCTGGCTGGGCGTCGAGCCGGTGGCGCTGTCGGCGGAACGGCGCCGCCTGCTGGGGCTGCCGGAGTCGCTGCGCGGTATAGAGCTGATCGGCGTCGCACCCGACAGCCCCGCAGCCCGCGCGGGACTGCGCCGCGGCGACGTGCTCACGCACGTCGATGACCATGAACTGCTGCGCCCCCGGCAGGCACTGAATCTCGTCGCCTCGCTGCCACCGGGCGAGCAGATCGTGGTCCGCGGACTGCGCCAGGGAGAAGCCTTCGAGCTGCGCGCAACGCTCGCCGAACGCCCCGCACAGTAGCCGCGGCCCGGCGGCCCGGGCGGCTAGTCGTGCAGGCGCTGGATCCGGGCGCCGAGACGCCCGAGCTTTTCCTCGATGCGCTCGTAGCCGCGGTCTATGTGGTAGATGCGCTCGACCTGGCTCACGCCATCGGCCACCAGTGCCGCAAGCACCAGCGATGCGCTCGCGCGCAGGTCGGTGGCCATGACCGGCGCCCCCTTGAGCCCCGCGACCCCGCGGCTCACCGCCGTCCTGCCCTGCAGTCTGAAATCCGCGCCCATGCGCTGCATCTCGAGCACGTGCTGAAAGCGGTTCTCGAACACCGTCTCGGTGATCGTTGCAGCACCGTCGGCGACCGCGTTGAGCGCGCAGAACTGCGCCTGCATGTCGGTCGGAAACCCCGGATACGGTGCGGTCACGAGGTCCACCGCGCGCGGCCGGCGCCCATCCATGGACAGCTCGATCCAGTCGTCGCCGACGCTGACGTCGGCGCCGGCCTCGACGAGCTTCGCGAGCACCGCATCCAGCGTATCGGGACGCGCGCCCAGTGCGCGGACGCGTCCTCCCGTGATCGCCCCCGCGGCCAGGTAGGTGCCGGTCTCGATACGGTCGGCCATGATCCGGTGGCTGGCGCCGCCGAGCGTGTCCACGCCCTGGACGTGGATCGTGTCGGTGCCGGCGCCCTCGATGCGCGCGCCCATCGCGGTGAGCAGCGCTGCCAGGTCCATGATCTCGGGTTCGCGCGCGGCGTTCTCGATGACCGACTCCCCCCGCGCCAGCGTCGCCGCCATCAGCAGGTTCTCGGTGCCGGTCACGGTCACGGTGTCGAGTACCAGCCGCGCTCCGCGCAGACGTTCGGCGCGCGCGCGAATATAGCCGCCTTCGATGTCGACCTCCGCGCCCATCGCCTTGAGGCCCGCGACGTGGATGTTCACCGGCCGTGCACCGATCGCACAGCCGCCGGGCAGCGACACGTCGGCGCGGCCGAGGCGCGCGAGCAGCGGGCCGAGCACGAGAATGGACGCGCGCATCGTCTTGACGAGCTCGTAGGGCGCGACGTGCTCGCGCGCCTCGCCACCGCCAACCTCAAGGCGCATCGCGTCGTGCATCGCGACGTCGATGCCGAGCCGGCGCAGCAGCGCGATCATCGTCGTGACGTCGTTGAGATGGGGGACGTTCGACACCGACACCGGTGCGTCGGTGAGCAGCGTGGCCGCAAGCACCGGCAGCGTCGCGTTCTTGGCGCCCGATATGGCGACGTCACCTTCCAGGCGCACGCCGCCGGTGATCTCCAGCCTGTCCAATGCCAGGGCGCCTCAGCCGCCCTGTCGGGCGAGTTCTTCCGGCGTGAACGCACGCAGCGACAGCGCGTGGATCTCGCGTCCCATGTACTGGCCGAGCGTGCGATAGACGGCCTGGTGGCGCTGGATGCTGCGCTGGCCCTCGAAGCCGGCGCTGACGACGACCGCCTCGAAATGGGTGTTGTCGTCGGAGCGCACCTCAACCTGCGCGTCGGGCAGCCCGACCGCGATCATTTCCCTGACCTGCTCTGGAGTCATCATCGCTCGTTCCTGATGCCAAACGCGGCATTCTATCAGCGCCCGGCGCGCCGGGCGTACGCGCCCCGCCAGGCGCCGACACAGTTCGCATCCCTCATGACATATCATGACGGGCTTGTCACCAAGAGACCCACAGGCAGCCGAATTGAGCGAATTCGACCCCCAGCGCGCCCTGACCAACGCCCGCCGGGTGCTGGAAATCGAATCAGCGGCGATCGCGAAGCTCTCCGACCGGCTCGGCAGCCCGTTTGCCGAGGCCTGCCGGCTGTGCCTGGCGAGCCGCGGGCGCATCGTCGTGCTCGGCATGGGCAAGTCGGGACACATCGGCGGCAAGATCGCCGCGACGCTGGCAAGCACCGGGTCACCGGCATTCTTCGTCAACGCCGGCGAGGCAAGTCACGGTGATCTCGGCATGATCACCGGCGAAGACGTCGTGCTGGTGATCTCCAACTCGGGAGAAACGCCTGAAATCCTGTCGATACTGCCGATGATCAAGCGCCTCGGCACGCCGCTGGTCGCGCTCACCGGCCGGTCGGGGTCCACGCTGGCACGCGCCGCAACCGTGAACATCGACGTCAGCGTCCCGACCGAGGCGTGCCCGATGAATCTCGCGCCCACCGCGAGCACCACCGCGACGCTGGCGATGGGCGACGCCCTGGCTGTCGCGCTGCTCGAGTCGCGCGGCTTCACCGAGGACGACTTCGCGCGCTCGCACCCCGGCGGCACGCTCGGGCGCCGGCTGCTGCTGACCGTCGCCGATCTCATGCACAGCGGCAACGACGTGCCTTGGGTCGGCCCCCGGACAACGCTGTCCGAGGGCCTGCTGGAGATGACCGAAAAAGGCCTCGGCATGACCGCGATCGTCGACGGCGACCGGCGCCTGCTCGGCATCTTCACCGACGGCGACCTCAGGCGCATGCTCGACCGCCGCATCGACGTACACGCCGCCGTCATGGAAGACCTGATGACGCGCGACAGCCGCACGATCGCCCCGACGAGTCTCGCCGCCGAGGCGGTGCGCATGCTCGAGACGCACAAGATCAACGCGCTGCTGGTCACCGACGACCAGGGACGCCTCGTCGGTGCGCTGAACGTGCACGACCTGCTGCGGGCGGGGGTCATGTGACGGACCTCACGACACGCGCGGCCGCGGTCGACCTGCTCGCACTGGACGTGGACGGCGTGCTCACCGACGGTTGCCTCTGGCTGGGCGACGACGGCGCCGAGTACAAGACCTTCCACGTACGCGACGGCTACGGCCTCGTTGCGCTGGCGCGCGCCGGCGTGACGCTGGCGGTGATCTCCGGGCGTCGCTCGAGCGCCGTCGACCGGCGGATGGCCGAGCTCGGCATCGTCCACGTCCACCAGGGCATCAGCGACAAACCGGCGGTGCTCACGGAACTGCTGGGCCGCACCGGGATCACAGCGGAGCGGGCCGCGTTTGTTGGCGACGACGAACCGGACCTGCCGGTCATGCGGATGGTGGGGCTGCCCATCGCCGTGGCCGACGCCCATCCTCTGGCGCGCGCCGCGGCGGCCTGGGTCACGACCCTTCCGGGTGGCCGGGGCGCGGTGCGCGAGGCCTGCGACCTGATACTCGAGGCCCGCCGTTCGCGGGCGGAACAGCCATGACCCTGCGACAACTGTGCGTTGCGACCGTCCTGATCACCGCTGTCGCCGGCAGCTGGTGGATCGCCGCTGACCGCGACCCGCCAGGGCTGCCGGCGGTGGACGCGGAGGAGCTGCCACCCGGATACTACCTGCGTGACACGCGTCTGCTCACCATGGACGACGACGGGCGCCTCGCCTTTGCGCTGCGTGCCGACGAGGCGCGCCAGGCAAGCGATGGCGCCCCGGTGCGGCTCTACAACGTGGTGCTCGACTACACCCCGGAACTCGACGTCCCGTGGGACGTGCGCGGCACCGAGGCCACGCTCGAGCCGGGCAGCCGGCTCATCTACCTGTCGGCCGGGGTCGAGGCCGTCAGTCGCCCGGACAACGGGCGGTCCGTGCGGCTGCGCACCGAGGCGCTGTTCATCGATCCTGATACTTACCGGGCCTGGACCGAAGAGCCCGTCGAGGTCGACACCGAGGACGGACAGCTGCGAAGCCGCGGGTTCACCGCCTACCTGCGCGAGGACCGCCTGCAACTCATGGCCGAGATCCATGGCACGTTCCGTCCCTGAAGCCGGTCCGGGCGCCCGCCCGGGAGCCCGCGTGCGCGGCTTCCTCGCGGTGCTGCTTTGCGGCTTTCTGCCTTCGCTCGTGCTCGCACAGATCACCGATCCGCGCTCACGCCTGGACACCACCCAGCCGATTTCGCTCGACGCCGAGACCAGCGAACTCGACCGCCGCACCAACCGGGTGAGTTTCACGGGGCTCAGGATCACGCAGGGCGCACTGACCATCAACGCCGACAACGCCGAGGCCGACCGGCTCGACTTCGAAGACACGCGCTGGAACTTCTCGGGCAACGTGCGCATCGCGCTGGAAGAATCGCTGCTGCAGTCCGACGAGGCGACGCTGACCTTCGTATCCCATCGCCTCACGCATGCCATCGCACGCGGCAATCCCGCGACCTTCGAGGACCGCCGCCCCGAATCGCCGGTCCCGATGACGGGTCGCGCCCGCGAGGTCGAGTACGACCTCGACGCCGGCGTGATCCGCCTGATCCGCGACGCTCGCATCAGCGAGGGCGACAACGAGATCTCGGGCGCCAGCCTCATATACGACGTCGGCGCCGAACGCGTACGTGCCGAAGGCGACGGCGATGACGAGCGCGTGCGCATCACGATCGTGCCGCCGACCGGTGACGCCGAAACGATCAGGGAGCTGTTCAACGGCGACGTGATGCAGCTGCCGGAGGATGCCGCCGAGCGCCTTCGCAGGGAGCGCGAACGTGCCGAGCCGGATGACGACGAAGCTGAAGCGCCGCCCGAGCCCGACGCCGACGACGAAGCTGAAACGCCGCCGCCCGAGCCCGAGCCCGACGCCACCACCGACGAGGACGATGCCGAGACACGGCCTGAGCCGGGCATCGCCAGTCGCGGCGACGGGCGGCGGAATCCACCGACACATATGGGACCCGAAACGCGATGAGTGTCCCCGCGGGAACAGACGCCGGGGCGCTGCAGGCACAGGACATCGCCAAACGGTTCCGGATGCGCGACGTCGTGCGCGGCATTTCGCTGCGTATCGAGCGCGGCGAGGTCGTCGGACTGCTCGGCCCCAACGGCGCCGGCAAGACGACCGCCTTCTACATGATCGTCGGTCTCATCCCCTGTGACCGGGGACGCATACTTCTCGACGGCGAGGATCTCACGCGGCTGCCGATGCACCGGCGGGCACGGCTGGGCCTGGGCTACCTGCCGCAGGAGGCGTCGGTGTTCCGCAAGCTCACGGTGGCCCAGAACATCAAGGCGATCCTGCAGACCCGCGACGACCTCGACCGGGCCGGGCGCGACCGCGAGCTCGACGAACTCCTCGAGGAGCTCCATGTCGGCCACGTGCGCGACAGCCTCGGCATGAGCCTCTCCGGCGGCGAGCGGCGACGCGTGGAAATCGCGCGCGCACTGGCCGCACGGCCCCGGTTCGTGCTGCTGGACGAACCGTTCGCGGGCGTAGACCCGATCTCGGTGCTGGACATCCAGCGCATCATCCGCCACCTCGCGGCCCGCGGGCTCGGCGTGCTGATCACCGACCACAACGTGCGCGAGACGCTGGGGATCTGTCAGCGGGCGTACATTCTCAATAACGGTGAGATGATCGCCTCCGGCGCACCTGACGAGATCCTGGCCAACCAGCAGGTGCGTGAAGTCTATCTGGGCGAAGAGTTCAAGCTGTAGGCTAGAATCGTGCCAGAAATCGACTTTGACCGACGGGCCTGCCGCACGGCCCGTAATCGCTGACGCGGATACCTGGATGCTCAAGCCCTCCCTCCAGCTCAGGCTGGGGCAGCAGCTGACGATGACGCCACAGCTGCAGCAGGCCATACGCCTGCTGCAGCTGCCGGTGCTCGACCTGCAGCTGCAGATCCAGGAGGCGCTGGAAGCCAACGTCATGCTCGAGGCTGACGAAGACGGCGGCGTGGCGGCTGCGGACACCGATGCGTCCGGCGACGGGGCCGATGACGGGGCCGTCGACGACGAGGTGCTGGACGTCGAGTCCAGCGAGCAGGACTGGAGCGACGAGCAGCTCACGGGGCCTGCCGACAACCCGCGCACGCCCGGCGATGGCGGCGAGGACCGCGAGTTTGCCGACGCCAGCGGCCAGTCGCTGCACGAGCACCTGATGTGGCAGGTGCAAATGGAGAATTTCGACCCGCGATCGGTGCTGATCGCGAGGGCGATCATCGATTCGATCAACGATGATGGCTATCTCACCGACACGCTCAACGAGATCGCCGCGACACTTTCGCCCGAGATCGTCGCCGATGAAGACGAGATCGAAGCCGTACTGCACATGGTGCAACGCCTGGACCCGGTCGGCGTGGCGGCACGCGACCTCGCCGAATGCCTGCGCCTGCAGCTCGACCAGCTCGACGCCGACACCGCGGGCCTGGATGCGGCACGGCGCATCGTCGCCGAACACCTGGACCTCGTCGCCGACCAGCAGTACCCGGCGCTGCGCCGCAGGCTGCGCGTCGATGACGACACGCTGCAGGCGGCGCTGGTCCTGGTGCGCGCGTGTCACCCGCGCCCGGGTACCGCGATACAGGGCAGCGCGCCCGAATACGTGGTGCCCGACGTCTTCGTGCGCCGCCAGGACAATCGCTGGCTGGTCGAGGTCAACGCCGGCAACCTGCCGCAGCTTCGCGTCAACCAGACGTACGCCGGCGTGCTCGGCCGCAACGGTGAGCACGACGCGCTGCGCACGCAGCTGCAGGAGGCACGCTGGCTGATTCGCAGCCTGGAGATCCGCAACGAGACGCTTACGAAGGTCGCGACCTGCATCGTGGAACGCCAGCAGGCCTTCCTCGAGCATGGCGACGAGCACATGCGGCCGATGGTGCTCAAGGATGTTGCCGAGGCCATCGAGATGCACGAGTCCACCGTCTCGCGTGTCACAATGAACAAGTACATGCACACGCCGCGGGGGGTGTTCGAGTTTCGCCACTTCTTCTCGAGCCACGTTGGCGGAGAGGACGGAGACGCACAATCCTCCACCGCTGTTCGCGCGCGCATCCGCAAGCTCATCGCCGCCGAAACCCCGGGCAAGCCGCTCAGCGACAGCAGGCTCGCCGGCCTGCTGGCCGAAGACGGCATACAGGTGGCCCGGCGCACGGTCGCCAAGTACCGGGAATCGATGAACATTCCCACCTCGAGCGAGCGCAGGCGCATGAAAGCGAGATAAGACCCGTTAAGATGGGAGCCGGGGCCACGCGGCCCCACCGATCACCGCCGCGCAACGCGCGGCCCCTGAACAGGGAGTCGACAATGCAGATTCAGCTCACCGGACACCACGTCGAAATCACCGACGCACTGCGTGATTATGTCGAAACCAAGATCGAGAAAGTGCACCGGCACTTCGACCAGGTCATCGACATCCACTGCATCCTCACGGTGGAAAAACTGCGCCACAAGGCGGAGGCGACGGTCATGGTCTCGGGTGATAAACTCTACGCTGACGCGGTCGAGGAAAACATGTACGCCGCGATAGACGGCCTCGTCGACAAGCTCGACCGCCAGGTCAAGAAGCACAAAGAAAAACTCACGGATCACCACGCACGGGACGCCCAGAAGGCGCGCTTCGAGGTATAGCGCCGACGGGAACTCGCGCGACGCGCGGTACTCACAGCCCCATGGACTTCACCAACCTGCTAGAGCCCGCGCACGTGCGCTGCGACGTGTCGGCGCGCAGCCGCAAGCACGTGCTGGACCTTGTCAGCGAACAGCTCGCCGCCGCCTCTGGCGGCGCGGTGAGCGCCGCCGAGGTCTTCGACGCGCTGGTCAGCCGCGAGCGGCTGGGCTGCACGGCACTTGGCGGCGGCGTCGCGATGCCGCACGGCCGCGTCGCCGGGCTGTCGGCACCGGTCGGGGTGTTCCTGCGGCTGCGCGAGGCCGTGGATTTCGACACAGGTGAAGACCAGCCGGTCGACCTCGTGTTCGGCCTGCTCGTCCCGGAAGCAGCACCTCCGGGCTGCGCGGCGGCACTCGGCGACCTCGCCGAACGCTTCCGCCGGTCGGAGTTCCGGCGCCAGGTGCGCGAGGCACGCGATGCGCGCGCGGTGCACGCGCTGTTGGCCGCGCCCCGGTCCACCGACGCCGCTGCCCACGCCTGAACAGCCACATGCGTCTCATCATCGTCAGCGGACTTTCGGGTTCCGGCAAGAGCGTCGCGCTCAACCTGCTTGAGGACGAAGGCTACTACTGCATTGACAACATCCCGGTCGCGCTGCTGCGCACGCTGGTCGAGCGCCTGATCGTGGCACGCGACCCCGTCTTCGAACTGACGGCGGTGGGTATCGATGCACGCAACCGGCAGGGTGACATCCACGAGCTGCCGCAGCTGATCACCGAGCTGCGTGCGCAGCAGATCCAGTGCGACGTGATCTACCTGCACGCCGACGAAGACGTACTGCTCAAGCGCTTTGGCGAGACCCGCCGCAAGCACCCCCTGCTCGAACGCGGCACCTCGCTGCGCGAAGCCATTGGCCGCGAGCGGGCGCTGCTCGACCCCATCGTCAACGTCGCCGACGTGTCGCTCGACACCACGCGCCTGAGCGTCTATGACCTGCGCGACCAGCTGCGCCAGCGGCTCGGCCACGACGAGGTCGGCGGGCTGTCGATCGTAGTCGAATCCTTCGGCTACAAGCACGGCCTGCCGTCGGATGCCGACTTCGTGTTCGACGTGCGCTGCCTGCCCAACCCGTACTGGGAACCCACGCTGCGCAACCTCGACGGGCGAGACGCCCCGGTCGCGGAGTTTCTCGCCGCCCAGCCGCTCACGCCCGTCGTCGTCGACGAGATCGTCGGCTTCGTCGAGAAGTGGATCCCCCGCTTCCGCGACGTGCGGCGCACCTACCTCACCGTCGGCATAGGCTGTACCGGCGGCCAGCATCGGTCGGTATACGTCGCCGGGCAGGTGGCCGAACGCCTCGCCACCACCTGGCCGGAGCTGATCTGTCGGCACAACGAACTGCCCGCCTCACGGCCCGCGCGCTGATCGCGCCGGCTCAGTCGTCGGCGAGCAGCCCGCGACGCAGCGGCTCCGGTGCGTCCAGCCGGGGCATGCGGGGTGCGTGCAGAAACGCCTCCAGGTCATCGCGTCTCGCCATCGCGTCGCTGTAACCCAGGTCGACGAGTTCGCCAGTGAAGCCGGATTCGAACAGCAGGTAGCTGAGCAGCTGGCGGCCACCGGGGTTGTTCGCGCCGAGCCCGCGCAGCAGCAGGCGTACCGGGCGCGGCAGCTCGTGCGCATGGCGCCCGGCGACGTCGCGGACGTCTTCGCTCGGCACGATGATCAGCGTATCGATACGCCGCAGCCGCGACGGCGTGCCCTCCAGCGGCAGGTCCCCGGGCAGCTGATCGAGCATCTGGTTGATGCGCGTGAGGCGCTCGAGATCCGAGTAGAGGCTGTCCAGGAACAGGCTGTCGAGCAGGTAGCCGCCGAGCTGCCCGAGACTGGGATACGGTGGTTTGTCGGCCTCGGTTGGCTCGGGGTCCGGGTGCTCGTCGCGAACACCGACGACCAGCAACCGGTCCGCGCCGAGATGTACCGCCGGCGACAGCGGCGCCACCTGGCGCACCGCGCCGTCGCCGTACCACTGGCCGCGAAGGAACACCGGCGGAAACACCAGCGGCACCGCCGCGCTTGCGAGCACGTGTTCTAGGCCCAGGCGCACCTGGCGGCCCTCGCGGCGCACGCGCCGCCACGGCGTGAGATCGTCGCGTCCCTCGTAGAAGGTCACCGAGCGGCCCGGCCCGTACGCGGTCGCCGTCAACGCGAGTGCATCGAGGTGGCCCCGGCTGATCGCGTTACGGATCCGGGAGAACCGGATCTGGCGCGACAGCAGCTCGGCGAGCGGGGTGTTGTCGAGCAGCGAACGCGGATTGTGCACACCGAGTCCGCCCAGGGTCAGCGCTGCGAACCAGTGCAGGCTCGACTTCAGCATCGCGGGCGCATCCGCCCGGTAGACCTGGCCCGCGTGGAAGCCGCGCCACACGCGCTCCATGTCGGCGATCGCATCGCCGAAGCGACGCGCCCGCGCAGCCAGCACGGCCGCGTTGATCGCACCGGCGGAGGTCCCGGAAATCACCGCGAAGGGATTCGGCGCGCCGCGCGGCAGCAGCGTCGCGACCGCCTTCAGCACGCCGACCTGGTAGGCGCCCCGCGCGCCGCCACCGGGCAGCACCAGGCCCCGTTTGAAAGGCGGCTGTGACCCGGAGCTGCTCATCCGACGGGCCCGCCGGCCTCAGTCCACCGTCTCGGGGGTCACGGCGGTGACCGGCACGGGCCGGCGCAGGCCACGTATGGCTTCGTCCAGGCCGGCCAGCGTCAGCGGGTACATGCGCTCGTGCATCAGCTCGCGCGTGATCTGCGCGGAGGGCGTGTACGCCCAGCGTCGCTGCGGCTCCGGATTCAGCCACACCGCGTGCGGATACGCCGACAGCAGGCGCCGCAGCCACACGTGGCCGGGCTCGTCGTTCCAGTGTTCGACGCTGCCTCCCGGATAGGTGATCTCGTACGGGCTCATCGTCGCATCGCCGACGATGATGACCCGGTAGTCGGCGCCGTAGCGTTTGAGCACCTCCGTGGTCGGTATGCGCTCGGCGTGCCGGCGGCGGTTGTCCTTCCAGACGCTTTCGTACAGAAAGTTGTGGAAGTAGTAGTACTCGAGGTGCTTGAACTCCGAGCGCGCGGCGGAGAACAGCTCTTCGCAGACACGCACGTGGTCGTCCATCGAGCCACCGACGTCCAGGAACAGCAGCACCTTCACCGCGTTGTGGCGCTCGGGCACCATCCGGATGTCGAGCATGCCGCCATTGCGTGCGGTGGAGTCGATGGTGCCCGGCAGGTCGAGCTGGTCGGCGGCCCCCTCGCGCGCGAAACGCCGCAGCCGACGCAGCGCCAGCTTGATGTTGCGCGTCCCGAGTTCAAGTGAATCGTCGAGGTTTCTGAACTCGCGCTTCTCCCAGACCTTTACCGCGCGCCGGTTGCGGCCACGCCCGCCCATGCGCACGCCTTCGGGATGGTAGCCGGAGTTGCCGAACGGCGAAGTGCCGCCGGTGCCGATCCACTTGTTGCCACCGTGGTGCTGGCCGTCCTGTTCGCGCAGACGCTCGCGCAGGGCCTCCATAAGCGCATCGAACCCTCCCAGCGACTCGATGCGCGCACGCTCCTCCTCCGACAGCAGCAGCTCGGCCTGGCGCTGCAGCCAGTCCTCGGGCACCGCCCCGGACACCGCGTCGAACAGCTGCTCTATGCCGCGGAAATGTTCGCCGAACACCTGGTCGAAGCGGTCGAACAGGGCCTCGTCCTTGATCAGCGTCGCGCGCGACAGGAAGTAGAACTCGTCGACCGAGAGACTCGCGAGCCGGGCCCTGAGCGCTTCGAGCAGTGTCAGGTACTCGGTGATCGAGACCTTGAGACCGGCCTTTCGCAGCAGGAAGAAGAACTCGGCAAGCATCGCCGGTCAGCGGTTGCCGCGCCGGTGCATGAACACCAGCTGCTCGAACAGGTGCACGTCCTGCTCGTTCTTGAGCAGCGCGCCATGCAGCGGCGGGATGGCGGCGCGCCGGTCCTCGGCGCGCAGCGCCTCGGGCGGGATGTCCTCGGCGAGCAGCAGCTTGATCCAGTCCAGCAGTTCCGACGTCGAGGGCTTTTTCTTCAGGCCCGGCACGTCACGGACGTCATAGAACGCGTTGAGCGCCTCGCGCAGCAGCGTCTGCTTGAGGCCCGGAAAGTGGACCTCGACGATATCCTGCATCGTCTGCTTGTCCGGAAAGCTGATGTAGTGGAAGAAGCAGCGGCGCAGAAACGCGTCCGGCAGCTCCTTCTCGTTATTGCTGGTGATCACGATGATCGGGCGATGACGCGCGGCGATGGTCTCGCCGGTTTCGTAGACGTGGAATTCCATGCGATCGAGCTCGCGCAACAGATCGTTCGGAAACTCGATGTCGGCCTTGTCGATCTCGTCGATCAGCAGCACCGGCTGCACCTCGGACTCGAAGGCCTCCCACAGCCGGCCCTTGCGGATGTAGTTGGCGATGTCCTTGACCCGGTCATCGCCGAGCTGTGAATCCCTGAGGCGCGCCACCGCGTCGTATTCATACAGCCCCTGCTGGGCCTTGGTCGTGGACTTGATGTGCCACTCGAGCAGCGGCCGCTGCAGCGCGGCGGCGATCTCCTCGGCCAGCTGGGTCTTGCCGGTGCCGGGTTCGCCCTTGATCAGCACCGGGCGGCCGAGCGTAATCGCGGCGTTCACCGCCATCATCAGGTCTTCGGTCGCGACGTATCTGTCGGTCCCTTCGAATCGCGTGGTCGTCATCCGGTCGGCCTCCCTGGCTGATGCGCGCGATCAGTCGCGCGTGACCTCGAGTATTTTCATGGCATTGGTGCGCCCCGAAACCCCGTGCGTATCGCCCTTGGTGATGATCACCAGGTCGCCCTCGGAGACGTAGTCCCGCGCGAGCAGCTTGTCGAACACCGCACGGTAGATCAGCGCGCTCTCGGTGTGCGTGGTCTCGAACTGCATCGGGTACACCCCCCGGTACAGCGTCACGCGGCGGGCCGTGGCCTCGTGGCGCGTGAATGCGTAAATGGGGATATCGGAGCGGATTCTCGACATCCAGCGCGCGGTGCTGCCGGATTCGGTCAGCGCGATGATCGCCTGCACCCGCAGATGATTGGCCGTGTACATCACCGCCATCGCGATCGCCTCGTCGACGTGCGCGAAGATGTCGTCCATGCGGTGATTGGTGCGCCCGCGCTGGGTCTGGTGTTTTTCGGCCGCGGTGCACACCTCGCCCATCGCCTCGACGGCCTGCACCGGGTAGCGCCCGACGGCGGTTTCGGCCGACAGCATCACCGCGTCGGTGCCATCCATAACCGCGTTGGCGACGTCGGACACCTCGGCACGCGTAGGGATCGGGCTGGTGATCATCGACTCCATCATCTGCGTCGCCGTGATCGCTATACGGTTGCGCCCGCGGGTCTCGCGCAGCAGGCGCTTCTGCAGGCCGGGCAGTTCGGCGTAGCCGACCTCCACGCCCAGGTCGCCACGCGCGACCATGATCACGTCGCTTGCCTGGATCAGCGGCGCCAGATCGCGCACCGCCTCGGCGCGCTCGATCTTTGCGACCACGAGCGCATTGGAACCGGCCTCACGCAGCAGGTGCCGCGCCTCCTCCAGGTCTGCAGCGTCGCGCACGAACGACACCGCCACGAAGTCCATGTCCAGCCGCGCCGCGGTGCGGATGTCCTCGCGGTCCTTGTCAGTCAGCGCCGTGGCCGACAGCCCGCCCCCAAGGCGGTTGAGGCCCTTGTTGTTCTTGAGCACACCGCCGGTGCGCACCCGGGTGTGCACGCGCAGCCCGTCGACAGCGACCACGTCGAGCTCGAGCTGCCCGTCATCGAGCAGCAGCACGTCGCCCGGGCCGACGTCGGCAGCGAGACCGCGGTAGCTGAGCCCCACGCCGCCGCCGTCACCGCTGCCTGCGTCCCTGTCGGGGTCGAGGACGAAGTCGTCACCCTCGGCGAGTGCAACCTCCCCGGACGCGAAGCGCGCAATGCGCAGCTTCGGACCCTGCAGGTCACCCAGAATGCCGACGTGGCGACCGGCTTCAGACGCGAGCTCACGCACCATCGCGGCACGGCGTTCGAGCTCGGAGGTTTCGCCGTGCGAGAAATTCACCCGCACGACGTCGACACCGGCAGCAATCAGTCGGCGCATCACTTCGGGCGAATCGGTGGCCGGGCCGAGCGTCGCGATGATCTTGGTGCGCCGACGGCGGGCACCGGCGGCAGCGCGCTGCGGGCTCATGCTCGCTCCTCGGTGAGGGGGGATGGTGACGCTCGCCCGCATGATAGCGCGCGAGCGCGGCGCCCGTCAGTCGCGCGCACGCGCCTCGAGCATGGCGACTGCGGGCAGCGTGCGACCCTCGAGGAACTCGAGAAAAGCGCCACCGCCGGTGGAGATGTACGAGACGCGGTCGGCGATTTCGAAACGGTCGATCGCCGCGAGCGTATCGCCGCCGCCGGCGATCGAGAACGCGCGGCTGTCGGCGATCGCCCGTGCAAGCGCCTCGGTGCCCGCGGCGAACGCATCGAACTCGAACACGCCCAGCGGCCCGTTCCAGACGATCGTGCCGGCACCGGCGAGCAGCCCGGCGTAGGTCGCGGCCGTCTCCGGGCCGACGTCGAGGATCATCTCGTCGTCGGCGACCTCGGCGACATTGCACACGCGCGACTGGGCGTCGGCCGCGAAGCGCTTTGCAACGCACACGTCGCTCGGCAGCGGCAACGCCGCCCCGCCGTGACGGCCGTCGAGCAGTTCGCGTGCGAAATCGACGAGATCCGCCTCGTGCAGCGATGCGCCTACCGGATGGCCCGCCGCCGCCAGCAGCGTGTTGGCGATACCGCCGCCGACGATGAGACTGTCGACGCGCCCCGCGAGGCGGCGCAGCACTTCGAGCTTGCCCGACACCTTCGCGCCGCCGACGATCGCGACGAACGGACGCGCCGGGTCATCGAGCGCGCGGCCCAGCGCGTCGAGCTCGGCGGCGAGCAGTGGCCCGGCCACGGCCACCGGCGCAAAGCGGGCGACGCCATGCGTGCTCGCCTGCGCCCGATGCGCGGTGCCGAACGCGTCCATGACGAACACGTCGCAGAGCGCGGCCATGCGCCGGGCGAGTGCCTCGTCGTCGGCCTTTTCACCCGCGTTGAAACGCACGTTTTCCGCCAGCGCGACCTCACCGTCGGCGAGCTCGACGCCGTCCAGCCAGTGCTCGACGAGCCGCACCGGCTGCCCGAGCAGCTCGCCAAGACGGGTTGCGACCGGCGCGAGCGAGAAACGCGCCTCCGGCTCACCCTCTACGGGGCGGCCCAGGTGCGACAGCAGCAGCACCTTCGCGCCGGCGTCGCGGGCCGCGGTGATCGTGGGCAGCGCCGCGCGGATGCGCGCGTCACTGCTGACGCGGCCGTCGGCGACGGGCACGTTGAGGTCCTCGCGGATCAAGACCCGACGCCCGGCCAGGTCCACGTCGCTCATGCGTTTGAAACCCATCTGCGCTCAGCGCTTCGAGGCCAGCACCCGGGCGACGTCGAGCATGCGGTTGGAGAAGCCCCACTCGTTGTCGTACCACGCGCAGACCTTGACCAGCCGCCCGCCGAGGATCTTCGTCAGCGTCGCGTCGTAGGTCGAGGACGCCGGGTCATGGTTGAAGTCGACCGACACCAGCGGGCCGTCGCTGTAGGCGAGTACGCCCTTCAGCGGCCCGTCGGCGGCGGCGCGGAGCACCTTGTTGATCTCGTCCACGCTCGTGTCGCGCGCGGCGGTGAAGGTCAGGTCGACCATCGACACGTTGATTGTCGGCACGCGGATCGCAAAGCCGTCGAGCTTGCCGGCGAGTTCAGGCAGCACCAGGCCGACGGCGGCGGCGGCGCCGGTCTTGGTCGGGATCATCGACATCGTCGCGGAGCGCGCGCGGCGGAGATCCGAGTGGTAGACGTCGGTGAGCACCTGGTCGTTGGTGTAGGCGTGGATCGTCGTCATCAGGCCCTCGACGACACCGATCTTCTCGTGCAGCGGCTTGACCAGAGGCGCGAGACAGTTGGTCGTGCACGAGGCGTTGGACACGACCTCGTGGCTGGCCGTCAGTGTGTCGTGATTGACGCCGTAGACGACCGTTGCGTCCACATCCTTGCCGGCCGGCGCCGAGATCAGCACCTTGCGCGCACCCCCCTTGAGGTGCGCCGATGCCTTGTCGCGGCTCGCGAACAGCCCGGTACACTCGAGCACGATGTCGACGCCAAGCTCACCCCACGGCAGCTTCGACGGGTCGCGCTCGGCGAGCACGCGGATGCGGTCGCCGTTGACGACCATCGCGTCGCCTTCGACGGAGACCTCGGCGTTGAAGCGGCCGTGCGCGGTGTCATAGCGCGTGAGGTGGGCATTGGTCTGCGGGTCGCCGAGGTCGTTGACGGCGACGACCTTCAACTCGTCGCTGAACCCGCCCTCGTAGATCGCCCGCAGGATGTTGCGCCCGATGCGTCCGTAGCCGTTGATCGCCAGCTTCACGCTCATGTCGTACTCCCGTTTATTCAGTATCAGGCCGGAAGCGGCTCAGGCGGCGCGTACCAGCGCCGTGGCCCGCTCGACCACGTTGTCAACCGAAAAGCCGAACCGCTCGAACAGCGCCGGCGCCGGTGCCGACAGGCCGAAGCGGTCCAGGCCGATGATAGCCCCGTTGTCCCCTACATATCGGCGCCAGTACTCGCTGACGCCGGCCTCGATGGCCAGCCGCGGCACGCCCGGCGGCAGCACCGACTCGCGGTACCCATCGTCCTGTGCGTCAAAGACCTGGTTGCACGGCATCGACACCACGCGCACGCCGATTCCGTCAGCCGCCAGCCGCTCGGCCGCGGCGACCGCGAGGCCCACCTCGGACCCGGTCGCGATGATCACCAGCGCCGGGTCGCCGCCGGCGTCGCGCAGCACGTAGCCGCCGCGCGAAATCGCCGCCAGCGCGGTGCCGTTGCGCTGCTGGAAGGGTACGCCCTGGCGCGTGAACACGAGCGCCGTCGGGCCGCTGGAGCGGCGCACCGCATCCTGCCACGCCACCATCGTCTCGACGGTGTCGCAGGGGCGCCAGACCATGAGATTGGGGATCAGCCGCAGGCTCGCCAGGTGCTCGACCGGCTGATGGGTCGGACCGTCCTCGCCAAGCCCGATCGAGTCGTGCGTGAACACCGAGATCGAGCGCACACCCATCAGCGCCGCCATCCGAAGCGCGTTGCGCGCATAGTCGGAGAAGGTCAGAAAGGTGCCGCCGTAGGGAATGAATCCGCCGTGCAGCGCGAGCCCGTTGCAGATCGCGGTCATGGCGAATTCGCGCACGCCGAAGTACAGGTAGTTGCCGTTGGCATCGGCGGCGGTGACCGGGACCGACCCTTCGTGCAGCGTGAGGTTGGAGCCCGTGAGATCCGCCGACCCCCCGACGAGCTCCGGCAGATGCGGCGCGAGCCGGTTCAGCGACTCGAGCGAGGCCTTGCGCGTGGCCATGTCGGCGGCACGGTCGACGCATGCGGCGACCGCGGCGGCGGAATGCTCATCAAAATCGTCCGGCAGCGCGCCGGCCATGCGACGTTCGAATTCCGCGGCAAGTTCGGGGTGTGCCGAGCGGTAGGCGTCGAAGCGCGAACGCCAGTCGGCGGACAGCGCGGCACCTCGCGCCCGGGCATCCCACGCCTCGCGGAGCTGCCCGGGCACCTCGAACGGCGCGTGAGGCCAACCGAGCGCCGCGCGCGTGGCGGCAATCTCGTCGTCGCCCAGCGGTGCGCCGTGCGTATCCGCGGTGCCCTGCTTGGACGGTGCGCCCCAGCCGATCACGGTGCGGCAGCAGATCAGCGACGGGCGCGCGGTGTCAGCCCGGGCCTCGGCGATCGCGGCCTCGACCGCCGCCGGGTCGTGGCCGTCGACGTCGGCGATCACGTGCCAGCCGTAGGCACGGAAGCGCGCGGGGGTGTCATCGGTGAACCAGCCCTGCACCTCGCCGTCGATGGAGATGCCGTTGTCGTCGTAGAACGCGATCAGCTTGCCGAGGCCGAGCGTGCCGGCCAGCGAGCAGGCTTCGTGCGAAATCCCCTCCATCAGGCAGCCGTCGCCGAGGAAGACGTAGGTGCGATGGTCAACGATGTCGTGATCCGCGCGATTGAAGCGCGCCGCCAGCATGCGCTCGGCAAGCGCCATGCCGACCGCGTTCGCGAGCCCCTGTCCGAGCGGGCCGGTGGTCGTCTCGATGCCGAGTTCGGGCGCGTACTCCGGGTGG
>PWYM01000255.1 GCA_003567855.1 Gammaproteobacteria bacterium | reverse complement strand
TGGGAATGCGATACCACGGCCCCAGCGGCGGCACGAAACCCAGGCGGCAGTCGTAGAAACTCTCGTCAAGCGCCCAGTCGTCGGCGCGCGCGAGGTCGGGGCGATGCAGCTGGGCGCGCAGCGAGGCCTCGTCCAGGCGACGTGATGCCGGCAGCACGGCGAGCAGGTGGCCGCCGTGGTCCTTCATCAGGACCGCGCGCGCGGTGTGCCAGGGCGCCGGCGCGGTGCCGCCGGCCTGCGACGGGTCGCGCGCCAGCAGGCGATAGCGTATACCCTCCAGCGAGAGAGCGTCGCCTACGGTGTGTGCCACGCTCATGCGTACCCCTCCCCGGAAACTTTGTGGCAGTCAGTATAGCCCGCCCCGACCGGCACGTGGCGGGCGCGTGCCCGTGAACCGCACAGCGGGACAACGGCTATACTGCCCGGCATGTATACGCGGACGGTTGCGGGTTGCGGGGCTGGGCGGGGGCGCGCATGGTTTGCAGGCATGCTGTGCCTGGCGTTGCCGGTGGCGGTCAACGCCGACCGGCTCAATTTCGACAGCTCGCTCTGGTCGGATCGGGTCACGCGCTGTGACCGGCTCGCGGCTCACCCGCTCGACCCGCATCGCGTCGCCTCCGGCGTATCGCAGCGCGACATCGACCTCGACGCGGCGATCCGCGCCTGCGAACGCGCCGTCGCCGAAGATCCGGAACATCCGCGACTCAACTATCAGCTCGCACGCGTGTACGGCTACAGTGGTCGCGGCCGGGAAGCCGTTCCACATCGCGCGGTCGCGGTCGCCGGCGACTATCCGCAGGCCGTGTTCGTGGTCGGCTTCCTGCACCTGCACGGCATGAACCACCAGCCGCGCGACGTCTGCCGTGCTGCTGAACTGATCCACCGTTCGGCGCGCCTCGGGCGCCTGGCCGGCCAGGTCGCCTACCCGCGATACGTGCTGCAGGGGCGCTTCGACGACTGCGACGCCCCGCGTGACCGCGACGCGCTTGATGCGCTGCTGCGCGAGGCCGAAGCTACCGTCGGGGGTGATTTCTACCGCACGATGCTTGTCGAGATGCTGCGCGAGGCCGTCGCCGCGTTGCCCGGTGACGCCGACTGACCGTTACCGCGACTGACGATGACCAGGGGGGACACGGATGCCCGATATCAAGGATCTGCTCGACAATAACCGTCGCTGGGCCGAGGGCCGCGGCCGGAAGGATCCGCAGTTTTTCGAGCGACTGTCGAAGCAGCAGGCGCCCGAGTTTCTCTGGATCGGATGCTCCGACAGCCGCGTGCCTGCCAACGAGATCGTCGGCATGGACCCGGGCGAGGTATTCGTACACCGCAACATCGCCAACCAGGTCGTCGCGACCGACCTGAACTGCCTGTCGGTGCTGCAGTACGCGGTCGAGGCCCTGAGGGTGAGGCACGTGATCGTCTGTGGGCACTACGGTTGTGGCGGCGTGGCCGCGGCACTCGAAGACCGCCAGCTGGGCCTGATCGACAACTGGCTGCGCGGGCTGCGTTCGCTGTCGCATGCCCATGGCGAGGAACTCGACGCGCTGACTTCTCCGGGGGCGCGCACCGACCGGCTCTGCGAGCTGAACGTCGTCGCGCAGGTGCGCAGCGTCGCCGGCACCAGCATCGTCCAGAATGCGTGGCACCGCAGCCAGCCGCTCGCGGTGCACGGCTGGGTCTATTCACTGCGTGACGGGCTGATTCGCGACCTCGGCGCGACCGTGCGCGGGCCGGAGGCGCTCGATCGCGCCGAGCGGCTGGCCGCGCCCGAGACTGCGCCGGTCGACCCGCCATCGGCGGGACGACCGCCACGGCGCAACGGCGGCTACCTGCGGCGGCGCTGAACGATGTCGGCCCCGGGCATCGTGTGCTTTTCGCACGGCAAGGAGAGCGGCCCCTGGGGCACCAAGATCCGCGACCTGGCCGATGCGGCACGCGCGCTGGGCTGGGGCGTCGAGTCGCTGGACTACCGCGGCATGGACGCGCGCACGCGTGAGCATGCGCTGCTGCAGTGGTGCCGCGCGCAGGCGTCGCGTCCGCTGCTGGTCGGGTCGAGCATGGGGGCATGGGTCGCGCTCGCCGCCGCCTCGCAGGTGCCTGCGCGCGGGCTGTTCCTGCTCGCACCCGCGGTGTACATGGCCGGCTACGAGGGCACCACGCCGGCCCCGCCCGACGTGCCGACGGCGATCGTGCACGGCTGGCGCGATGATGTCGTCCCGGTGGACAACGCGATCCGCTATGCGCGCGAGGCATGCTGTCCGCTGTACCTGCTTGACGGCGATCACCGGTTGACCGCGAACCTGGTGCATATCCGCCGCCTGTTCGTCGAATTCCTCGAAGGCGTCTGAAGGCTGGAGGCCCCGATGTACTCACGACTGATTCGCCGGCGTGTGCCCGCGTGGTCCCTGCTGGCGGCGTTGGTGCTGCTGGCGGCGTGTGCGCGCGTCGAGGATGCCGCGCTCGATGCCGGCATCGAGGCCGACCGTGCGCGCAGCGGCGTTGACGTGCACACCGTCGCCGCCGGCGACTACGACGTTCACTACCTGGAGCGTGCAGGCGACGGGCCGACCCTGGTGCTTGTGCACGGCTTCGGCGCAGAGAAGGACATCTGGCTGGCGCTGATCCGTGAGCTGCCCGAATCGTGGCGCATCGTGGTGCCCGACCTGCCGGGTCACGGCGCCACCGCGACGCCGCCAGACGACCAGCCGCTGAGTGTCGCGTGGTATGCACAGCAGCTGCATGCGTTCATCACGGCGCTGGACCTGCAGCAGCCGCACGTCGTCGGGAGTTCGATGGGCGGCCTGATCGCCATCCGCCACGCCCTCGAGTATCCGGACCCGGTGTCGCGGCTGGGACTGCTGTCACCGGCCGGCGTACAGCCGGCGGAGAGCAGTGACCTCGAGCTGATGCTCGACTCTGGCGACAACGCGCTGATCGTGCGTGATCGCGCCGATTTCGAGCGCCTGCTCGCGCTCGTCTATCACGAGCCGCCGGCAGTGCCGTGGCCGGCCCGCCCGGCGCTGATACGCCGCATGAGCAACCGAGGCCCCTTCCTGGAGCGGCTCTGGAATGAACTCTACGAGCGTGGCGAATTCGTCGAGGACGAACTCGAGGGTCTGGCCGCGCCGGCACTGGTGATCTGGGGTGCACGCGACCGCGTGATCGACGTCTCGGGCGCGGATGTGTTCGCGCGCCTCGTCCCGGAAGTCGAGGTGCAGGTGCTCGACAACGTCGGGCATTCACCGATGACCGAGGCCCCTGCGCGCACCGCCCGGCTGATCGCCGCGTTCATCACCGACCCGGATCGAGCGGCGGGCGCCCCCGCCGAATGATCTCGCGCAACCCCGGAAAGGCCGGCTCCTCGCAGGTGATCAGGCGCACCGGAATCGTCGCGAGATAGCTGGCGTAGCGGCCCTTGTCCTCGAAGCGTGCCCTGAATCCCGATGCCCGGACCCGGTCTGGGAATACCGGCAGAATCCCGCCGGCGAGATAGACGCCACCCCGGGCGCCCAACGTCAGTGCGAGATCGGCGGTGGTCGTGGCGAGCATGCACAGGAACAGCTCAAGCGCCTCGTCGGCGCGCGCGTCGCCGGCGGCTGCGGCCGCGGTGACCTGCGCCGGGTCCGGGGTCGTCGCGCGTACACCGTCGAGTTCGGCCAGCGTGCGGTAGAGCAGCGCGAGCCCCGGGCCGGACAGCAGCCGCTCGGCCGATACGTGTCCGACACGCTCGCGCACGTGCGCGATGACGGCGGCCTCGCGTGCGTTCGCAGCAGCCAGCGTCACGTGGCCGCCCTCGCCGGGCACCGCGGTCCAGTCGCCGTCGTCGGTGGGTACGAGCGCGCCGGTACCCAGGCCGGTGCCGGGGCCGATGACCGCGCGCGGCGCTCGGGGGTCGGCAGAACCGCCGCCGATTGCGACCGTGTCATCGGCGCGCAGGTGCGGCAGCGACCAGGCGAGCGCGGTGTAGTCGTTGACCACGTGCAGGCGCCGCGCACCGAGCGTGGTCGCAAGCGTGCGCCGCGAGAAGCTCCAGCGCAGGTTGGTCAGCGCGATGCGATCCTCGATCACCGGCGCGGCCACCGACAGCGCGACCGCTTCGGGCGCGCCGGGCCGGCCGAGCTCGGCGAGATAGTGCAGCAGCACTTCGCTCAGGCCGGTGAAGTCGGCGTTGCGCAGCCGGCGTACCCCCGTGATCCTGCCGTCGCGAACCAGCGCACACCGGGTGTTGGTGCCACCGATGTCGGCGATCAGGTCCACCGTCTCAGTCGTCCGCGGCGCGCGCTTCGGCGCCTGCAGCCTGCAGGTGGGACACGAAGCGCGTGCGCCAGGTGTTGATGTCATTGCGTCGGAGGATGCGCAGCATGTCGTCGTGGCGTTCACGGCGCTCGGCGAGCGGCATCTCCAGCGCCTTCTGCATGCCGGCCGCGACGCCGTCGGTGTCGTAGGGGTTGACCAGCACCGCCGCGTCGAGTTCGCGTGCGGCGCCGGCGAGCGTCGACAGCACCAGCGCGCCCGGGTCTTCGGGATTCTGTGCTGCGACGTACTCCTTCGCGACGAGGTTCATGCCGTCGCGCACCGGCGTGACGACGCCGACGCGTGCCAGGCGGTAGATGGCCATCAGCAGCCCGCGGTCGTAGCCCTTGTTCAGGTAGCGCAGCGGCACCCAGTCGACCTCGGCGAAGCGCCCGTTGATGTGGCCGGCGATGCCCTCGAGTTCCTCGCGGATCTCGGCGTAGGTTCTGACCCCGGTACGCGTGGGCGGGGCGATCTGCATCAGCACGACCTGCTTGCGGTTGCCGGGATAGTGCTCCAGCAGCCGCTCGTAGGCGCGGAAGCGCTCCGGCAGCCCCTTGCTGTAGTCGAGGCGGTCCACGCCGATCATGAGCCTGCGCCCGTGCAGGCTCGAGCGCAGGCGGTCGACGGCACCGTCGTCGGCGTGCGCGTCGGCCATGTGCGCGCACTGGTCCACGTCGATGCCTATGGGATAGACGTCGGCGCGCAGCCGACGGCCGAACGCGCGCACGTGGCCGTCGGTGAGCACGTGGCCGCCGGCAAGCGGCTGCGTCACGCATTCCTGGAAGGAATGCAGGTCACGCTGGGTGTGAAAACCGACGACGTCGTAGGAGCACAGGCTGCGGATCAGGTACTCGTGGTCGGGCAGCGCGCGCAGCACGTCGTAGTCCGGGAACGGCACGTGCAGGAAGAAGCCGATGGGCTGGGTGACACCGGCGCGACGCAGTTCGGCAGCGAGCGGGATCAGGTGGTAGTCGTGCACCCAGATGATGTCGTCGGGGCGCAGCAGCGGCACGAGCTTGCGCGCGAACAGCGCGTTGACGCGCATGTACGCCTCGAAGTTCTGCCGGTCGAAATGGAAGAAGCCGAGCAGGTAATGAAACAGCGGCCAGAGCGTGTCGTTGGAAAAGCCGTTGTAGTAGGCCTCGAACTCGCGACGGTTGAGGTTGATCGTCGCGTAGGTGATGTTGCCATCGGTCTGCAGCTGGGGGTCGTGGGGTTCGCTGTCGGTCGTGCGGCCGTTCCAGCCAAACCAGATGCCACCGTGTTCTTTCAGCGCGGCCATGACCCCGACGGTGAGCCCGCCCGCGGCCTTGCCGTCGTCACGAGGTATGGCGACGCGGTTGGAGACGGTGATCAGGCGGCTCAAAAGGCATCCTCCCAGCGGCGGCTGAGGCGCACCGCGCCGTTGATGATACCCACCATGCTGTAGGTCTGCGGGAAGTTGCCCCACAGCTCCCCGTTTTTCGGGTCGATGTCCTCGGACAGCAGTCCCAGCGGGTTGCGCGCGGCGAGCATGTGTTCGAACAGCTCGCGCGCCTCGTCGCGCCGACCGATCGCTGCGAGCGCGTTGATGTACCAGAAAGTGCAGATGTTGAACGCGTTCTCGGGCCGTCCGAAGTCGTCGGCGGCGTCGTAACGGAACATGAACTTCCCGCGGCGCAGCCGTCGCTCTATGGCCTCCACGGTGCCGACGAAACGCGGGTCGTCGGCGTCGAGGAAGCCGAGGTCGTGCAGCGTGAGCAGGCTGGCGTCGAGCTCGGGGCGTCCGAAGCTCTCGGTGAAGCTGCGCTGCTCCGGGTCCCAGGCGGCTTCACAGATGCGCGCGTGGATGTGTTCGGCCTTGCCCTGCCAGCGCGTGGCCGCGTCCTCGCGCCCCAGCCGGTGCGCGATGCGCGCGAGGCGATCGCATGCCGCCCAGCACATCACCGCCGAGAAAGTGTGCACGCGCTGTCGGCCCCGGTATTCCCACAGCCCCGCGTCGGGCTGGTCGAAGCGCTTCGCCGCCTGTTCGCCGAGGCGTTCGAGGATCTCGAAGATCGTCTCATGGTCGCCGCTGGTGAGGCGGCGGTCGAAGAAATACTGCGCGGCGGCGAGCACCACCGCGCCGTAGACGTCGTTCTGTACCTGCTCCCATGCCTGGTTGCCCACGCGCACGGGCCCCATGCCGCGGTAGCCCGACAGGCTCTCGACGATGCGTTCGGTGAGGCGGCCGCGACCGCTGAGGTCGTAGACCGGCTGCAGTCCGCTGTCGGGGTCCATCTGCGAGCTGACGTTGATGATGTAGCCCAGGTAGGCCTCCATGGTCTTCGTCGCGCCGAGGCGGTTGAGCGCGTGCACGACGAAGTAGCTGTCGCGCAGCCAGCAATGGCGGTAGTCCCAGTTGCGGCCGCTGTCGGCGGCCTCGGGGATCGACGTGGTCAGCGCCGCGAGCACCGCGCCGGTGTCCTCGTAGGTGCAGAGCTTGAGCGTGATCGCCGCGCGGATCACCGCGTCCTGCCATTCGAACGGGATTGCGAGCGAGCGCACCCAGCCCTCCCAGTAGGCGCGGGTGTGCCCGAACATGTGCCGGGCGGAGTCTGCCGCGGAGCTGTGTATGGTCTCGTCGGGCCCGAGCAGCAGGTTCAGCGGCCGGTCGAGGACGAAGCTCGTTTCCTCGAGGACCGACGTGATGGAGGCGTCGGTGGTCAGGCGCATCGTCAGCGCCGACCCCACGTAGCGGATGTGGTTGCTGCCGAAGGTGGTGTCCGGCCGCCGGGCGCCCCAGTCGCTGGCGGGACGCATCCGGATGCGGATGCGTGGCGCGCCCTTGAGCGGCGACACGATGCGCACCAGCATCACCGGCCTGAAGGTGCGCCCGAACTGGTAGTAGCGCGGGGCGAAATCGGTGATGCGCACCGCGTTGCCGTCGCCGTCGGTCAGCGTGGTGATCAGCACTGCGGTATTGTCTACATAGCGCTGCTCGGCGTGCGCGAGCCCGGCCAGTTCGATTTCATGGAAGCCATGCGCCGGCGCCTCGTCACCGCTGAGCAGCGAGCAGAACACCGGGTCACCGTCGACGCGCGGCATGCAGCTCCAGACGATCCGGCCACGGCCGTCGACCAGCGCCGAGATCTGGCCGTTGCCGATGACACCAAGATTGAGATCGTTCATGCCCGCGCTCCATCGCCCTGTCCGTTGATCGTTGCCTGCAGCCACGCGTGTACCGCCGCGACGTCCGGCAGTGACTCTCGCGCGACGCTCCCGTCGACCGTGCCCACCCGGATCGAGCGCCCGCCCAGCCGGTTCACGGCCGCAAAACCCGCCTCGTCGGTCACGTCATCACCGATGAACACTGGGTGGCGGCCGGTGAAGGGGATTTCGTGCATGAACTCGGTGATCGCGCTGCCCTTGTCGTACCCGTCGGGCATGAACTCGAAGACCCGCTTGCCTCGCAGCAGGCGAAGCGGCGAGTGCGCGCGCTGCACGAGTGTTTCGCAGAACGCCCCGGCCTCGGCGCCAAGCGCCGGCGCGGCCCGGTAGTGCAGCGCAAGCGCGTGGCCCTTGTCTTCCAGGCGCAGACCCGGGTGGCGTGCGGCGAAAGTCTCGAGGCTGGCGGCGATGTCGGTGCGCCAGGACGACTCGGGTGGCGCGCGTCGTACACCGTCGGCCGCGCGGCGCTCGAGCCCGTGTATGCCGGCCGCCGGCAGCGCGAGCGGCGTGAATACCCGGTCGAGGTCGTCGATGCGACGGCCGCTGACGAGCGCGATCGCGCCGCCCAGCGCGTGTTCCAGTGATGCCAGCAGCGCGCGCAGCGCATCCGTCACGACCACTGAATCCGGCGTCCGGGCAAGCTCCAGCAGCGTGCCGTCGACGTCGAGGAACAGTGCCGTCCGCTGGCACTGAGCTGCGGGAATGGGCTCCATGGACGCAAAGAGTACCCGTTGGCGGCAGGCATACAAGGCCGCTGTTGCCGGCAGTTGGTACCATCCGTCCGCACGAGACTCTCGGAGTGGCGCCTTGTCGCGATGGCTGACTTCCCCTGCCGACCTGTGGCTGGCGCTGATGCGGCGCCTGGCCCGCCTGGTCGTGCGTTTCACCGTCAGCCCGCCCGATCCGGGCTCGATCGGTATCCGCGAGGACGGCGTGTGCTACGTGCTCGAAAACGATCTGCTGTTCGACGAGCTCGTGCTCGATGCCGCGTGCCGCCGCCATGGCCTGCCGGCGGCGACCGTAGCCATGCGCGCGCCGGGTGTTGCCGAGCGGCGCTCGGTGTTCGGCGTTCGCCGCTACCGTGGTTTCTGGTGGCGGCGGCCGGACCCGCGCCCCGCACGGCGGCTCGCGCGCCTGATCCGGGCGCTGGAGACGCACCCGGAGACCGAGCTGATGCTGGTGCCGGTGGCGGTCTTCTGGGGCCGTGCGCCGGCGCGGGAACACTCGTGGCTGAAGCTGCTGTTCGCCGAACAGTGGGACATTGCCGGGCGCACGCGCAGACTGCTGACGATCCTGCTGCACGGTCGCAACGTGCTCGTGAAGTTCGGAGAGCCGATCGCGCTGCGCACGCTGGCGGCGCCGGCGGGCAGCGACGCGCGCGCGATCAGGCGGGCATCGCGCCTGCTGCGGGTGCACTTCAGGAACGAGCGGACCGCGGTCATCGGACCCGACCTGTCGCACCGGCGCAGCCTGGTCAGCCGCATACTCGACGAGGCCACCGTGCGCGAGGCGATCGCCGACGAGATGGCGGCCACCGGCGCACCGTATTCGCGCGTGCGTGCCAAGGCGCGCCTGTATGGCTGGGAGATCGCGGCCGATTATTCCTACACCGCGGTGCTGTTCTTCGAAAAACTCCTGACGTGGCTGTGGACGCGGCTTTATGACGGCATGCAGGTCCACTCGCTGGAGCGCGCAAAGGCGCTCGCCGGTGACCATGAGCTCGTCTACGTGCCCAGTCACCGCAGCCATATCGACTACATGGTGCTGTCGTACGTGCTGTTCAAGCAGGGCCTCGCGCTGCCCTACGTCGCTGCCGGCATCAATCTGAACCTGCCGCTGATCGGCCCGCTGCTGCGTCGCGGCGGTGCCTTCTTCCTGCGCCGCAGCTTCGGCGGCAACGCGCTTTACACCGCGGTATTCCGCGCGTACCTGTCGACGATGCTCGCGAAGGGTTATCCCATCGAGTATTTCATCGAGGGCACGCGCAGCCGCAGCGGCCGGCTGCAGCCGGCGCGCACCGGCATGCTGTCGATGACCGTGCACAGCTACCTCTGCAACCGGCAGCGGCCGGTGGCGTTCATGCCGGTGTATTTCGGTTACGAGAAGCTCGTCGAGGGCCAGACCTACATCGGGGAACTGCGCGGCCAGCCCAAGCGCAAGGAATCCGTGCTCGGCCTGATGCGCTCGCTGAAGACGCTGCGCGAGCGCTTCGGCAGGGTGCAGGTGTCGATCGGTGAGCCGCTGCGCCTGCCCGAGCTGCTCGACGAGTGGCGCCCGCAGTGGCGCGATGAGCAGCATTCGCTCGGCCGTCGTCCGCCGTGGCTGGCCGGTTTCGTCGAACACCTCGGCCGGCGGATCCTGGTCGAGATCAACGCCGCCGCCGTCGGCAACCCGGTCAATCTCGTGTCGCTTGCGCTGCTCGCGATGCCCAAACAGGCCATGGTCGAACGTGAGCTCGCGTCGCAGCTCGAGCTGTATCGCAACCTGCTCGAACGTCCGCCGTGGCTGATGCGCGACCGCCTGCCACGCGAAGATCCGCTGGAACTGATCCGCTATGTCGAGGGGCTCGGGGTGGTGACGCGGCGCGAGCACCCGATCGGCGACGTGATCCACATGAGCGAGCGCCAGGCGGTACTGGCCACGTACTTCCGCAACAACGTGCAGCACCTGCTGGCGCTGCCGGGCCTGGTCGCGAGCTGCTTCCTGAACCACCGCAGTCTCAGCGAGAAGCGCATTCGACGGCTCGTGCTGCTGGTCTATCCCTTTGTTGCCGCGGAGCTTCGCCTGCCGTGGCGGCAGCGCGACCTCGGCGAGATCATCGGTCAGACCCTGCAGGCGATGGCCGAGCTCAGGCTGCTGCGCGCGAGCCGTGACGGGCGCCTGTGGAGCCGGGCGCGGGCCGGTTCGCCTTCAGCGGTGCAGCTGCTGGTGCTCGCGCAGGTCATGATGCCCACGCTGGAACGTTACTACCTGCTCGTCGCGCTGCTGATCCGCAACGGGTCGGGACGGCTGCGCCGCGCCGAGCTGCTCGACCTCGCGCAGCGGGTCGCCGAACGGGTCACTCTCGTCTACGAGCTGCACTCTCCCGACTTCTTCGATCGTCGGGTGTTCTCGGGCTTTCTCGACGAACTCAGGCGGCTCGGCGTGGTGCGCGTCGACGGCGAGCAGCGCCTGCATTTCGACCAGGCGCTCGCTGACGCGGACGAGGACGCGCGCCAGGTGCTCGGCGCGCAGCTGCGCCAGAGCCTGCTGCAGGTCGCCGCGCTGCCCGACGACACGCTGCTCGACGCGAGCGCTGCAAAGGACCGCGCCGCGGGCTGAGCACCCCGCGCTGGATGCGCTCAGGCGTTGAGATCGGGGATCAGCTCCGATTCCAGGCGGGTGATCGCGTCCTTGAGCTGGAGCTTGCGCTTTTTCATCCGCACGACCATGAGCTGGTCGACCTGCGGGTCGGTGGCGAGGTGGCGGATCACGCGGTCGAGGTCGCGGTGCTCGAGGCGCAGCTCGCGCAGCCTGTCGAGCTTCCTGAAGCTCTCTGTATCGACGTTGTCGCTCATCGCCGCGTATCCCCGCCGCCCGCCGTGTTCAGGCCGTATCGGCCTGCAGGCCAACGTGTTCCATCCGCCGCCCGAGCAGGATGATGAAGCCGTTCGCGCGCGCCTCCCCGTCGACGGTGTAGTCGAACACGTACGTGCGCCGCAGGCGCAGGCCGTTGCGATCGAGCTTCGGGCGCAGTCCGGCGAGCGCCACGGTGCCGTCGAGTAGCTGCAGCCCGTGCTGGCGGCAGACGTTCGCGGCGATACGGTTGGCGCGTTCGCGCACCCGCATGCTGTCGTACCAGAAGCCCGCCGCGGCCAACGCCACGATCGCGATCCCCAGCCCTGAGAGGCTGAGCGTCACCCCGCCCGGGCCTCGCGCGCGCTCGCTGGGATCGCCGACAGCCAGTCCCGGCGCGCGTCGGCGTAGACGAGGAAGAACGGATTCAGTAGCGTGTCGCGCTTGTTGTAGCGCAGCGGCGAACCATCGAGCCGTGTCACCCGCGCGCCGGCGGCCTCGGCGACCGCCTGGCCGGCGGCGGTATCCCATTCCATGGTTGGCCCGAAGCGCGGGTAGAGGTCCGCGGCACCCTCGGCGAGCCGGCAGAACTTCAGCGAGCTGCCCGCCGAGACCAGCTCGTGGTCGCCGAGCTGCTCGAGGTAGGCGCCCATGTGCGCGTCGCGATGGCTGCGACTGCCCAGTACGCGCAGCGGCGTGCCCGCGGTGTCGCTCGCGCGGATCGCGCCGGGTGGCGCGCCGTCGACGCTTCGCCATGCGCCGGTGTGGTCACCGCCCCAGTACGCGATCGCCGTCGCCGGGCAGTACACGATGCCGAAACGGGGGCGTCCGTCCTCGACGAGCGCCAGGTTGACGGTGAATTCCTCGCGGCGGTTGATGAACTCGCGGGTGCCGTCCAGCGGATCGACCAGCCACAGCCGGTGCCAGCCGGCGCGCGTCGCGGCGTCGGTCTCGCTGGCGGCTTCCTCGGAGAGTACGGGGATATCCGGCGTCAGCCGGGCGAGGCCCGCAGTCAGCACGCGATGGGCCGCGAGGTCGGCCTCGGTCACGGGGCTGCGGTCGTCCTTGTGTTCGACATCGAAACCGGCGTGGTACACCGCCATGATGGCTTCGCCGGCCTCGCGGGCGAGGGCGAGCAGCGCATCGACGGGCAGTTCGGCGGTTTCGGTCATCGGTCACTCCTGGCGTGGTGTCGGGGACGGTCGGTGTGGCGCCGACGGCGGGGCGCTAGTATACGCGCGATGAACGACGCGACCCGCAGCCCCGCAGGGCCCCCGGCCAGTCCCGCGGTCGCGGCACTCGCCGCCGCGTGGGCCGGCACCGATACGCTGCTGCTCGACATGGATGGCACGCTGCTCGATCTGTGCTACGACAACCGCTTCTGGCGCGAGGAGGTGCCGCTGGCGTGGGCTGCGCGCCATCGGGTTGCCGCCGGAGATGCCATCGCGCGGGTCACGGCGCGCCTCGATGCGGCCGCGGGCACGCTGGCGTTCTACTGCCTCGATCACTGGAGCCGCGAGCTCGACCTCGATCTGAAAGCCCTGAAGGCCGGCACCGTCGCCGGTATCGGGTACCTGCCCGGCGCCGTGCATTTTCTGACCGCGGCGCGTGCGTATGGCAAGCGGCTCGTACTCGTCACCAACGCCCACCCGCATACGCTCGCACTGAAGCTCGAACGTACCGGCCTGGACCGGCATCTCGATGCGGTACACAGCTCTCACGCGTTCGGGGCGCCGAAGGAGTCTCCGGCCTTCTGGGCGGCGTTCGCGCGGGTCGAGCCGTTCGAGCCGCGGCGCGCGATGCTGGTCGAGGACTCGCTGCCGGTGCTGTCGACCGCGCACGACGCCGGTATCGGACACCTCGTCGCGGTGGCGCAGCCCGACAGCTCCCGGCCCCCGCGCGATACCGCGCCTTTTTCCGGCGTGCGGCGCGTCGCCGAACTGCTGCCCTGAGCGGGCGGTTCAGCCGTCTTCGCGACCACCGCCGTCGCCGCCGGGCGACTGCGCGCCGCCGCTGCTGCGACGGCGGCGACCGCCTCGACGGCGGCGTTTCTTGCCGGACTCTGCGCCGGCGGCCGGGGTCTCGGCGTTCGCAGGCCTGGCTTCGGCCGGTGTCGGCGCCGGGTCGCGGCCGGCAGCGGTCCTGGTGCTGTCGTCGGACCGGACACGTTCACGGTTGGCGCGTGGGGGGCGCCGCTCGCCGTCCGGGCGTGGCCCGCTGCGACGCGGACGCTCGCCGTCCCGACCGGGCGTCCGGCGCCGGGGCGGGCGACGGGGCCGTTCGACCTCGACCAGCAAGTCGGGGGTCACCGCCTCGACCGGAATGCTCTGCTCGATGAACGCCTCGATGTCGGGCAACGACATCACGTAGCGCTCACAGCCGAAACTCACCGCGTCACCGGCGGCGCCGGCGCGTGCGGTGCGGCCGATGCGGTGGACATAGTCCTCGGCGTCCTGCGGCAGGTCGTAGTTGAACACGTGGCTGACGTCGGGCACGTGCAGGCCGCGCGAGGCGACGTCGGTGCCGATGAGCACCGCGAGCTCGCCCGCCTGGAAGTCGCGCAGCATCCGCAGGCGCTTGCGCTGTGGCACGTTGCCGGAGATGGCTTCGGCGTTGATGCCGTTGGCGATCAGCTGGTCGCGCAGGAATTCGGCCTCGTTGCGCGTGTTGACGAACACCATCGTGCGCGTGGCCTCCTTCTTGCGGAGCAGCCCGACGAGCAGCGGCAGTTTTTCCTCGTTCGACGGGTAGTAGATGACCTGGCGCACGCGGTCGGCGGTCATTTGGTCGGTCTGGATGCGTACGAGCTCCGGGTCGTTCATGTGCTCGTAGGCGAGTTCGAGCACGCGCTGGGCCAGCGTCGCCGAAAACAGCATCGACAGGCGGTTCGCGGGCGCGGGCAGGCGGCGCATCATGTAACGGATGTCCTTGATGAAGCCCAGGTCGAACATGCGGTCAGCCTCGTCGAGGACGAACACCTCCACGTCGTCGAGGCCGTAGACGCGCTGCTTGAAATAGTCGATGAGCCGCCCGGGCGTACCGATCAGCACGTCGACGCCGGCGGCGATCTCGTCGCGCTGCTTTTCATAGTCGGTGCCGCCGAAGGCCAGGCCGAGCCGCAGCCCGGTGTGCCGGCCCAGCCCCTGCGCATCGGCATGGATCTGCACCGCGAGTTCACGCGTGGGGGCCATGACGAGCAGCCTCGGGCCACGCTGGTTCGCCGGCGGGGGTGCGTTGAGCAGGCGGTTGAAGGCCGCCAGCAGGAAGGCGGCGGTCTTGCCGGTCCCGGTCTGCGCCTGTCCGGCGACGTCGCGGCCGGTCAGGGCAATCGGGAGCGCGCGTGCCTGGATCGGCGTGCAGTGCGTGAAGCCGGTGTCGCGGATGCTGGCCTGTAGATCGGGGTGCAGATCGAGGCTGTCGAATGCAACCTCGCTGAGATGGGTGTCTGACATGTATATCCGTGAAAGAAGTCGGGTGTGCGGGCCTTGCAAATTGGCCCGTGAAGTGGTCAAAATAGGGGCAACTGCAGCGACGTCCGTCGCATTGACTTACCGTACCGGCTGACCGGAAACCCCTGCGGCAAGAGACGGCGCGCGCTTGATATAGCTCGACCATTGTGCCTGATCCGTCAGGGCGCGTCACACCCCCGAGCGAAACCAGCTTCGTTGCCCCGGTGGCCACTTGCCACCCGGGCAGGCCCGTCGGGTCCGAATCCGAACCAAACCCATCCTGAAACTACAGGGGATTATGAGTGAGTGACCATATCGTGCATACCAGCGACGCCTCCTTCGACACGGACGTGCTCAAGGCGGATCGCCCCGTGCTGCTCGACTTCTGGGCAGAATGGTGCGGCCCGTGCAAGATGATCGCGCCGATGCTCGATGAAGTCGCCGACGAGTTCGCTGATCGGCTCCGCGTCGCGAAGATCAACATCGACGAAAACCCCGAAACGCCACCGAAATACGGCATTCGCGGCATTCCGACGCTGATCCTGTTCAAGAATGGCACCGTCGAGGCGCAGAAGGTCGGCGCGGTGTCGAAGGCGCAGCTCAAAGAATTCCTGGAAACCCACCTGTGAGGGGCTATCTGGGCAACACCGCGCGCAATCGCGGCAAGGGCGCTGGCGGTGGTGAAGGCAACCCGGGACGCAACATGAACGGTGGCAACAAGAAGAAGGTGCGGCGGAGGAAGAATCCGCAGCACGGCCAGCAGCAGGGCGACCCGCACCATCACTCCGAGGAGTTCCCGGACAACGAGGACCTCGGCGTCATCTCCAGCGAAGACCTTGCGCAGACGCGCGCGGCGATGAACCTCACCGAGCTGAAGATCATGCCGGCCGCGAAGCTCGTCGATCTCGCCACCGAGATGGGGCTCGACAATCTCGCCCGCTCGCGCAAGCAGGACATCATCTTCGCGGTGCTGAAGGCGCACGCCAAGCGCGGCGAAGACATCTACGGCGACGGCGTGCTCGAGATCCTGCAGGACGGTTTCGGCTTCCTGCGCTCGTCCGACAGCTCCTACATGGCCGGTCCGGACGACATCTACGTGTCGCCGAGCCAGATCCGCCGCTTCAGCCTGCGCACCGGCGACACCGTGTCCGGGCTGATCCGCCCGCCCAAGGACGGTGAGCGCTACTTTGCGCTCCTCAAGGTCGGCGAGATCAACCACGAGGCGCCGGAAGCGGCCAGGCACAAGGTGCTGTTCGAGAATCTCACGCCGCTGTTTCCCAAGGAGCGGCTGGTCCTCGAGCAGGGCAACGGCAGCCGCGAAGACCTCACCGCACGCATCATCGACATGGTCGCGCCCATCGGGAAGGGCCAGCGCGGGCTCATCGTTTCGCCGCCGAAGGCCGGCAAGACGATGCTGCTGCAGAACATCGCCACCGCGATCGCGGCCAACAATCCCGAGGCCGACCTCATCGTGCTGCTCATCGACGAGCGTCCCGAGGAGGTCACCGAGATGGAGCGCACCGTGCGCGGCGAGGTCGTGTCATCGACCTTCGACGAGCCTGCGAGCCGTCATGTGCAGGTCGCCGAGATGGTCATCGAGAAGGCCAAGCGTCTCGTCGAGCACAAGCGTGACGTGATCATCCTGCTCGACTCGATCACCCGGCTGGCGCGCGCCTACAACACCGTCGTGCCGTCGTCGGGCAAGGTGCTCACCGGCGGCGTGGACGCGAACGCGCTGCACAGGCCCAAGCGATTCTTCGGCGCGGCGCGAAACATCGAGGAGGGCGGCAGCCTGACGATACTTGCCACCTCGCTCGTGGACACCGGCTCGAAGATGGACGAGGTCATCTACGAGGAGTTCAAGGGCACCGGCAACATGGAGATCCACCTCGATCGCCGTATCGCCGAAAAACGCGTGTTCCCGGCGATCAACATCAACCGCTCCGGCACCCGTCGCGAAGAGCTGCTGGTCAGCGCCGAGGACCTGCAGAAGATGTGGGTGCTGCGCAAGGTGTTGCACCCGATGGACGAACTCGCCGCGATCGAATTCCTCAGCGGCAAGATGCAGGACACCAAGACCAACGCCCAGTTCTTCGAATCGATGAAGCGCTGAGCGGCGGCGTCCGCGGGTTCCCCGGGCGCTGGAGCAGGGTGCTTCAGCCGCGCTCGCGGGCGATCGCTCGGTGGCCTATGTCGTTGCGCCAGAACGCGTTGTCCCAGCGGATCCGTCCCAGCGCCTCGTAGGCGCGCGCCTGGGCCTCGGCGACCGTGTCACCCAGTGCGGTGACGCAGAGCACGCGGCCGCCGGCGGTGACGATTTCGCCGTCCCGGATCGCGGTACCGGCATGGAACACCTTGGTGTGCTCGACGCTCGCGGCGCTTTCCAGCCCGTCGATGACGGCGCCGCTGGCGTAGTCCGCCGGATAGCCCCCGGCTGCCATCACCACGCCCAGTGCCGCGCGCCGCTGCCACTTGATTTCCAGTGACGAGATGTCGCCGCCCACCGCGGCGTGACAAAGCGCGACGAGATCGGAGTCCAGTCGCATCATCACCGGCTGGGTTTCCGGGTCGCCGAGCCGGCAGTTGAATTCCAGCACGCGCGGCGTGCCGTCGGCGGCGATCATCAGTCCCGCGTAGAGAAAACCGCAGTACTCGATACCGTCGGCGGCCAGCCCGTCGACCGTCGGTTGCATCACCTCCTGCATGATGCGCCGGCGCACCTCGGGGGTGACCACCGGCGCCGGCGAGTATGCGCCCATGCCACCGGTATTGGGCCCGTGGTCACCGTCGTCGCGTGCCTTGTGGTCCTGCGAGGTCGCCATCGGCAGCACGCGTCCACCGGCAACGAGCGCCATGAAGCTTGCTTCCTCGCCATCCAGAAAGTCCTCGACGACGATGCGCCGCCCGGCGTCACCGAAGCGGCGCGCGCCGAGCATGTCGCGCACCGCCTGCTCGGCCTCGTCGGTGGACTGTGCGACGACCACGCCCTTACCCGCGGCAAGTCCGTCGGCCTTGACGACGATGGGTGCGCCACGCTCGCGGATCCACGCGAGCGCCGGGTCGATCTCGGAGAAGGTGCGGTGCGTGGCCGTCGGAATACCGTGGCGTTCGAGGAAGGCCTTGCAGAACGCCTTGGAGCCCTCGAGTTGTGCCGCCTCGGCGGTCGGACCGAAGCAGTCGAGGCCGGCGGCGGTGAAGCGGTCCACGATGCCGGCGACCAGTGGCTGTTCCGGGCCCACCAGCGTCAGCCCCACCTGCTCTTCGCGGGCGATGCCGAGCAGGCCGTCGATGTCGTCGGCGGCGACCTTGATGTTGCGCACGCGCGCCTCGCGGGCGGTGCCGGCATTGCCGGGCGCCACCAGCACCTCGGTGACACGCTGCGACTGCGCGACCTTCCATGCCAGCGCATGTTCGCGGCCTCCGCCGCCGACCACCAGGACCTTCATCGATTCACTCCTGCCGGCGGTGCCGGCCGCGTCGCTTCAGTGACGGAAATGGCGCATGCCGGTGAATACCATCGCGAGGCCGTGGTCGTCGGCCGCCGCGATGACCTCCTCGTCACGCATCGACCCGCCGGGCTGTACGATCGCGGTGACACCGGCCTCGGCGGCGGTGTCGACGCTGTCGCGGAAAGGGAAGAAGGCGTCCGAGGCCATCACCGAACCGCGGACCTCGAGCGATGCGTCGGCGGCCTTGATCGCGGCGATGCGGGCGCTGTAGACGCGGCTCATCTGGCCGGCGCCGACGCCGATGGTCATGCCATCGCGGCAGTAGACGATCGCGTTGGATTTCACGTGCTTGACGACGCGCCACGCAAACAGCAGGTCGTCGAGTTCGCGCGCGTCCGGTGTGCGGCGGCTGACCACGCGCAGCGCGTCGCGCGCCACGCGACCCTCGTCGCGGTCCTGCAGCAGCACGCCGCCGCTGATCACCTTGAGATCCGGCAGTGCCGTGCCCGGCGTGTCGAAGTCGTCGAGCTCGAGTGCCCGCACATTGCGCTTGCGGGCAAGCACCTCCCGGGCGCCGGCGTCGACGGCCGGTGCGAGCAGCACCTCGACGAACTGGCGTTCGATGATCGCGTTCGCCGTGGCCGCGTCCAGAGTGCGGTTGAACGCGATGATGCCGCCGAACGCCGACTGCGGATCGGTGCTGAACGCGCGTTCGTAGGCTTCGAGCGGCGAGCCCGCGGTGGCGACACCGCAGGGGTTGGCGTGCTTGACGATCACGCAGGCTGGCGCGTCGAACGCGCGTACGCATTCCAGCGCGCTGTCGGCGTCGGCGAGGTTGTTGAACGACAGCGCCTTGCCCTGCAGCTGACGCGCCGCGGCAAGACCGCCGGTGGCCCCGCGGGCGCGGTAGAGCGCGGCGCGCTGGTGCGGGTTCTCGCCGTAACGCAGTGTGGCCGCGCGCTCGAGGTCGAGGTCGAAGGTGGCCGGCAGTGCGTCGTCGGTGTCGTCGTCGTGTGAACCCGTGAGCCACCCGGCGATCGCCGCGTCGTACGCGGCGGTATGCGCGAAGGCCTTGGCCGCGAGGCGCGCGCGGGCCTGGAGGTCGGTGCCCGGCACGTCCGACGAGTCGAGCAGCGCGTAGTCGGCGGGGTCGACAAGTACGGTGACCCGGGCATGGTTCTTGGCAGCGGCGCGCAGCATCGCCGGGCCCCCGACGTCGATCTGTTCGACGGCCGCGTCACGCGTGCAGTCGGGGTCGGCAATGGTCTGGCGGAACGGGTAGAGATTCACGACCAGCAGATCGATGGGTGCGATACCGTGTTCGGCCATCACCGCATCGTCGGTGCCGGCGCGTCCGAGCAGTCCGCCGTGGATGCGCGGGTGCAGCGTCTTCACCCGTCCGTCCATGATTTCCGGGAAGCCGGTGATCGAGGCGACCTCGTGTACCGGCAGCGACGCCTCGCGCAGCAGCCGCGCCGTGCCACCGGTCGACAGCAATTCCACGCCGCGCGCGTGCAGTCCGCGTGCCAGTTCGACGATGCCGGTCTTGTCGCTGACGCTCAACAGCGCGCGACGGATGCGCTCGGTCATGCGGATGTCCCTTTCCCTGGTGTGTGCGCGCAGCCCGGATCCGGTGCGACGCGAAACGGCGCGAGTATCAGTCCAACAGATCGTAGGTGCGCAGCTTCTTGCGCAGCGTGCCCCGGTTGATGCCCAGTATCGTCGCGGCCTGCGTCTGGTTGCCGCCGGTGTAGTCCATGACGGCACGAAACAGCGGCCGCTCGACCTCACCGATGACGAGTTCGTAGAGCGCGCCGGGCTGATGACCGTTAAGCGTGCTGAAGTAGCCGGCGAGCGCCTGCTCAGTGAGGTCGCTCAGCGGTTCGTCATGCGCAAGGATGCTGTGATGCCGCGCCGTGCCGTTTTTCTTGGATTTACTCACTTGGCCACGATCCTGTGTCAGTGGATGCACACGAGACCGTCCGGTACGTTCCGACGAAAGACAAAGCGGCCATACGCCCATATGTAGATGGCCGCACGCAGTCGCCACTGCCGCTCTTTCGGATTCGCTTCAGGCGGTTCCGCGAAGGCCCGCCACCGGATTCCCCCCCCGTTCTTTTGAAGGCGCCTGTTGCGACAACCCACCCCTGGAACGGAGCGAGGATACTAGCACAGCTCGCACGCCACTTGCGGCTGCAGACACGGTGTACATGGTGTCGCGGAGAATGGCCATTCAGTGGCGGTTGACACGTTCGCGTGTCAGCTCAGCGCGCGTCATCGCAGAGGATACGGTTGGCGTCGACGCGGCGGCACACGGCGAGGCGATAACCGAACACGTCGTCTTCCGGTGCACGCACGCTGAATCGCGCCGGCAGCGTATCACCGGGTTCCAGGCGCTGGCGTGCACGCGCGCCGGCGTAGTCGGCCGGCACGAGTACGCGTTGCGCGAGCGATTCGCCCCAACGATCCAGCAGCGTCAGTCTCAGCAGCGGCAGCGCAAGCGGAATGTTGCCGTCGTTGCGCAGTTCTGCGCCGAGATCGAGTCGGTTGTCGCCATGGACCTGCACGTCGCCACCGGCGCGCAACGCGTAATCCTCGAGCGGCCACGCCGGATACAGCACGATGCCGAGCCGGTCGTACATCTCGGCAAGCCGCGGTCCGACGACAGGGTGCGTGGCAAGTTCGGCACGCTGGTAGTGGATGAGCTGGGCCGCGAGCATGACCACGAGGACGACCGAGCCGGTCACCCAGGGCCAGCGGTGTGCGCGCCGCGCGGGCGCCGGGTCGGCGAACGGCTCGGGTGTCGCGCTTTCAGCGGTGACCGTTTGTACCATCGACGCGTCCGATGCGGGTACGCCGGTGTCGTCGACGTCGGCGGCTGCCCGTGGCTCGACCGCGTCCGGCGCAGTGTCGGCCGCTTCCGCGCGTTCGCGCTCGGGTTCAGATTCAGGTTCAGGTTCAGGTTCAGGTTCAGCGTCGTGTGCCCCGCTGGAAGTGTCGCGTGTTCCGGGCACCGTGTCCGGGAGCTCGTCGTCCGCGTCGCCGCGCGGTGCGCCGGCGTCCGGCGTCAGGTCGTCGTCGGGTCCCGTGTGCTGTTCCGACGCGGCGATCGCCTCGGCGTAGACGGATTCGAGTTCCGCCAGTGTGCCGGCATCCCAGTCGTGGCGCTGCGTGTCGTCATCGTCGGACACGAGCGGCGGTGCAGGTTCGGCCCCGGCGTACACGTCGTCGTCGTACGCCGCGTCGACGGTCAGCACCGGCGCTTCAGCGTCGTCCTCGAACTCACCCGTGCGCATCAGCGCCGCGACTTCCTCTGCGAGCGCGTCGTCGAGATCGTCGTCAATGTCGTCGCCATCGGGCGATTCGTCGGCGTCCGGCACGTCGGGAGGACCGTCACTGGCCCCGGCGTCATCGCGCGCGCTGGCGCGCTCGTGTTCGGCCTGCAGCGCCTGCCACGTCACCTCATCGATGCCGGTGTCGTCGTCGTAGCGTGGCTCGTCATCGGGTCGGGATTCGCGACCTGATTCGGGTTCCAATGGTGGCGGCGCGGCGGGCGCCGTTTCGCCGGGCTCGGATGCCGGTGTCTCTGCGGGTTCGGCGGCTGCGGGTCCGGCGGCGTCGGCCGCAGGCGGCGGCAAGACGCGTTCTTCCAGGCTTTCGAGTGCGCTGAAGGTCTCGCCACACGCCCCGCAACGCACGCGTCCGCCAGCGTGGCGCAGTTGCGCCACGGTAATGCGAAAGGCCGTGTGGCAGTGGCTGCAGCGCGTGTACATCGAGGGTCCGTCGGGCGGGGTCGTCATTTGCCGGTCATCGAGCGGGCGAGCGCGAGGCCGCGTTCACGGCGACGCACGCCGTGCAGCAGCGCCCAGTCACCCAGCCGCGCGGGCGGCAGCAGTTCAAACCACTCGGCGTACGCATCGACAACCGCATCGACCTGGCCATGGAGCAGCCCCGAGAGCACCAGGTCACCGCCGGCCCGCGTGCGTGCCGCGAGCTCCGGTGCAAGGTGGATGAGCGTACCGGCGAGGATGTTCGCGACGATGATATCCCACGTGCGCCGTGGCAGTGCCGCAACCGCGTGTATCGCGTCGAGCGTCACCGCGTTGCGGTGCGCGTTGTCGGCGCAGGCCGTCAGCGCCTGCGGATCCAGGTCGGTCGCGCTCGCGCGCGCGCCGAGGCGTGCGGCGGCGATCGCGAGGATGCCGGACCCGCATCCGTAGTCGAGCAGCTCGGGCGCGGCGGCAAGCGCGTCGGCGCGCGAGTCCAGCCAGCGCAGGCACAGCGCGGTGGTGGGATGGGTCCCGGTACCGAACGCGAGTCCGGGCTCCAGCGTCACCGCCACCGCGTTTGCGGGCAGCGTGTCGCGGCCGTCGGGCGGCGTGATCCAAAGGCGTTCGCCGAAACGCATCGGGTGGAAGTCCCGTCGCCATTCCAGTTCCCAGACGCGGTTATCGAGCGTCTCCAGGGATACCGCGCCCAGTGCTTCGGCCGGAAAGTCCGCCACCAGCGCGGAGGCGATCGCGGCGACGTCCGCGTCGCCCTCGAACAGCGCGATCACGCGGGTCTGCTGCCACAGTGGCATCGCGCCGGGCGGCGGCTCGAGCAGCGGTTCGTCGCCGGCGTCCTGCAGCGTGATCGCAAGCGCGCCGCGCGACTCGAGCCACTGCTCGACCGATTCACGCACCTCCGCCGCGGGCTCGACCAGCAGCTGGCACCAGTCATTCACGGCGCGTGCACCACGCAGCGGGTCGGGTCACAACCGCAGGCGCTTTTCCAGGTAATGGATATCGGTGCCGCCCTGGCGGAACGCCGCGTGTGACAGGATTTCCTGGTGCAGCGGGATGTTGGTGGAGATGCCCTCGATCACCATCTCCGAAAGCGCCGTGGACATACGCGCCAGCGCCGCTTCGCGGTCCTCGCCGGCGGCCAGCACCTTGCCGATCATCGAGTCGTAGTAGGGCGGGACCACGTAGCCGCTGTACACGTGGCTGTCGACGCGTATGCCGGGACCTCCCGGCGGGTGCCAGAGCTTCACCTGGCCGGGCGAGGGCGCGAAGGTCTTGGGGTCCTCGGCGTTGATACGGCACTCGATCGCGTGGCCGCGAATGACGACGTCTTCCTGCCGCCACGGCAGGGGTTCGCCGGCCGCGATGCGCAGCTGCGCCTTGACGATGTCGATACCGGTGACCAGTTCGGTGACCGGGTGCTCGACCTGGACGCGGGTGTTCATCTCGATGAAAAAGAACTCGCCGTCCTCGTAGAGGAACTCGAAGGTGCCCGCGTTGCGGTAGCCGAGTTCCTGGCAGGCGCGCACGCAGCGTTCGCCCATCCGGCGCCGCTCTTCTTCGGTCAGCCCGGGCGCCGGCGCCTCCTCGATGACCTTCTGGTGACGACGCTGCATCGAGCAGTCGCGCTCGCCGAGATGAATCACGTTGCCGTGATGGTCGGCAAGCACCTGGAATTCGATGTGGCGCGGGTTGCCGAGGAAGCGTTCCATGTAGACCTGGTCGTTGCCGAAGGCCGAGCGGGCCTCGTTGCGCGTCAGGTTGATCGCCGACAGCAGCGAGGCTTCGCTGTTGACGACGCGCATGCCGCGCCCGCCGCCGCCACCGGCGGCCTTGATGATCACCGGGTAGCCGATGTCGCGCGCGATGCGCAGGTTCTCATCGGCGTCGTTGCCGAGCGGGCCGTCGGAGCCGGGCACGCAGGGCACGCCCGCGGCCTTCATCGAGCGGATCGCCGCGACCTTGTCCCCCATGCGCCGGATCACGTCGGGCTGCGGGCCGATGAAGGTGAAGCCGCTGCGCTCTACGCGCTCGGCGAAGTCGGCATTCTCCGAGAGGAAGCCGTAACCGGGATGTATCGCGACCGCGTCGGTGACCTCGGCGGCGCTGATGATCGCGGGCATGTTCAGGTAGCTCTGCGCCGATGGCGGCGGCCCGATGCACACGGTCTCGTCGGCGAGCAGCACGTGCTTGAGACTGCGATCGGCGGTGGAATGCACCGCGACGGTTTTCACGCCGAGCTCGCGGCAGGCCCGCAGGATGCGGAGCGCGATTTCCCCGCGGTTGGCGATCAGTACTTTTTCGAGCATGCAGTTGAATCCGGATGTCGCGCCCGCACACGGCCGGGCGGCGGGAACTGGGACTGGACGGCCTCAGCCGATGACGAACAGCACCTGGCCGTACTCGACCGGCTCACCGTTCTCGGCCTCGATGCTGCGCACGGTGCCGGCCACGTCGGATTCGATCTGGTTCATCATCTTCATGGCCTCGATGATGCACAGCGTGTCGCCGACGTCGACCTGCGTGCCCACCTCGACGAACGGCTTCTCGCCCGGTGACGGCGAAGCGTAGTACGTGCCGACCATCGGTGCGGTGACCTCGGTGCCGGCCGGGCGCTTCGGCGCGCTGTCGCCGGCCGGCGGCTCGCCCGCCGCGGCCTGCGGTTGGGGATGCTGCGCCGGCTGGCCGCCCTGCGGCGGCGGATAGTACTGCTGTGGCGGCAGCATGTACGGACCGGGCGCGGCACCCTGGGCGTGTCGGCTGATGCGCACCGATTCCTCGCCCTCGGTGATCTCGATCTCGGCGACGCCGGACTCCTCGAGCAGTTCGATCAGCTTCTTGACCTTGCGTATATCCATTCAGTGGGAACCTCGGACGAGCGTGGGGGCCGCGGCGAGCGCCAGGTCGTAGACCTGCGGGCCGAGGCCGGTGATGCAGCCGGCTGCAATATCGCTGAAATAGGAATGCCGCCGGAAGGGTTCTCTTGCGTGCACGTTGCTCAGGTGCACCTCGATGAACGGCAGCGCGACCGCTAGCAGCGCATCGCGCAGCGCGACGCTGGTGTGGGTCAGCGCCGCGGGATTGAGGATGATCGCGTCCACCCCGTCGGCAGGGGCGGCCTGCACGCGGTCGACGAGCTCGTGCTCGGCGTTGCTCTGCAGGTGGCTGAGGCGGTGCCCGGCCTCGCTCGCGACGCGCTCCAGGCGGCCCACGATGGCGGGCAGCGTCTCGTGCCCATACCGCTCGGGCTCGCGGGTGCCGAGCAGGTTCAGGTTGGGGCCGTTGAGCAGGAGCAGGTGCGCCATGTGCCGCTTGCGAGTGTTTTTCCAGCAGATGGTCGCAAGTTTACATCTTTTCGGCGCGAGTTCAGTAGTCCTCGGCAGCTCAGCGGGCGGCCGTTGCAGCGCCGCGGCGTACTGGCCAGCGCTCCCGGGCCTCGTCGGCGTCGACCTCGCCGCGGGCGAGCCGGAGCAGCATGGCTTCGGCGGCGCGCAGCTCGTCGTCGTGGATTTCGCCCAGGTGGATGTCGACGACGCGCCCGTCGGCGTCGGCGAACACGGTGAACGGCAGGCCGAGGAATGCATCGCCGAACAGCGCGGCGACGTCCATCGCGTCCTGCTCGCCGACCAGCACCGGATACCGGATGTCGAGGTCGTCGATGAAGTACCGGACCGGCTCCAGCCGGTCCACCGCGACGCCGAGCACCTGCAGCTCGTCTCCGCTGCGCGCGTGCAGATCGGCGAGCAGCGGCATCTCGCGCACGCACGGCGGGCACCACGTCGCCCAGAAGTTCAGCACCAGCGGACGGCCGAGGAATTCCCCGAGCGCGCGCGGTTCGCCGTCGGCGTCGCCGAGCGTGAAGTCGGGCAGCTGCTCGGGCGGCGCGGCGCTGGCCGGCCGCGCGTCGGACCCGTCATCTGAACCGAGCCACTGGTGCACGCCGAAACCGGCGAGTGCACAGGCGGCAAGCAGCAGCGTCAGGGGCAGCGCGCGCATCGCAGGGCCGCCCGGCTCAGGGCGCGAGCGCGGCACGCGCGTGTTCGGCGAACGGTTCGGCGGCGACGAAGCCCACGAGGCGATAGCCCTTGCGTTCCTGGCCCGCGCGGTCGAAGAACGCGATGGTCGGCGGGCCGAATATGCCGAAATGGCGCAGCAGCGCCTGGTCATCGCGGTTGTTCGCGGTGACGTCGGCCTTGAGCAGCACCGCATCGGAGAGCGCCGTGTGCACTTCGGGTGCGGTGAAGGTGTAGCGCTCCATCTCCTTGCACGACACGCACCAGTCGGCGGTGAAGTCGAGCATCACCGGCCGGCCCGCGGCGCTGGCCGAGGCGATCTCGGCCTCGAGTTCGTCGACCGTCTCGATGTAGCGGAAGTCGAGCCGTGCCTGGGCCTGCTGGCCGCCGCCGACGCCGAAGTTCGCGAGCGGCTGCAGCGGGTCGTTGCCGCCGGTGGCGGCGCCGACCAGCAGGATCAGGCCGTAGGCGGCCGAGGTCACGCCCAGGCCCTTCCCGAGCCGTTTCGCCGGCCCGGCGCCGTCACCGAGCGGGTCGAGCGCGCCGAGGAACACCGCGACGATGAATGCGAGCCCCGCCCACAGCGCCAGCGCCGCCGCGCCCGGCAGGATGCGTTCGAGCATCCACACCGCGACGCCGAGCAGCATCACGCCGAACGCGTACTTGACCGCATTCATCCACGGACCGGCCTTCGGGAGGAGCTTGCCGGCCGAGGCGCCGACGAGCAGCAGCGGCACACCCATGCCGAGGCTCATCGCGAACAGCGACGTGGCGCCGCGTGCGACGTCGCCGGTCTGGCCGATCACCGCGAGGCTGGCCACCAGCGGCGGCGCGACGCACGCCGAGACGATCAGCGCCG
>PWYM01000199.1 GCA_003567855.1 Gammaproteobacteria bacterium | reverse complement strand
CGGAATCGTATACGCGGTCGAAAACGCAATCGCGAAATCGCCCGAAAAATTCGACATGAACGCGGTCGTGCGCGCCATGCCGCTGAACGCACGCCGGGCCATGCGTCGCAGGTTGCGCGCGTCGAGCGGAGCGTCGGTCGCGATGATGATCATGATCGAGCCGTCCTCGTCGTCGGGCCCGTGACCCGCCTGCGCGGTGTGCTCCCGCGCCAGCAGCCGATTGACGGGCAGGCCGGCAAACTGCAGTTCGCTGCCGAAATTCGACTGGACCAGCACGCCGACGGTGTAACGGCTGTCGGTGATCGGGTCGGTCATTCGCGATGCCGTACCGATACCCGACTTGAAGCCGAAACTCCGTGTCCCGGTACCGGCGCCCACGTTACCCTCGGTGACGGTACCGCCGGCCGCCGACGTGATCGCGGCGACCACGTCTTCGGCGCTGACGTGCTGGCCGCGGATGTCGTTGAGGTGGCCGTCATTGGTTTCGCCGACGAGGGCGTTCACTGACCTGACATCCTCGTTACCCGGCTGCGACAGCACCCATGCCGCCGTCGCCTCCACCGCGGTTCCCACGTTCAGCGTGTTGGTGAGTACGACGGGCGTCTCGAGGTTGCCGAGTTCATCGACCTGCAGGGAACCGGCCATCTTGCCGAAACTGTTGAAGTTGTAGATTCCGGCCGGAACCTTGTCACGGAAGAGGTTGCCGCCGTGGGGCAGCACCGCGGTGACGCCCGTGCGCACGTCTTCTCCGCGCATCAGCGTCCGGTGTCCGACCTTCACCCCGGCGACGTCGGTAATCATGTTGAGCGATCCGCTGGGCAGCGCGCCCACGGTGATGCCGAGATCGGCGGTTCTCAGCGGTGCTTCGGTGGCGCCAGCGGCGGCCATGATGATCGTGGTCGCTACTAGCGTGGGCAGTGTGCCGTGACGCAGTGCGCGCGCCATGCGGATTGTGGGCATTTCTCCATCCTCTCGATCAGCGTGTGCAGCGCGGCCGCAGTGCCGGCGGCGCCCGGGTTGCGCGCATGCGGCGACCTTAGCAGACGCAGATCCTGGCGACTTTCTAATCGGGGTGTTTCCGAGAGCTTCGAGGCTGGGTCCACAGCGCCGCACGATTGATCATGGGTCCCCGGCCGAAGGATCCGGCCAGGCCCGCGCAAGGAGGCAGTCGATGCGTGAATCGACGATGAATGAAATCGTGTTCGTCAGCATCGGCGGGTCGTGATGACAGGCTCACCGTTTCGCAAAGCGGCCCTGCGCGGCCGCGACCGGCGGCTCAGCGGCGAGCTGCGCGTACATGTTGCGCCGGGATTCGCCGTGATGTCGTGCCTGCTGCTGCTGGCCTTCGGGCTGCTCGCCGCTTTCGCCGCAATCGCCGGCTATGCCGGCAAGCACCACGCGGTGGGCCTGCTCGTGCCTGTCGGCGGTGTTGTCCCGGTTCACGCCGAGGGGAGGGGGCATATTGCACGCGTGCACGTCGAGGATGGTGCTGCGGTCGTCGCCGGGCAGTCCCTGGTTACGGTGGCTGGCACGCGGCGCGGGGCTGACGGTACCGCCACTGACGCCGCTCGTGCGGCGCGTCTTGCCGACGAGATCCGGGTCGTCGCATCACGCCGCGAAGCGCTGGCCCGGGAACTGGAGATCGAGCATGCCGCGCTCGCAGCGGAGGTCGCCAGTCGCGAGGCCGAGCGCACCCTGCTCGCCGACGAACTTCGCATCGCGGAGGAACTCGCAGTGATCGCCGACCGCGCATATGCGTCGGCCGCGGCGCTCGCGGCGAGCGGGCTGCTCGCCTCGCGTGACCTCGACGCGGCGCGCGGTGAACGCCTGGCCGCGCGGCACCGTCAGGTCGCCGCCGAGCGCAACCTCAAACGTGTCGCCGGCGAAGCCACGGTACTGCGCCACAGCATTCGCCAGCGCACCGAGGCTGCGCGTCGCGACGACCTGCTGCTCGAACAGCAGCGTTCGGCACTCGAACGCCACTGGCTCGACGTTTCCGCGCTCGGAGAAACGCTCGTCGTCGCGCCGGTTGCCGGGCGCGTCACCGCGCTGCAGGCGGTGGCCGGGGCACCGGTTTCTGCGCGTCCGCTGCTCGTGCTGTTGCCGGATGCATCGGAGGTCGAGGCGCACTTATATATAGACAGCAGCGCCATCGGGTCGGTCAGGCCAGGGCAGCCCGTGCGGCTCGCGCTCGATGCCTGGGACTATCGGCGCCACGGCTGGCAGCACGGGCGCGTGGCCACGGTGTCCGGCACCGCGCTCGTCCCGGCCGATGCGGGCGTACCGTGGCTCGGCGGTGAGCCGCTCTACAGGCTTACCGTCACACTCGATCGCCAGTACGTTGAGGTCGACGGGGCGCAGCGCGCGCTGCATCCGGGCAACCGGGTCTCTGCACACGTGCTGCTCGACCGGCGCAGCCTGCTGGCGTGGCTTGTAGACCCGCTGCTGCGCTGGCGTGATCGTGCCTGAGGCCTGGGTGTCCACGCGCCACAACCGCGCCCCTTGGTGGGCGCTGCGCCCGCGGGTACCGATGATCCGCCAGCACGAGGCGGCCGAGTGCGGGCTGGCGTGTGTCGCGATGATCGCCGCCCATCATGGCTGCCGGGTCGACCTGGCGATGCTGCGCCGGTGCTTTCCCGTGTCGCCGCGTGGCATGGGCCTGGCGCGGCTGCTCGATGTCGCGTCCCGCATTGGGCTCGCGGTGCGCCCGGTACGCGCGGGGTTGCGCGAGCTGCAACGTCTCCAGCTTCCGGCCGTGCTGCACTGGGATTTCGACCACTTTGTCGTGCTGCGGCGGGTCAGGGGCGCGCGGCTGTGGGTGCATGATCCGGCGCGCGGCGAGCGGGTGCTGGGGCTGCGCGAGGTCTCGCCGCATTTCACCGGGGTCGCGGTGGAGTTCACGCCGACCGCAGACTTCACGCCCGGGGTGCACGGCCAGCGCCTGCGGTTGCGGGACCTGTGGTCGCGGGCGCCCGGCCTGTGGCGGGTTCTTACCCAGGTGCTTGTGCTGTCGCTGGTGCTGCAGGTGGTCACGATCGTGCTGCCGCTGCAGATGCAGTTCGTCGTCGACGAAGTGCTGGCGCGGAGCGACCACGATCTGCTGCTGGTACTGGCGATCGGTTTCGGGCTGCTGGTGCTGATCAGTGCCACAATCGGGGCGCTGCGCGAGCTCATCGTGCTGCATGCCGCCAGCCGCATTGACTTCCAGATCGGCACGAACCTGTTCCGGCACCTGCTGCGCCTGCCGGTCGACTGGTTCGAACGGCGTCATGTCGGTGACATCGTCTCGCGGTTCTCGGCCACCGGTCCGGTGCGTGACCTGCTCAGTCGTGACGTCGTCACCACGCTGATCGACGGGGTGATGGCGCTCGCCACGCTCGCGCTGATGGCCCGGTACAGCCCGCTTCTCGCGCTGATCGTCGCTGGCACGGTGTGCTGCTATCTCGTCGTCAGGCTCGCCGGCTACCGTGCGCTGCACCGGCGCAGCGAGGATGCAATCGTCAGCGCGGCGCGCGAACAGTCGGTCTTCATCGAGACGGTACGCGCCATTCAGCCGATCCGGCTCGCCGGCGCCGAATCCCGTCGCCTCACGCTGTGGCAGCAGCGGCGCGTCGACACGGTCGAGGCCGGCCTTCGCGTCGGGCGGTTGCACGTGGCGTTCGGCAGTGCGAACGGTCTGCTGTTCGGGCTGGAAAATGTCGCCGTGATCACGCTTGGTGCGTATTCGGTGCTCGCCGGCAGCATGAGCACCGGCATGCTGTTCGCGTTCATGGTCTACAAGCGCCACTTTTCCGATGCCGCCGTCGCGCTGGTCGAGCGTGGCATCGATTTCCGGCTGCTGCGCCTGCACCTGGACCGCATTGCAGACATCGCCCACGCCACGCCGGCGCTGCCGCCCGCGCTGGCCGCAGGCACGCCGTCAGAAGACCTGGCCGATGCCGGTGCGCCGCTGGCCGGGGCAATCGCGGTCGAGCGGCTGGCCTTTCGCCATGCACCCGACGAGCCATGGCTGTTCCGCGGTGCGGGGTTTACTGTCGCGCCTGGCGAATGCGTGATGCTGACGGGGGCCTCCGGCGTCGGCAAGACCACGTTGCTCAAGCTCATACTCGGGCTGTACCCACCCTCGGGTGGACGCGTGCGCATAGGCGGTCGGCCGGCGGCGTGGCTGCGCACGCGCACCACGGGTGGTATTGCCGCAGTGATGCAGGACGATTCGCTGCTGGTCGGGTCGATCGCCGACAACATCACCGGCTTCGACGCGGAGCCGGACAACGAGCGCGTGCGCGAGAGCGCTGCGCTGGCGGCTATCGATGCCGAAATCCTCGCGATGCCAATGGGCTACGAGACCCGCATCGGCGAGGGCGGTGGGGGCTGTTCGGGCGGCCAGCGCCAGCGGTTGCTGCTTGCGCGCGCGCTCTACCGGCGCCCGCGTCTGCTTTGCCTGGACGAGGGCACGGCCAACCTGGACCCGGACACCCAGCAGCAGATCTTCGACACGCTGACTGGTCTGCAGATCACGCGCCTCTGGATCACGCATGATCCCGCGCTGCTCGCGCGCGCCGACCGCGTGCTGCAGGTTGCCGGGGGGCGCGTGGCCACCCGGCAACCGCAGCCTCAAGGCATGCCGTCAGCGTAGCGGCAGGCGTTCGTTGGCGGTGCTGTAGGCGTAACCGGGCTCCGGTCCGCCGGAGATCGCATACAGCGCGCCGCCGATCACCGCGGCGCCGAAGCCGTGCCGGGCGGTGGGCATCGGCGGCAGCGTGATCCATTCGCCGGTGCTGGTATCGAACGCCTCCGCATCGTCGAAGGTGCGCCGGTCGTCGCCGAAGGTCTCGCCCCCGAGCACGTAAATGCGCCCGTCATGCTCGGCTACAGCGATGCCGCTGCGCCCGGTCGGCACCGGCGGGCCTTCGCTCCAGCTGTCACCGGCGATGTCGTAGATCTCGTGCTCGGTCATCTCGAAGTTGCCGTGAACGCGCCCGGCGAACACGTGAATGCGTCCGTCGACGACCGCGGCGCCATGGTGATTGCGTGGCGTCGGCATCGCCGCACGCCGGCTCCAGCTGTCAGTGGCCGGATCGTAGACCTCGTGGGTGCCGACGGAACGGTCATCACCCCCGGCCGGGTTGTCGTGGTCGTGGGCGTGGTCGGTGTCTTCGACGGTGCCGCCGATGGTGTGGATAAGCCCGTCGTGCACGGCGATCGCGATCGAACCGCGCGGCGTGGGCATCGGTTCGCCTTCGCTCCATTCGCCACTGGCGATGTCGTAGATGCGTACCGCCCCGGTCGGTGTGAAGGTGTTTTCGCGGTAACCGCCAATCATGTAGAGGCGACCGTCGAGGTGTACGAACCCGGTGTGATGTACGCCTTGGGGGATGGCACCGAGATCCTGCCAGGTATCAGCAGTCGGATCGTACGCATACATGGGCAGCCCCACCGGCGGGCGCCCCATGTCGTCGTGCTCGCCGTCTATGAAGCCGCCCAGGAAGTACGCGCGCGTGCCGTCGGTCGTGACGGTGCCCTCGGTACGGGCTTCGGGCACCGGGGCCCGGGATGCCCATTCGGGCTGCGCGGCCTGTGCCGCCGGACTCCGCTCGCCCTGGCGGGTCTCGGCCGCATCGTCCGCAGGTGGCTCGCCACCGCCGCAGGCGGCGAGCGTCATGCTCAGCAGGGTCGCCGTCAGCAGGCTCCGCTTCGTCATAGTCGTACTCCGTCGATTGAGTTCAGGAGCGTGTAAAATGACGCAAAATCCGCAGGATGCCAAGACAATTGGACACTGCACTGCGACAGCGCGCGAGCGCCGGCGATATCGCGGCCCAGTTCGAGCTCGCTACCACGCTGGCGCGCGACGGCCGTCACGCCGACGCGCTTGGCTGGCTCGCGCGTGCCGCCGAGCGTAGGCATCCGCATGCGTGCCACCAGCTCGGTGCCCGCCTCCTCGTGGGCCGCGCCGCCCCCTTCGACCCGCGTGCAGGCCGACAGCTGCTGAAGATCGCTGCGGATGGCGGCATCCTGGCTGCTCGCGTGCTGCTCGCAGTCATTACCGTCGTGGCGGGCCGACCGGTCGATGGCGTGGCGATGCTGCGCACCGCGGCAGAAGCGGGTGACCCGGATGCTGCCGAACAGCTCGCGCTGCTCGACGCTGACGGCGGACTTGATATCAAACGCTGGCTGCAGCCACTCGCGGGGCGTGTTATGCACGAGGCGCCCCGAATCGTGGTGTTCGACGCGCTGCTGCCGCGCGCGTGGTGCAACTGGCTGATCCGGCGTGCGCAGCCGCGGCTGGAGCGCGCTCGGGTCGTCGATCCGCGCACCGGCGAACGCAGTCCGCATCCGCTGCGGACGAACTCGGGTGCCGGCTTCGGCCTGCTCGAGTCCGACGTGATCATCCAGCTTGCAAAACTGCGCATCGCCGCTGCGGTCGGGTCACCTGCATCGCACCAGGAGCCCGGTAATGTGCTCCGTTACCGGCCGGGCGAACAGTACCGGTTGCACCTCGATTGGATCGCACCCAATCCGGGCAACGAGGCCGAGCTGCGGGTTACCGGGCAGCGCGAACGCACCTGTCTCGTGTACCTCAACGACGGTTACGCCGGCGGCGAGACGACGTTCCCTGAACTCGACTGGCGTTTCCGCGGCCAGCCGGGCGATGCGATGGTATTCGCGAACATGCACGCGGACGGCAGTGCCGACCGGCGAACGCGCCATGCGGGCACCCCACCCGAGAGTGGCGAGAAATGGCTGTACTCGGTCTGGATACGCGAGCGCGAATTTCCGCTGGCCTGACACCGCGCGGTGGCGGTGCCAGGCCCCTGGCTTCAGGTCTTCACCGCACGCCGAGACGTTCCAGTACGACTTCTTCGAGCATGTCGAGCGGCATCGCGCCGTTTTCGAGCACCGCGTCATGGAACTCACGGATGTCGAAGTCGTCGCCGAGCGCTTCGCGCGCGGTCTCGCGGATGTCGAGGATGCGCAGCATCCCGATCAGGTACACGGTGGCCTGCCCGGGAATAACGATGTAGCGCTCGATCGCGTTCTGTGCATCGCCCGGTGGGTTGGGTGTATTTTCGACGAGGTAGTCGATGGCCTCTTCGCGGGTCCACTGCAGTTCGTGCAGGCCCGTGTCCACGACCAGCCGTGCCGCACGCCACAGCTCCATCGCGAGGCGGCCGAAGTCCGAATACGGGTCCTCGTAGAAGCCCATCTCCTTCGGAAAGTACTCCGAGTACAGCGCCCACCCCTCGGTGTAGGCCTGGTAGTGAATGTGGCGACGGAACGTCGGGATACCCTCGAGTTCCTGCGCGATCGCGATCTGCATGTGGTGGCCGGGAATGCCCTCGTGGTAGGCGAGCGCCTCCTTCTGGTAGATCGGCATATCCTCCATGCGGTAGAGGTTCGCGTAGTAGATGCCGGGGCGGCTGCCGTCGGGCGAGGCGCGCTGGTAGAACGCCTTGCCGGCGGTGCGCTCGCGGAACGGCTCGACGGCGCGGACTTCCATCTCGGCCCGGGGCGTCACGGTGAACGCTTCATCGAGGCGGTCGCGAAACGCGTTGATGAGGTCGGTGGCGCCGTCCAGGTAGGCCTGACGACCCTCGTCGGTATCCGGATAGTAGAACTGCTCGTCGGTGCGCATGAACTCGAAGAATTCCTCAAGCGTACCGTCGTACTCGACGACGTTCATGATCTCGCGCATCTCGTCGTGGATGCGCGCGACCTCGCGCAGGCCGATGTCATGGATCTCCTGCGCACTGAGCTCGGTCGTGGTCATGCGCTCGAGTTCGAATGCGTAGTAGTCGCTGCCGTCGGGCAGTTTCCAGATACCGGCATCTTCGGTGGCGTCTTCTTCGCGCGCGGCGACGCGGTCCATCAGCTTTTCGTAGGCCGGGCCGACGTGCTCGAGCAGCGCCGCGCGCGCCTGTTCCAGAAGCTCGTTCTGGCGGGCCTCGGGCAACGACAGCTCCTCGACCTTGTTTCGGAAGTCCTCGTACAAGGGGCTCTCGCCGTTGTCATTGAACGGATAACCGTCGATGACATTGCCTGCGCCGTCGAGCACGCGGGCGAAAGTGAACCTGGGTGGCAGGATGCCCTTTTCGTCACGGATGTCGAGCTGTTCGTGCACCTGCTCGAACAACGGTTCGACGCGCTCGAGGCGTGCAATGTAGGCCTCGGCGTCTGACTCGTCCTGGATGCGGTGGATGTTGATCAGGAAGGTGGGTACTCCGGCGTGCATGCCCCGCATCTGGGTCAGCATGTAGCTGTGGTGACGCCATTGGTAAGTGTCGATGCGCCGCTGCGCTTCGTGCCGGAACAGCTCGTAGGACAGCGCGGTCTGTTCGTCGAGCAGCTCGAAGTCGATGGTGTCTTCGGCCTCGGCGAGCTGGCGTTGCGCGCGCTGGTAGGCGGCATCGGCAGAACTTTCGGAGAGGTCGTCCCACTGATCGTAGTCGTCCCGGATGCCGAGCTGTGCCTGGAACTGTGGACTGTGCGAGAGCTCTTCTTCGAATACGGCCTCGAAGAACGCGTTGGCGCGGGCCGACTCCTCGGTGATGCGCGCCTCGTCGGCGGCAGGTGCGTCGGCCGGATCGGCCTGCGGTGGCGCTTCGGCCGGCGGATCCGCCGAGCACGCGGCGAACAGGGCAAAAGACGCAAATGCGGCTGTCAGGCGAGGTAAATTCATGAATTTCTCCGTTTTGATCCCCGGATATCGCGGCCCACCCCGCATGCGCAGGGTTCCCGGACGCTCGTCCGCGTATATCGCAAGCTCCAAAGTCTGACCATCACCACGCGTCCGCGCAACCCGGCGGGTGTGTTGCCGTGCACCGCTGCCCGACATAGGCTTGGACACATTCGCCAGCAGCGCCATGCGGTGTTCGCGCAGAAGGTTGATGTGATCGGGGAGCGAGACTGATGAAAACAACGATGATGATGCTGATGGTGGCACTGGCCTCGTTCGGCGTGATGGTGCCCGCGCAGCAATCCACCCACGCCCAGGAGGCCAAGGCGCGCTGGGACCGCCTGTGTCAGATCCGGCAGGACAAGTTCGACCTGATCCTGCCCGAGGCGATGCGCGAGAACGATATCGACATGTGGCTCGTCGTCCAGCGCCAGGGCAACCACGACCCGCTGTGGGAAGACCTGGGCCGTGGCTACACCAGCAGCATCGGTTACTACATCTTCACCGACCGCGGCGACCGACGCATCGAGCGTGCCGCGTTCGGCGTCGGCGGCGGCATGCTCGAAGGCTGCCCGAGCTACGATATCGTCGAAGGGTCGGTAGACCTCGCCGCATTCGTGGCCGAGCGCGATCCCGAGCGCATCGGCGTCAACAAGTCGGCGTCCATCGGCGCCGCCGACGGGCTGTCCTACACCGAGCACCAGCATCTCGTCGACACGCTGGGCGACGAGTATGCCTCACGCCTGGTGTCGGCCGAGAAGCTGGTGTCGGATTTCCGTTCGCGACGCACCGCGCTCGAGATCATCGCCTTCGGTGAAGCCGTGGAATACACGCGCCGGATCTGGGAGCGCGCACTGTCCAACGAGGTGATCACTCCGGGCGTGACCACGCTCGCCGACGTCGCATGGTGGATCTGGGACCGGGCGCTGGAGCGCGGCATGGACTCGGCCTTCGACATGCCGTCGGTGTACATCACCGGTCCCGATGGCATCGTCGCAGTGTCCGACGATCACATCATCCAGCGCGGCGACGTGCTGATGATCGACGGCGGCATCTGCCAGCTCAATTTCTGCCCCGATATCAAGCGTATCGCCTACGTGCTCGAGGAGGGCGAGACGCGCGTGCCGGACGGCATCCAGCATGCCTTTGACCAGGCCGTGAAGGTGCGCGCCATGTTCGAGCGCACATTCCGCGCCGGACTCACTGCGGGTGAACTCTGGGAGGAGCTCAACAGCAACGTCGACGCGATGGACGGCTTCCGTATAATGGAAGAGTTCAACCGCCCGTACGACGGGGACAGCACCGACGTGATCATAGGCGCGCACTCGGTCGGCAACCTCGGCCATGGCGTGGGCCCGTCCGCCGCGTACTTCCACCCGCTGCGCATGACCTACGAGATCCGCCCGACGAACCTGTTCTCCATCGAGTTCTTCGCCTACACGCCGGTGCCGGAATGGGACGGGCGCAAGCTTCGCGTCCCGTTCGAGGACAACGCGATCGTGACCGAACGCGGGCTCGAGTGGATTTACCCGAAGAAGCAGCGGATCCTGACGATACGCTGATCGCGCGGCGACGTGTTCAGCGCCGGTAGCGGATGCGCCCGCCGACGATCGTCAGGTCGACGCGGGTTTGGGGGATCAGATCCTCGGCGATCTCGAGGATGTCCTGGTCGAGTACGACGATGTCAGCGAGCTTGCCCGGCGTGAGCGAACCGAGGTCCTCGTCATGGAAGGCCGCGTAGGCGCAGTTGATCGTATAGCTGCGCAGCGCTTCCATCCGGCTCATCGCCTGTTCGGGGTGGAAGCGCCAGCCCTCGCGTGTCATGCGCGTCACTGATGCATGGAAGGAGTCGATCGGCGAGATCGGCTCCACGGGCACGTCGGTGCCGTTGCAGATCACCGCACCGCTGTCGATCAGCGCGCGCCACACGTAGGCGCCTTCGGCGGTGCGCGTCTCGCCGAGCCGCGGTTCGACCCATGGGCCGTCGGAGGTCGCATGAATGCCCTGCATTGACGCGATGACGCCGAGTTCGGCGAAGCGAGGGATATCGTCGGGGTGCAGGTGCTGTGCATGCTCGATGCGCCAGCGGTGGTCGGGGCGTACCCCGTCGTTTTCTGACAGCACTTCCGCATAGATGTCGAGCGTTTCGCGATTGCCACGATCGCCGATTGCGTGCGTCATCAGCTGGTAGTCGTGCTCAAGCGCGAGCTCGGCCAGTGCGCGCAGATCCTCGGGAGCGGTCTGCGGCAGGCCCGAGGTGTCGGGCTTGTCGGTGTAGGGTTCGAGCAGCCATGCGCCGTGGGTGCCCAGCGCGCCGTCGATCGCGCGCTTTATCGCGCGGACGGTGAGGTGATGGTCGGCATGGTCGACGATGCGATAGTCTGCGAGTGACTCGCGCATCGAAGCCATCGACTCACCGCGCACCGCGACGTACAGGCGCAGCGGCAGCTCACCGGCGTCGGCAAGTTCGCGCAGCAGGTCGATGGTGGCGAAGTCGGACCCGGCGTCATGGAAGCTCGTCACGCCGTGCGCGAGCGCCTCGTCGGCGGCGAGTGCAACCTGCTGCAGTGCGCGCTCGCGCCGCTCGGTTTCGGACATCGTGTCGCGGTGGCGGGCAAGCGCGTCGCGCGCCGGCAGCTGCGCGGCCTGGCGCAGGAAGCCCGTCGGCGCATCCCCGGTGTCGCGCACGATGGTGCCGCCCGATGGGTCCTCGGTGTCTGCGGTGATCCCTGCGGCCTCCAGCGCCAGCGCGTTGGCAAACGACGCATGACCGCTCGCATGGGTGAGCAGCACCGGATTGTCCGGACTGACTTCGCTGAGGGCGTGATGCGTCGGGACGCCGTCATAGGTGTCGTCAGGCGTCGGATCCCAGCGCTCCTGGTGCCAGCCGCGGCCGGTAATCCATGCGCCTTCGGGCGCATCGGCCGCTGCGTCGCGCACCAGCCCGACAATCTGCGACCAGCTTGTCGTGCCTGACAGGTCCAGCGTGAGTCGGGCTTCGCCGAGGCCCACGAAATGGCCGTGGCCCTCTATGAAACCCGGAATGGCCAGGCGTCCGTCGAGCTCGATGATCTCGGCGCCGTCACCGGCGAGGGCACGCATCTCATCGCTGCTGCCCGTCGCAATGATGCGGCTGCCGCGCACCGCGATGGCCTCGACCTCGCCGAGGTCCGGGTCAAGGGTGACGACACGCCCTCCGGCGAGCACGAGATCGGCCGTATCGGTGGACGCCGTATCGGCATCGGGCGTGGGCGCGCCGCAGCCGGAGAGACCCAGTGCAAGCCAGAGTGCCAAGGCCAGAACGCTGACAACAGCACGCGAAATACGGATCATGCGGAGTCTCCCCGGAATACCGCTGAAGTGGCCACGCGAATCAGGCGCGACGGGCGCTTCAGCCATCGAGGGTGAAGCCGACTTCGATGGTGACCTGCCAGTGCATCACCCGCGCGTCCTCGATGTGACCCCGGGTATCGACGACCTGGAACCAGCGCATGTTCTTGACCGTCTTGCCGGCGCGCTCTATGGCCTTGCGAACGGCGTCTTCGATACTTTCGGTCGACGAGCCGGTGAGCTGGATGTGCTTGTAGATATGGTCGCTCATCGTTGAGTTCTCCGTTCAGTGTTCCTGCAGGCCGGAGCTGGCTGTTGATGATCGCACAATCGCTCACCCGGCGTGATGCCCCGGCCTGCCGGCCGCGGCGTCACGCCGGTGGATGCACCGCAACACCCACCGCGCGTCAGTAGCGCAGCCGCTCGACGCCGATCGGCGGGGTGGTGGGTGGCAGGCGTCGATGCGGTGCAGCGCGTTCGTAGGCGTAGGCGAGGCGGATCAGCGTCGCTTCGTCGTACAGCCGCGCGAGAAACTCGATCCCGACGGGGACGCCGTCGTCGCTGAAGCCCGCCGGGAGCGTCATCGTCGGCATGCCGGTCGCGGTGCTGATCCGGTTGCCGTAGCCGGGGCCGCCTATGTCATGCAGGTCGAGCGGGGTGGCGCCACCATCGGGAACGGCCTCCTCAATGGTGCGTACCGGCAGTGTCTCATGCGGGTAGACCACGATGTCGACCTGCCACTTGTCCATCAGGTCGTGGACGTGCTGGCGAAGGATCTGGCGATCACGGTGGCGTGCGATGTAGACGGCGTTGCCGGTGATTTCCGGCTGCTCGTGGTCGATCTCGTAGCGCTCCACGAGTCGTCCCAGGATGCAGCCGTCGGCGACGAGGTCCATGAGACTCGTGAACGGGAAATCGGGGCCGCGCAGCTTGAAGTAGTACTCCATCGCCGGCCGGTTCTCGGCTCGGTTGTACCGGGTCTGGTCGACGAGCGTCCAGAGGTCATTCCCGCCGTTGGGTAGCGGATCGATGATGACCGCACCATGTTCTTCCATGGCCTCCAGTGCCGCGTCCATCAGCGCCACGGCGGGCTCGTCGGCCTCGGTGCTGCCGAACAGGTCACGCAGCACGCCGATGCGCGCGCCATCGAGGCCGCCGTCGCGCAGCGACGCACGGTAATGGTCATCCGGGGTGTGCCCCAGCCCTTCGAACGAGAACAGGTCGACCATGTCTGTTCCGGCCATGATGGCCATCGTGATCGCCGCATCGGTGACGTTGCGCGTCATGGGGCCGGCCCGATCATAGTTCACCGATATAGGAATGATGCCGCCGCGGCTGACCAGGCCGTGAGAAGGGGAGAAGCCGACGATGTTGGCCTTGGTGGACGGATTGCGTATCGACGAGCCCGTTTCGGTGCCGATGCCGATCTGCGCGAACAGAGCCGCGACGCCCTGGCCGCTGCCGCTCGACGATCCGCCCGGGATGCGTTCGAGGTGGTAGGCGTTGAGCACCTGGCCACCGAGCGAGCTCGTGCCGGTACCGCCGCGTGCGAACTCGTCGAGGTTCGTCTTTGCGAGGATGATCGCGCCCGCGGCACGCAGGCGTTTGATCACGAACGCATCGCGCGGGGGTGGGGGCAGGTCGGCGAACGCCCGCGCACCGCCGGTCGTGGTCAGGTCTTCGGTGTCGATGTTGTCCTTGACGATGATCGGGATGCCGTGCAGCGGCGAGCGGGGTCCGTGCTCGGCGCGTTCGGCATCGAGCGCCCTGGCGGTTTCCAGTGCCGCAGGGTTGAGCGTCAGTATCGCGTTGATCGCCGGGCCCTGCTGGTCATAGGCCTCGATGCGGGCGAGGTAGGCCTCGACCAGGCGTTCGGCGGTCAGCCCATGGTCGAAGGCGTCCTGTATGTCGAGTACGTTCGCATGCTCGAGGTCGAGTACGCGGGGCGGCTCCGCAGCCAGGCCGACGACAGGCCATAGGATAAGTAACAGGACAGCAAAAGGTGTGCGCATCGTCGGCGACCTCCAGTGACGGGCAGGCAAGGGGCTGCTACCAGCCCACGGCATAGGATTCCCGGCGGCGGTCAGCCCCGCCGCGCAGCAGCCCCGTTTCCGGGTCACGCGTAATGAAGCCCACCGAACCGGCTCGCCACGACGTGGGCGCGACGCCCGGGTCCCAGCGCTCGACGACGTGGCCGCGCGCCTCGAGTTCCGCCTGAACCTCATCCGGGAACGCATCCTCGAGGTTCATGACGCCGGGCGCATAGGGGTGCGGTGAGAACATGCCGTAGAAGTTGTAGCTGCCGAAGCGCGGCTGGTCGACCGCCATCTGTTCGCTCATGTCCCAGAGCATCCGGTTGAGCATCACCTGCAGCATCGCCTGAGGCTGCTGGTCGCCGCCGGGCGTACCGATCGCGAAGTAGCCGCGCCCGTCGCGTACCGCGAGCGCCGGGTTCGGAGTCGCCATCGTGCGCTTGCCCGGCGCGATGAAATGCGTGTGCCGCGGGTCGTGCAGCGTGAACTGGGTCATCCGTGCGTAGAAACCGAGGCCGAGGCCGGGGATGATCGAGTGCGGTTCAACGCTGCCGTCGCTCGGCGTCATCGAGAACACGTTGCCTTCCCGGTCGACGACGGCGAGATAGCTTGTGTCGGCGGTGCGGTCGCGCATCCCGGTATCGACATGGTAGGCCTCATCGAGTGCGGACGCGCGCGCCCGGACGTCGCCCGCATCGACGGTGACCTCGCCATGGCGCGGGTGGGCCACGCGCTCGTCACGCGGCAGCACCGCGCGCATGTTCACCGGATCGCCTGGCGGTGCGGCCCCGGGAAACGCCCGCTCCATGTCGATCAGTTCCGCGCGCAGGCGAGCGTATTCGCGCGAGTAGAGGCCCCGCGGAATGTCCACGAACGCCGGGTCACCGTAGTGCTGCCAGCGATCAGCCATCGCGAGGTTGAAGGCCTGGGTGATCACGTGGATGTAGTCGGGGCTGTTCCAGCCCATGGATTTCAGGTCGAAGTGTTCGAGAATGTTCAGCGCCTGTATCAGCACGCCGCACTGCGTCCACTCGGGTGTGGCATAGACCTCGACTCCCATGAAGTCGCTCATCGGCAGTTCGTCCTGTTCCACCCAGGCGCCCTCGTACCCGGCCAGGTCGTCGTAGGTCAGCAGGCCGTCGCGTTCGGCGAAGAACGCGGCGATGCGTTCGGCGATTTCACCGCGATAGAACGCGTCGCGCGCGGCGTCGAGTGCCTGTTCACGGCTGTGCCCGGCCTCCAGCGCCGCCTGCTCCGCATCGATCATGATCTGGAAGGTGTTCGCGAGATCCGGGTTGCTGACGAACTCGCCGAGCGCCGGCGCGCGCCCGTCCGGCTGCCAGTAATCGAGCCCGTAGGTGTCACCGGCCTCAATGTAGGCGTCGCGGTCCATGCCGCGGGCGACGGCGACATGGAAGATGTGGGCCGGAAACCCGTGCTCGGCGAGTTCGAGCGCGCCCTGGATGACCTCGGTGAAGCTCATCGTGCCCCAGCGCTTGAGGATCGCGAAGAAGCTGTCGGGTTGGCTCGGCACGAGGGCGCCTTCGAAGATGTCGTCGGGCATCACGTCGTAGCCGCGTTCGGCGTAATGCTCCGGTGTGGCCGCGGCCGGGGCCGTGCCGACGCCGGCGTAGGCAGCCACCCGGTTTTCCTCGACGTTGAAACCGATGAACGGGGTCACACCGACCCAGCCGGCATGGTGAAACTTGGTGACGTTCAGCGCCGCGGCGGTCGCGACACCGGCGTCGAAGGCGTTACCGCCGCGGCGGAGGATGTCGTGACCGACCATCGATGCGTGCGCATTGCCGGACACGACCACCGCCTCGCGGCCGACGATGGTCGGCCCCTGCGCTTCGGCCAGCGTGTCGTCGAACACCCCGCCCTTGACCATCAGTTCGCTGACCGGAAATGAAGGCGAAACGCGTTCTTCCGAATGCAGCACAAGTGCGCCTGCAACGAGCAGCACGGGGGCGGCCAGCAGCGCGCCGATCCGGGAAGCCACGGCGTGGTGGGTCATCGTGATGCCTCCTCAGTAACCTTCGGCCCAGCCCAGCCGGCGTGGATCGGTCGCGCCGTGCAGGCGTCCGGTTTCAGGGTCGCGCCAGACGATCTGCATCGAGCCGGTCGACCAGAAGTATGGCCCGAGGTCGATCAGGTCGAGTCCCGCCTCGCGAATGCCCTTGCGTACCTCGTCGCTGATGCGCGATTCGATGTCGATACGCGCCTCGTTGTCGCGCCATGACCAGAAGCGCGGCGCCGCGGCGGCCTCGACCGGCGACATGCCCCAGTCGAGGATGTTCGTGAGCACCTGGGTCACCGGCTGCGGGGGCATCCCGGGCGACCCCATCGCAAGCCACGGCGTGCCGTCGCGCTCGATCATGATCGCGGTGATCGGCAGCACGAGGCGCCGGCCCGGGCCCTCGGTGAACGCGCGCGCGCCTGAGCCGACCGCCGTGACACCGTCTACGAACACGCCGGGTGCGCCGCCGTGCCCGGTGTGCAACACCGAGAACCAGTTGCCGTCGGCGTCGACGATGACGTTGTGGTTGCTGCCCATCGCGTCCTCTGGCGCGTCGGCATCATCACGCTCGGGTGCCGCGACGCTGACGCCGGGCCGGCGCATTGTCCGGCGGACGAATTCAGCCGCGCTCTCGCCGTAGCCTGCCGAGGTCCACAGATCCACGGGCACCTCGAACGCGAGCGGGTCGTTGATCGCGAGCCGGGTCTCGTCGGTGGCGCGGCCGAACACGCGCGCCATGATCTCCAGCGTCTCGGCCGACTCGCTGTAATGCGGGCGTGACGCGAGATCGAAGTGCTGGAGCATGTTCATCGAGAGCCCGACGAAGGCGCCGCCGGTATCGGGTGGCGCTGACCCAACCAGCGCGTGCTCGCCGTAGCGGAACCGCACCGGCTCCTGCCACTCGACCTGGTACTCCGCGAGATCCTCGGGCGCGACGCAGTGGCCGCGTTCGCGCGCGGCCTCGATGAAGCGCTCGGCCCATTCGCCGGTGTACATGTAGTCGGCGCCGTGCTCGGCGAGCCTGCGCAGGTGCTCGGCGAGCGCCGGCATCTTCCAGCGCTCGCCGGCCGGCACGAGGAACCCGTCGGGCATGTAGAAGTCGCGCGCCTCTGCGTTGCGTACGAGGCTTTCGGGCTGGCCGGTCTGCATCGAGTGGTAGTTGACGCCGTACATGAACGAGCTGACCTGCACGCCTGCCTCGGCGGCTTCGATCGCCGGCTGCAGGTAGTCGGCCCAGTCCAGCGTGCCCCAGCGGTCGGCGAGTTCGGCCATCGCGCGGACCACGCCGCCGATCGCGACCCGTGAGGGGTCTCCTTCGCCGCAGCGGCTGGCCTTAGGGCGCGTCGCCACGCCACTGATTACGTGGTATTCGCCGGTTTCGGCCTCGTAGTAGATCCCCGACATCGTTCCGAAGTGGTAGACCTGGTGGTAGTCGACCACGTGCTGCAGGAAGGTCGCGGTGATCATCGCGTCGACGGCGTTACCGCCGTTGCGAAGGACCTCGACAGCGGTTTCGCTGACGATGGGGAGCTGCGTGCTGACCATCACCGATTCGCCGACGGCCTCGGGCTTGGGGCCCTGGTTGAGGCGGGCGTCGGCGGCGGCGAGCGCCGGACAGAGCAGGGTCGCGCAGAGCGCGCCGCGGATCATCGAAATCATGCGTTTGAGTCCTCCAGGGTCGGGTATGCCGCCTCGCGACAGCATACATCGGCGGTCACCCGCACATGCCGGAATGCGTGGCCGGCACGCGCGTGCCGTACAATGCAGGCGACGACTGAAGCACAAGCGAAGGGGAACGGCGAGCATGCAACCAGCAGCACATTTCGGTGGCACGTCCCGCGAGACGAGACTCGGCGCAGGGGCCTGCTCCGGGGCAGGCAGTTGAGCCTCCTCGCGGCGACCGGGCCCGACCCGGTGGGCGCCGCGGCGCTGCTCGGCCATGGTGATGCCGACGAGCTCGCCCGTTTCAAGCGCCTGGAAGATGCGGTGTGGGCGGGCACCAGCCTTGCGCCCTCGGTGATCGAGGCGGTGCGCCTGCGCTCGGCGCACATCCGTGGCTGCGAGTTCTGCTCGGCGGTACGCGTCTCCGCGGCGGTCGAGGACGGCCTTTCGGAGGAGCGGATCGGTCTGCTCGATTCGGTCGAAGCCCGCGCCGCGCTCGGTGCGGACACGCAGGCGGCACTGGCGCTCGTCGACCGGTTTCTGCGCGACCCGCGCCGCCCGCCACGGCGTGAAGCGGACGGCATCGCCGCGACGCTCGGGACACGCGGCGTGCTCGAGGTGTTGCTCGCGGTCTCGGTATTCGCCACGGCCGATCTGCGCATCGCGCTCGGTGAGAACCGTGAGCCGGCCGGCAGCGGTGTCGTCGAGCGCAGGCGCGGTCAGACCGCGCCGCGTTCAGCCAGCACGTCCTGGCCCCGGCTGTCGAGCAGCCCGCTGGCGCCGGGCGCGCGCATGCCCGAGGTGGCACCCGCGCTGGCCGACGAGGTCGCGGGCCTCGTGCTGGCGATGTGGTCCGGCACCGATGTCCCGCCGGCGCTGCTCGCGGCCTGCGCGGTCCGCGGCAGCCAACTGCACGGGGTCGCCGCGGACGAGGCCGTCCGCGCGCTGCTCGTGCCCGGACATGCGCCGCCGCATACCGATGCCGATGCGATACGCCAATGGCCCGAAACCTTCAGCGGGTTCGACCGCGACGTCCTCAGGCTGGCCGAGCAGCTGTGGCTGGATCCGGCCGGCGTGGATGCGTCGGTCACGGATCCGCTGCTGCCGGTGCTCGGCACCGAGGGCGTCGTGCGGGTTGCATGGGACCTGATCTGGGTCGGTCAGCTGCAACGTCTCGTGTTGGTGGTGCACCGGGACTGACCCCCGCGCCGGGGCCGGCCAGCATGGCCCCGGCTGAACCTGACGGAGCCGCAACGCCTTGACCGTCCTCGCGCTTGAACGCCCGCTTTTGGCGGCCGTGGCGGTGGCTGCGATGGCGCCGTCGGTGGCCATGGGCGCAGAAGCGGCTGGCGCCTGCGCGCGCGATCTGACGCAGTACCGACTCCAGACCTGGTCTGTCGACGACGGCCTGCCGCTCGATACGGTCAACGCGATCGCGCAGACCCCCGACGGCTTCCTCTGGGCCGGGACCGAGAGCGGGTTGGCGCGTTTCGACGGACACACTTTCGAACGCGACCTGCCGGGTCTCGAATCGATCGCCGAAGTCGGGCCGTTCGTCGAGGCGATGGTGGTCGACGCCGACGGGAACCTGCTCGTGGGTACCGGTGCCAACGGCCTGCTCGTCGTGGATGCCTCCGGCGTGCAGGTGCTGCATTCTGTACAACGACCGGTCGATGCGGTCACCGCTACGTCTGATGGGCGCGTCTGGTTTGGCGTGCGCGGTGAAGGCCTGCTCGTCATCGACGCACCGGGTGCCCCGGCGCGTCGGGTCACTGGCGACGGCGACGGGTTGACGACGGTAACTGCGCTGGCGCCACGCAGCCGGGGCGGCGTATGGGTCGGCTATCCCGGTGCCGGGGTCTACCATGCCGACGTGTCCGGACTTCACCGGGTCGCGGACGTCGACACCCTCGATGCGCTGCAGGTGGAAGCGGTGCTCGAAACCGACGATGGTGCACTGCACGTCGCCGCGCGTGAGGGCCTTTATCAGCTACTCGACGGGACGGTAACACGCGATGAACCCGTCCAGAGCTATGTCGTGTCCCTGTGGGCGGATGCGGCCGGAACGCTCTGGGGCGCGTCGGCCGGTCATGGCATCTTCCGGCGCTGCGGTGACGTCGTCCAGCGCTTGGACCAGCGGGTCGGGCTGCCGCTCGACTCGGTCATGCAGGTGCTCGGCGACGGCGCGGGTGGTGCCTGGGCCGCGACCGGCGGCGGTGGCCTGGCCTACCTGCACCCGGCCGTCGCGACGCCGTTCACGCCGCACCAGGGGCTGCCGACGCAGCCAATGCTGCCGGTACTCGCGACGCGCGACGGCGCACTCTGGGCAGGTTCGTTCGGCGGCGGACTGGTGCGCATCGTCGACGATTCCGTCGAGGTGCTGACGGTCGAAGACGGTCTGCCTAGTGACTTCGTATTTTCACTGGCCGAGGACGCGGACGGCAGCCTGTGGGTCGGTACCCGGGCAGGGATCGCACAGCTCGTCGACGGTGGCGTCGTCGCGACGCTCGACGCCGACGACGGACTGCCTGCCGAGTCGATCGCATCGCTGCTTCACGATGGCAAGCGCCTCTGGGCGGGCACGATCTCGGCGCTGGTCGGGATCGGCGCAGACGGCGTGCACGTGCATGCGCCGGAGGTCGGTGATTACGACGGTTACATCGTCAATCTCCATCGTGATTCGCGCGGTGTATTGTGGATAGCCGTAGACGGCGGCGGAGTGTTCATGCTTCGCGACGGGCGCGTAAACCGCGCACCGTTCCAGGACAGGCTCGAGAGTACGCTGATCATGGGTTTTCACGAAGCCCCCGACGGCGCGCTGTGGATTGCGACCGGTCGCGGACTCGCACGCTGGGACGGCGAGTCGGTCTCGAGGGTATCGGTGCAGCACGGCCTCGTCGACCCGATGTTGTTTTCAATCATCGACGACGGTGCCGGCGCGATGTGGGTCAGTGGCAACAGCGGGGTGAGTCGTATCGCTCTTGATGCACTCGATGCCATCGTGCGCGGTGAACGCGACACGCTTTCCCCGCGGCGCTTCACGCGCGCAGACGGTATGCCGTCGACCGAGACCAACGGCGGATTCCAGCCCACCGCCACGCGCGATACGCGGGGGCGACTGTGGTATCCGACGATGGCCGGACTCGCGCGATTCGACCCTGCCGCAATCGACGCCGACCATCGCGTACCAGAGGTATACGTCGTTCGCATGCAGGCCGAAACGGTCAGCCTGAATCCCGCCACGCCGCCTGGCGCGATCGGACCGCGTCCCGCGTTCATCGACGTTCGCTTCTCAGCGCCCGAGTACCGCGACACTCACCGCCTCGAATTCCGTTATCGCAGACCGCGTATCGATACCGACTGGTATCGCACTGCGGACCGCCAGGCGCTGTACCACCAGCCGGGTCCGGGGCGCTTCGAGTTCGAGGTCCAGGCGCGCATCGGTGACGGGGCGTGGTCGGAGTCGGCCACGGTGACGCTCAACGTGCAACCGCATCTGCTCGAAAGTCCGTGGTTCTGGCTGCTGGTGATTCTGGTCGTTGCGGGCGTTGGCGTGGTGCTCGTGACGTGGCGGTACCGCGTGTACGCACGGCGCCGCGAAGCCCGCCAGCAGGCACAGAAACTGGAAGCCGTCGGACTGCTCGCAGGCGGCATCGCGCATGACTTCAACAACGTACTCGCCGTGGTGATGAGTGGTACCGAGTCGATCATGGACCGACTGCCACACGACTCCACGGCGCGGCGTGACGCCGAGGCCGTGCTCTCGGTGGCCGAGCGTGGCGCCGCGCTCACGCGGCAATTGCTGACGTTCAGCCGTCAACGTCCGGGTGATCGCGAGTGGCTTGATCTCGCGAGCGAGATCCGCGGGCTTGAGGAGTTTCTATCGCGGCTGCTGCCGCGCGGGGTCGAGCTTCACATGGGGCTTGACCCCGCGGCAGGACGCGCGTTGATCGACCGGGTTCACCTGCAACAAGTGATGCTCAATCTCGTCACCAACGCCCGGGATGCGATGCCTGAGGGTGGTCGTATCGAAGTGGCGCTGTGGGCCACGGACGGCGGCGCGTGCCTGAGCGTCGGCGACCAGGGCTCGGGCATAGACCCCGACGTGGCACGACGGCTGTTCGAGCCATTCTTCACGACCAAGTCCGAAGGACGCGGCACCGGCCTGGGCCTCGCCGTCACCTACGGCATTGTGCAGGGCGCAGGCGGGCGCATCGACGTGCGTAGCCGCCAGGGCGGGGGCACCGTTTTCGAGGTATTCCTGCCGACGCAGCGCGGCGAAACAGTGTCGAACACTGCCGGCTGATCGATCACCTGAATCGCCGCGCAGCGTCGCGCTCAGTCGTTGAACATCAACCGCCGTATCTGTCGGAAGGTCAGGTCGCCGTAGGTCAGTATCTGGTCGTGGAACGCGCGCTTCGAATAGTGCTCGCCCATTCGGTGCCGGTACTCCTCACGAAGTTCGATCAGCGCGAGTTCTCCGATGATCTCGCGCCCGGGCGGGCGGGGCGACTGCGAGTCGCGCTGTACCTCGATGAACGCGTTGCCCGGCTCCATGCCGATACGGTCAACGTAGGCCTGCACGGCCTCGTCGAAGCTCATCTCGCCGCGCGCCATCTTGAGCTTGGTTAGGATGCGCTGCACCCGCCACATCCGCATCTGCAGGCGCGCCATGCGGTGCTTGAGCGCGCTGACGTGGTCGAAGCGATCCTCGAAATAGCCCTCGTCGTCGAGCAGCTTCTCGAGGTAGAACGACCACGCCTGACTGAAATAGCCGGTGGGTTGCGCGCGGCGGATAGGGCGGGTGACATGTTCGCGCGCCGCAGCGATCTGTACGTTGTGACCGAGCCACTCGTGGTAGGAGATCACGTTGGTCCAGTAGGGGTTGTAGGCGCGCAGGCGGCTCGCGCGTTCCTCGTCGGTGAGTCGGTCTTCCAGTGGCGTGATCACGTAGTAGCCTGACTGGCGACCGGCGACATCAGGCCCCATCGCCGCACCGCCGAAAGACAGCGTACGACGCGCCATCGGGGCCGTGAGCCGTGCGCCGTAGTCCACGTAATCGGGAATGGTGACGATGTGGCTGCCCTCGTTCTGCAACCAGTCCTCGGCGATGTCGACGAAGCTCTGCGCCATCGGCAGCACTTCGTCCCAGGCCGGTGCCTCCTCCAGCATCAGGTCCCATACGGTGCGCAGGTCGCCGCTCGGATGAATGCGTTCGGCGAGGGCCTTCATTTCCTCCCAGAGACGCGCGTCTTCCTCGCGCGAAATGCGCAGCATCTCGTCGATGTCGTAGTCATGGAGTTCCTTGGTGACGCGCTGGTAGAAAGCGATCCACTCCGGATCCCACGCAGGCGAGCGCGTCGAGCGCGGCAGCAGGTCGGATTCCAGCCATGCCTCGAACGCCTCGACCGCGGCGTAGGCCTCGTCGGCCGCCTCGACCAGCGCGTCGTACAGCGCCGGGTCGTCGGTCTGCACGGTGGGCACGTAATCGCGCAGCATCTGGCGCGCGTACCACGCCTGGTAAATCGCGTTCTCGGTCCACGTGCGGGCCGGGTTCGTGAGGTTCTCACGTGCGTTGGCAAGCACCTCCGGCAGGCGTTCGAGTTCCTCGACGGCCTCGCGTATGCCGCGATCGGCGATGGCGCCCGGTCGGATGAACAGCCGGTTGGTTTGTCCGAGAGCGAAGTAGCGGATTGGCTGCAGCCGGAACAGCTCCACGGTCTCAATGTCGAACAGTTGCGTGCGCACGTTGCCGATCAGGATGTCGTAGTCGACCTGGTCGTCGAGCGACAGCGCGTCGTAATCGAGCGCCTCGAGCCCGTCGCGAATCTCGCGGTATTCACTCGCGGCGGCCTCGTACTCGTCTTCGGCGTGGTTGGTGATGCGCACTTCCAGCGATCGGCTGACGAGTGCCTGCAGGCGTTCGGCGTCGTCGACGCCTTCGTCTTCGGCGGCAACCGGGAAGGCTGCAACACACAGCGCGAACCAGGCCAGCAGAAGTGCGACAGGTCGCGGGCAGCGGGCTGCGAGGGACGGGGATACCGGGTGAGGCGTATCAGGCATGAAGACTTCCTCTGGAATATACGGATGCCGACGGCAGCGGTTGCGTTCGCCGCTTCGGGGCACGGGATGCCCGAGTATCCCGACCCGGCGAGTGCGCGGTCAAGCAGCGCGGTCGTCGATGCTATGCTTCGCGCTGGCCCGCCGACGCGTCGTTGCACCGCGTGAAGGGGATTTATGTCACGCAGAGCGCGCGCTGGGTCCGGTGCCTGACAGGGAGTTGTACCCACGATGCATGTCAATGACGCGATCGTCGGCCGCCAGAGCATCCGCGCGTTCGACCGCTCACGCGGCGTGTCGCGCGCGGTCATCGATCGAATCCTCAAGGTCGCATCGCGCGCACCTTCCGGCTCCAACATCCAGCCCTGGCACGTGTGGGTGGCAAGCGGTGACGCGCGCGACGCGATCGCCAACGCGTGTCATGCGCGACACATGGCCGGCGATGCCGGCGAGTGGGAATACCACTACTACCCGGTGAACTGGCGCGAGCCCTATCTCGCGCGGCGACGCGCGACGGGCTGGGGCCTTTACGGGCTGCTCGGCATTGAACGCGGCGACAAGGCCGGCATGAAACACCAGCACGGGCGCAACTACCTGTTCTTCGACGCGCCCGTCGGCCTGTTCTTCACCATAGACCGGGACATGGAGCTTGGCGGCTGGCTCGACTGCGGCATGTTCATCCAGTCGGTGATGCTCGCCGCGCGCGGCGAGGGGCTGGAGACCTGTCCGCAGGCGGCGTTCTGTGCCTACCACGACACCGTGACCTCGCTGCTCGGCGTGCCCGAAACGCAGCAGCTCATCTGCGGCATGTCGCTCGGCTACCCGCTCGACGGCGCGGAGGTCAACGGCTTCAGGACATCGCGCGAGCCGGTCGAGCGATTCACGGTCTTCGTCGACCAGCCAGTCGGCGGGCGCTAGTGCGGGCATCACGTCAGCGTCATCGCCGGCGCGAACAGCCGCAGCAGCAGCGCGTTGTCGACCACCGATATCCGGGTTGTGCGGGTCAGGCGGACGTTGCCGCCCTCGAATTGACAGCCTCGACCGATGGGCCTAATGTCATTTTACTCAACGCGCACATCCGTTCGCTATGCGACCCTGCTCGGCACGATATCGTCCGGCCGGGGGCAATACAGAATTTCCGGGAGACATCAGCATGATACGACGTTCTTTCCTCAGGGCTATGGGTGCGACGGCAGCGGCGGGCGGGATTGCCGGCATGAGCCAGGCGGCCGCCGGTGAGCGCGATCGGCCATTCGTCGGCTATTTCGAGGAACCCGATGGCCCCCTCGAAGACCGTCTCGACCGACCGTGGGAGATGACCGAGGACGAGTGGAACAGCATCCTCGGCCGCGTGCGTGCCGGGCGGCGCCTGAAGCCGTCTTCATGGCCCGGCGGTGCGCGCTTCGCGGTCGCGCTGTCGTTTGACACCGACCATGACATCGCGACGCTTGCCGGTGGCGCTGCCTCCCACGCACCGGGTCGCCTTGCGATGGGTGACCGTGGCCGCCGCGTCGGTGTGCCGCGTGTACTCGACGTGCTTGCGCGCCATGATGTGCCGGCAAGCTTCTACATCCCCGCGGTGGGCGCGCTTGTCGACCGCGAAGACGTGCGACGGATGGTCGGCGAGGGCCACGAGATCGGACTGCACGGCTGGATCCATTACCCAAACAATCGCCTGGACCGTGCCACGGAGCGCGAAAAGCTGTTGCGCGCGCGTGAGGTGCTCGAGAAGGTGTCGGGGACCGAGGTGGTGGGCCACCGTTCGGCCAACTTCGACATGAGCCCGTACACGATCGAACTGGTCATGGAGATGGGGCTCGAATACGACAGCTCGATGATGGCGGATGACTCCTGCTACGAACTGCTGATCGATGGCGGTAAGGAAACGGGTGTGATCGAGGTGCCCGTGGAGTGGGTGCGCGACGACGCCGTGTATCTCTCCTTCAATAGGGCCGGCGCTCGTCCCTACACGTCGCCGGAAGACGTCTACAACATCTTCCGCCGTGAACTCGAGGAGGCCGCCGCCGAGGGCGACGTCTTCGAACTGCTCATGCATCCTCACGTGATTGGTTACAGGTCACGTGTCTGGATCATCGACCAGATCATCCGCGACGCGAAGGCGATGGGTGGTGCGTGGTTCGGTACCCATGCGCAGGTCGCCCGCTGGGTGCGCGACAACGCCTGAGTGGCATCCGGTTCTGGCAATTGCCGGTCGGCGCGCGTTGCGCCGGCCGGCTTTGACCTGCAAGGTCAGTCGTGATCAACCTTGATGGCAGGACCGTGCTGGTGACCGGCGCCGGCGGCGCCATCGGCAGCGTCACCGCCCGGGCGCTGGCCGATGCCGGCGCCAGTGTCGTCGCACACTACCTTGGCGACGCCGAACTCCAGACGGTCGAGGCCGCGATGGACGGGATTCCCGACGAGCAGCGCGTGTTCGTCGATGCGAGTTTCGACGATCCGGTGACCGGTACCGCAGACCTCTGGCGGGCGGCGCTGGCATGGCGGCCGCGCATCGATGCCGTAGTGCTGAACGCGGCGACGATGAAATGGGGCGGCGTGGACGACGATGACGAGACCTGGCGTGAGGGCTGGGACACGCAGCTCGCCGTGAACGTGCTCGCACCGGTCGAGCTGATGCGCCTCGCGGTGCGCCACTTCCGGCCCAACGGCGGTGGCATCCTCGTTACGGTGGGCAGCTGGAACGCACAGCGTGGGGCGACCAATCCCGACCAGATCGGCTACACCGCCAGCAAGGCGGCGGTGATGGCGGCCGCGAAGACCATCGCGCGCGGCTATGCAGGCGACAACATCCTGAGCTACATCGTGTCGCCGGGTATCGTCGGCACGTGGATGTCGTACGAGTTCGCCGAGCGACAGGGCGGCGCCGAACGGGTGCTGGCCCAGCATCCGCTGAAGGAGTTCATCCCTCCGGAGGAGGTCGCGCGCCTGATCGCCTTCCTGGCCAGCGGCGCAGTCCGCCATCTCAACGGCGCGACGCTCGACGT
>PWYM01000238.1 GCA_003567855.1 Gammaproteobacteria bacterium | reverse complement strand
TGGCTTGCGCCCACGGCCTCGCGTTCCGCACACGCAAAGTCGAGTTCGCGCGAGCCGGACGGCGCCGTGCTGCCGCCAGCCCGGGCGCGCGCCGCGGCAACCACGTCGCAGAACGCGTTACGATCCTGCTGTGCGGCGACGATGTGGCCGACGTCGTGCAACAGGCCTCCCAGGAATGCGGCCTGCGGGTCCACGTCTCCAGTCACTGTGGCGAGGCGGCGTGCCAGCGCGCCAGTGGTGGCCGAGTGATACCACAGACACGCGGCGTCGAAATGCGCGCACAGTCGACCGTGACGGAAGAGCCGCTGCACCGTTGCCGCGTACACAAGATGGCGTAGTGCGTCGAAGCCCAGCAAACGCATTGCCATACGCAGGGAGCCCACCTCGCGCGACAGGCCGTAATAGGGTGAGTTGGCGACCGCGAGTACGTTGCCTGACAGGGCGACGTCATGCGCCAACGTCTCCAGCACCCGGTGCTCGGCCACGTCGGGGTCGCGCAGCATCTCCAGCAGCGCCCGCGCCGCCGGCTCCAGGGAGGGCAGACGACGGGCTCGACCGCGGACACCGTGCCGGGTACCCCGGCGGTTGGCGGCGGTGGTCGTTTCCAACTTGCTCATGGGTCAACTCCCGGTTTCGGCGCGGCGTATACGGTCTTCGGTCGGTGCGGACAGTCCAGTCAGTCGACAATCGCTTCCCGAAGCGCGCAGCAGTTCCTGCATGCGCGACACCGGCAATGGCCTCGAAAAGTGATACCCCTGCCCCATCGTGCACTCCATTGCCTGCAGCGCGCCGACCTCGGCGGCCGACTCCACGCCCTCGGCGACGATCTCCAATGACAGGCAATGCCCCAGCTGCACGATCGCGTGCACCACGGCCATGAACTCCGAACGCCGAGTCAGCGCACGAATGAACTTCTTGTCGATCTTGACGATCGCGATCGGCAGCTCCTGCAGGCTGTTCAGCGATGATTGGCCGGTCCCGAAATCATCGAGCGCGAGCGCGAATCCCGCGTCAGCCAGTGCCGCGGCGGTCGCCGCGATCTCGAATCCGTCGTCCACGAACGCGGTCTCGGTAATCTCGAGGATCACGTCGGTCGGGCGCAGTCCGTGACGCGTAACATTGGCGAGCAGCCAGCCGCTGTAATCGCGCTCCATGAGTTCGCGCCGCGACACGTTCAGCGCAAGGCGCATGTCGCCGGCGACCGCCGGCGCTGCCGATGCGCGCAAGCGCACCAGGTCGGCGAGTGCGCGGTCAGCGATCCAGCGACCGATGTCGACGATCAGACCCGTGTCCTCGGCCAGTGGTATGAATTCATCGGCAGGCACCGGCCGCACCTCGCCGCCGCGATGCCACCGCACCAGCGCCTCCACCGCCCGTACGCGCCCAGTATCGAGGCAGACCACGGGCTGGTAGTGCAGCGTCAACTCGTCGAGCTCAAGCGCGCGCCGCAGCGACTGCTCGAGCTCGGCGACCCGAGCGATGCGCTCGCGCACCTGAGCGTCGAAAAACTGGACGCGCCCGCCGGCCGCCTTGGCCTGGTACATCGCAGCGTCCGCGTCGCGCAGCACGTCGGCCGGGTCGCGGTAATCTGCCGCCGCAAGATAGAGCACGCCAATGCTCGCCGAGCACGCGATCACCTGGCCGCCGGAGAGCCGGTAAGGCGCCGCGAGCCTGGCGTGCAGGCGCTCGGCGCGGTGCGCGGCATCCTGCACGCCCTTCACGTCGGCGAGCAGTACCGCGAACTCGTCGCCACCGAACCGGCACGCGAGGCCGTCCGGCTCCATTTCGCCGCACAGTCGATCGGCGATGCGCTGCAGCAGTTGGTCGCCCACCGCATGACCGTGCACATCGTTGACATGCTTGAAGCGATCGAAGTCCATCGCGAGCACGACCGCACGTACATCTCGCTCGTCGCGCTGCGCGCGCAGCACGGTGGCGACTCGATCGAGAAAATGGCGTCGGTTGCTCAGCGCAGTGAGCGGATCATGGTCGACCTGCCACTCCAAGCGGCCGCGGGCTCGCTGCCAGGCGTCAACGTTAGAGCACGAACCCGACAGGTAGCACGTTTTTCCATCAGCACCAGAGGTGATCTCGCCGCGGAGCCTGAACCAGCGTCGACGTCGCCCGGCCACCTGCACCTGCAGCAGCGCCTCGAAAGCCTGCGCACGGTCGCGGTGTGCCCGCCATGCGCGTGCCAGCGTGGCACGCGCGCCGACGTCCAGTAGCCGCAGAAGTTGGCGCAACGGCACAGGCCCACTCGGCAGCCCCGGCCCCAGCAACGCACGCGCACGCGCCGAGAGCCATACGGCACCCGTCGCCAACGTGCATTCCCAGAAGCCCTCGGCGCTGCCGCGTACGACGCGCTCCAGGCGCGTGGCGTGAGCCCCGGGGACAACTTGCCGCTGACGCGTACTCATTGCACCGACACCAGCTGTCCGGCGTGTGAGTGCATCCGCGCCAGCGTGTCGGGGGTCATGATCAGGATAGAGATACGCCGGTTAACCGCGTCCACGGGGTCGTCCGCGTCCAGCGGTGCGGTCGCGGCGAGGCCGACCACCCGGACGATACGTGTTTCGTCGAGCCCGGCCGCGACCAGCGTTCGACGCGCGGCATTGGCGCGGTCGGTGGACAGTTCCCAGTTGCTGTAGTTGCTGCGGCTGACCGGCAGCGCGTCGGTGTGGCCCGCGATGCTGAGCACGTGATCTGTAAGCGCGAGACCGGCGGCAAGTTCCTCGAGGATCAGCCGTGCGAGATCGGTCGGCGTATCGCTGCCCAGCGGAAACATCGAGCGCGCGGCGCGATCGACAACCTGTACCTGCAGACCACCCGGAGTCTCGTCTATCAGCAGGTGGTCGGCATACTCGGCGAGTAGCCCACGCTCGCCCATCGCCTGCTCGAGTTCGGCGCGCAGCACGGCGAGGCCGACCGCGTGATCGTCGGGCGTCTCTTCCACCGTGTTGGCCATCACCGCCCGGGCGTCCTCGGCAGAAGTCGCGGCCTCGTGTACCGAACCGTATTCGCCGTCCCCCGTCTCGGCGGCAGGCGCGACCGCGGCCTGCCCGGGCACCGCTGACGGATTGTCGAAGTACTCAGCGATTGCGCTTTTCTCGGCCTCGCTGGTCTGACCCATCAGCCACAGCAACAGGAAGAACGCCATCATCGCAACGGCAAAGTCAGCGAAAGCAACTTTCCACGACCCGCCATGGGAACCCTCGCGTCGCACGATGCGACGGATCACGATCGGTTGAGTCGCGTTCGCTTCGGCCTGGGCTCGCATGCTCAGGCACCGCTGCTGGCGGGTTCGAGCTCGGCCTCGAGCGCTTCGAACCGCGGGCGAAGGGGTTCGGGGATCGCCTTGCGTCCGAACTCGACGGCGACCTTCGGCGCGTGGCCGCGCAGATGCGCGATCAGGCAGGTTTTGATGATCGTGTAGTGGTGCCACTCGTCGTCGGCATGACGGGTGAGCGCGGTTGCGAGTGGCCCGACGAACCCGTAGGCGAGCAGAATACCGAGAAACGTACCGACCAGCGCCGCGGCCACCTTGGTCCCGATCTCCTCGACCGGCCCACCGAGCGCACTCATCGTGTTGACGATACCGAGCACCGCCGCGACGATTCCAAAGCCCGGCAGCGCGTCGGCGATACGATGCACTGCGTGCCCTGGCTCTGCGGCCTGCTGGTGATGCGTCTCGAGCTCAACATCCATCAGGTTTTCGAGCTGAAACGAATCCATGTCGCCGCTGATGATCAGGCGCATGTAGTCCCGGATGAAAGTGATCGTCGCCCCGTCACGCGCGATTTCCGGAAAGCGTGCGAACAACTCGCTGGATTCAGGATCGTCGATATCGGCCTCGAGCGCGATCAGACCCTGCTTGCGGGCCTTGGCGAACAGCGCGTGCATCAGCTGAAGAAGCTCCACGTAATGCGCACGCGTGTAACGCGCAGCCCTGAATTGCGCAGACACCACCTGTGCCACGCGCATCACAGTCGAGCGCGGATTGGCTATAACGAACGCACCGATCGCGGCGCCGCAGATCATGACGATCTCCCACGGCTGCCAGATCGCGAGCAGTTGGCCGCCGTGTGCGACGAAACCGCCGAAGACGCTCACGACAACGATCAGCGCACCGATCAGCAGACTCATTCCCTTCCTTTCCCCAGTCCGTCATGGCGGGCAGATAGCGATAGCCCGGACATGCCAACCCCCGGGCGCTGACGACACGCACCGTGGCCGGACGTATCGGTTCCTGCCTATGTATCGGCCATCCGAGTGCGGACTTGATCCGCGCGGACCGCTTTGAGTCAGTCCTGTGAGGCACCTCACGTTTGCAGCACGTCGGGGGTGCACACCGCCGCGCGCGACGGCAGACTTGCGCGATCAATCGAGGCCGTCCGAGGATGCAGTTCTTGAACACGGAAGATCACGCTCGCCGGGCACCTCAATTGCATGTGTGCGTGATCGATGCGGGTGACACCCTGGTCGGCCAGGTCGCCACCGCCCTGGCGCTCGCACCCGACGGGCCCGAACATGTAAACCCGGCGGACGAGACCGCGCTGCACGGGGCGCTGGAGCGTGCAACACTGATTATCGTCGGCGACGGCGAAGGCGGCCACGACGGACTCGCGACCCTGCGTCGCTTGCGCGCACACCCGGACCACGCACGCACCCCGGTAGTGTTCGTCGCTGCCCCCGACGACGGCCGCATCGACCAGTGCTTTCAGGCCGGGGCCGACGATTATGTGGGCCGTCCGATACGCGCACCGGAGCTGCGCGCACGGCTTCGGTCGCTGCTTGAACGCCAGCATATGCTCTCCGAACTTCGCGATGCCGCGACGCTGGACCCGCTGACCGGCCTTCCCAACCGCGCGTGGCTTTCGCAGCAGCTTGAAGCCGCAATCGGCCGTGCACTCAACGGTGAACACACGAATTTCGCCCTGCTGTTCCTGGATTTCGATCGGTTCAAGTATGTCAACGACAGCCTCGGGCACGGCGTCGGTGACCGACTGCTGCAGGCGATCGCCCAGCGCCTGCGCACCAACCTGCGCGCCAGTGACACCGTGTCACGTCCGCACGGCGGGACTGTCCTGTCGCGCCTCGGCGGCGACGAGTTCGTCGTGATGCTGGACGGCGTCACCGACATCGGTAGCATCGAGCGTATCGCCGACCGAATGGTTTCAATGCTCGCTCAACCCTACGACCTCGGTGACCATCGCATCACCTCCACGGCAAGCATCGGCGTGGTGCCGTGGTGCGCGGGTTACGGCGATGCCGATGCGATGCTCCGCGATGCCGACACCGCGATGTACGCCGCGAAGGCGCGCGGCAAGGGCTGCTACGTATTGTTCGATCCGGCGATGCGCGAGGCCGCGCGCGAGCGCCTCGCGCTGGAGAACGATCTGCACACGGCAGTCGCACAGGATCTGATCAGCCTCGCATGGCAGCCGATCTACTCGCTGGAAGACGGCCAACTCGTCGGCGCCGAGGCTCTCGCGCGCTGGACGCACCCCGAACGCGGCCCGATATCACCCAACGTGTTCTTCCCCATAGCGGAGGAAACGCGATTGGTCGGCCCGTTGTCAGCGCGTCTGCTCGAACAGGCCTGCCACCGCTTCGCAGCGTGGGCGGGCCAACGCGGTGCACCGCGATATTGTGCGTTCAATCTCTCGCGTGCCCAGCTTGGCGACCCCGATCTTGACGCCAACGTGGCCCGGCTACTCCAGCGTCACGGACTCGCGCCCTCGCAGCTGCAGCTCGAAATGACCGAGTCGATGATTATGGCGGATCCCGAGGTCGCGATCTCGCAGCTCCAGCGTCTGCGCCGACGCGGCGTTCGCCTTGCAATGGATGACTTTGGCAGCGGACACTCGTCGCTTGCATCGCTGCACCGCTTTCCGTTCGACGTGATCAAGATCGACCGCTCGTTCGTCGCCGCGCTCGACGGCGACCGTCGCGAGTTCGTCGCGCTGGTGCACGCGGTGATAGAGCTTGCATGGAATCTTGGTATGGAATGTGTCGCCGAGGGCATCGACGACGAGCAACAGGTCGCCACGCTGCTCGCGATGGAGTGCGGCTACGGCCAGGGGTTCCTGCTAGGCGCACCGCAGGCCGGCGACCGGCCTCCGCCGGCGCGCTGGCGGCGTCGGGGGTGCCCGCCCGACGGCTATTCGCCAGCGGCCGACACCAGCGCCCTGACCCGCTCAAGGTCCTGAGGGGTATCGACCCCCGCGGCCGGCGTCACCTCGGCGTCGGCGACCTGAATGCGGGCCCCGAGCCACAGCGCGCGCAACTGTTCCAGGCCCTCCAGCCGCTCGAGCGCGCACGGAGGTGTCGCCGCGAGCCGCGCAAGCATCCGGTGCGTGTAACCGTAGAGCCCGACGTGCCGACGGTGGATCGCAAAGCCGTCCGTCGCGCCGGCATCACGCACGTGCGGCACCGGTGCGCGGCTGAAATACAGCGCCCGCCCATCGGCGGCGGTGACCACCTTGACGACATGCGGACTCGCGATCTGCGCCGGATCGTCCAGCGGTTCGCACAGCGTCGTCATCGCGACATCACCGTCCGCGTCGAACAGCGCGGCGACCTGGCGGATGTTGTCGGGCGCAATCAGCGGCTCGTCACCCTGCACGTTGACGATCACCGCGCCTTCGGACCAGCCGGCCGCGCGCGCGACCTCGGCCACGCGGTCGGTGCCCGACGCGTGATCGGCCGCGGTCATCACGACGTCGGCCCCGAAACCGTGCGCGGCCTCGGCAATGCGCGCATCGTCGGTCGCGATGACCACCGCCGTGGCACCGCTTTGCATCGCGCGCGCCCAGACGTGGCGCATCATCGGCCAGCCGCCGATGTCGGCGAGCGGTTTGCCGGGCAGGCGCGTCGACGCCCAGCGCGCCGGAATCACGACGCTGAACCCGCCGCTCAAGACGCCGCCCCGCCACCGTCGAGCGCACCCGCGGGCAGTCCGAGCGGCGTGGCCAGAACGCGCTCGAGCCGCTGCCAGCCGTCAGCGAGCAGTTCCGCGGCCACCGGCACCGACCAGTGGCGCGCGGTCGGCGCGTGGGCCTGCTTGATCGCATCCTTCTCGGTCATCAGCACCGGCAGGTCCCCGGGCGGCAGCCATTGCTCGCGCGCGGGAGCTGCATGATCGCCGAGCGCGCAGCGTCGCACCTCGAGGCCATGGCGTTCGAGCATCGCGAAGAAGCGCTCCGGATGGCCGATACCGGCGAGCGCATGCACCGCTGTGCCGGCGAACGCGGCCAGCGGCAGGCGG
>PWYM01000160.1 GCA_003567855.1 Gammaproteobacteria bacterium | reverse complement strand
GTGCTGGCCGGCGGGTAATACAGCGCGTGGGCGGTGTCGCCGTCGCCGGTCGGGAAGCGCACCGGTTCGGCGCGCGACACCGTGTCGACCGCCAGCGGCGGCGGCCCGGCGGCAATCTCGGCGTCGCTGCCGTTCCAGCGCACGATATGGCTGCTCCGGGTCGCGGAGGCGGCAAGCCATACCGCGCCGTCGTCGGGGTTGGCGTCGACGTGGGCGACGGCGACATGGTCGCCGGGCAGCCGTCGCGACGGGCGACCGTTGAGCGGCACCTGGTAGAGCGTCCACAGGCCGTCGCAGGTCACCGCGCAGAGCACGCTGTGGCGGTCCGGAAAGCCCCACGTCGACATGCCGGCGACCCAGCGCGGCAGGCCGAGTTCGCCGTCGGGGCGGAACACCGGTTCGGCGACGTCCGCGCGAAAGCGGTACAGGTGCCACTGGCCCTCGCGGTCGCTGACGAAGTACAGCAGCCCATCCGGCCCCCAGCGCGGCTGGAAGACCGCTTCGTCCCGCGTGCCGGCGATGGCCACCGGTTCGCCCGGCACGCCGTCGGTGTCGAGCTCCGCGCGCCACAGCGTGCAGGTGTCCCACGGCATCGACGGGCGCCGCCAGCTCAGCCACGCGAGGTGGCGGCCGTCGGGCGAAGGGCACGGGTTTGAATAGAAGTCGTCACCCGACGCGAGCACCTGCACGCGCGGGCGACGGATGTCCACGGCGATCAGGTCCTGCGTCGCGGCCTGGCCCTCGCCGCGTTCGCGCACGCACAGCAGCCGGCGCCGCCAGTCGTCGACGACGAGGTCGGCGAAGTCGGCATCAGGATCGTCGACAAGCAGCCGCGGACGCGCGCCGGCGCGCACCGACCACAGATTCGCGTCGTGGCCGTTCACGAACAGCAGGTCCGGTTCGTGCACCGCCCATGCGCCGCCGCCGTATTCGTTGACCCGGCTGCGCACCGTGAACCCGTCGGGCACGAGGTCACGGGTGCGGCCTTCGTCGTCGAGCGTGACGATCACCGTCCGGCCGCGGTCCTCGGGCCGGCCTTCCTGCCAGTACAGGCGTCCGCCCCGCAGCCGCGGTTCGGCCAGGCGCAGGCCCGCGCGCGCGACCATTGGTGGCGTCACCGGCGACGGCCACGCGCCGTAGGGCAGCACGGGCGCGGTGGCGCCCGTCACGCGGCGTGCCGTGGCAGCGTAAAGTCGGCGTCGCCGGCCGGACGCGCCGACGGGCCGAAGCGACGTTCATGGAAGTGCAGCACCCCGTCGCGGGTGCGCAGGATCACGGTGCTCGCCCGCGTGCCGTAGCGTTCGCCGGTCACGAAGATCGCCGACAGCGGATCACCGTTATCGGTGTCGCCGCTGGCAAGCAGCGCGAACGCCGCATCGACGAGCGGCTTCGGGTCTCCGTTGCGATCAAGCGCGGCGGCCAGGGCGGTGCGTGCGCGGACCGCCTTTGGCCAGTCTTCACCCGGGCACGCGTTGCTGACTGCGTGCAGGCCGGCATCGAGTGACAGAACCTCGGGATGGCGGTTCGACACCAGCCGCAGTGCGTCGTCGTCGACGAGCAGCAGGTTGAAGCCCCGGTAGTCGTCGCCGCGCGCGTGCAGCGTGGCGGCCGCGTCGGCGGCGGAGGCGCCGCCCGTGAGGAAAGAGACCGGCAGTTCGCCGCGCGAGCGCTTGCCGTCGGTGTCGGCGACCGACTCGCGGACATTGGTGACTGCGGCCACGCGCCCGTGCGCGTCGGTCGCCAGCCACGTTCCGCCGGCTTCGAGATCACGGCCACCGTAGAGCCCCGCCGGCGAGTCCCACGCACCCGCCGGCGCCGCCGGCCGGGCATGGAACTCGTCACGGTTCGCGGCGAGTACGAGGGGAAATTCCGGGTGGACCTGCCACGCGGCGACAATCAGACACATTGTTTCATTATAACGGGGTCAGCGCCCGGCGCCGGCGGCCGGTGCCGACGCCGGCCGGACCGCACAGATAGAATCGGCTGGCACGAGGTGGGCGATCGCGTTCGCGTAGTAGCCGAGGATTGCGTGCTCGGCGGGGTTCGCACGGTAGACGCCGTCGTCGAACAGGAGAATACGGCGCAGCCGCAGCATGCGCAGGCCGACCTCGACGTTGTACTCGTCCCCGTGGCGCGAGACGTAGACGTACGCGCCGCGTTCGGAGAGCACGTCGCGCAGCTCGGCGGCATGGTCGCGGATCTGTTCGGTGGTCAGCTGCGCGTCCGGGGCCCGGTCGAAAATCGTGGCGATCACGCTGACCGGCAGCACCGGCACGAGCTGTCCGACCCGGGCCATCAGCGTGTCGGCGAGCTCGCGTACGTGGCGCGTGCGGTCGGGTACTGCGAGGTCGCGCGGGTCCCAGTCACGGTGCGCGAGCCAGGTCTTCAGCGAGAACGGCTCGCCGAAGTTCGCATGCGCGTAGCCGAAGCGGTACCAGCGCCGGCGCAGCCCCAGCCTCAAGTTGTGCAGCAGGAAGCCCAGCGCCTTGCGCATTGCCGCGAGCCCGCTGCGGCGTGGCGAGTCCGGGTCGAGGTCGGCGAGCAGCGTGCGGTCCTCGAGCACGCGGTCGTAGTTCAGCGCGAGCGGCAGGAACACGATGTCGCGCTCGCCGCGCGGGTCGAAGTCGCGCAGCATGTAGTCGAGCAGCCCGATTTTCGGTTCGCGCAGCCGGCCGTCGCGGCTGAGCCCACCCTCGGGGAACACCGCCTGGGCAACACCGCCTTCGATCGCCATCTGCACGTAGCGTTCGAGCACGCGCCGGTACAGCGGGTTGCCCGAGCCGCGGCGGACGAAGTAGGCGCCCATCGACCGGATCACCTGCTGCAGCGGCCACACCTGCGCCCATTCGCCGACCGCGTACGACAACGCGGTGCGCGACATCGCGAGATACGCGACGAGCACGTAGTCCATGTTGCTGCGGTGGTTGATGACGAACACGGGGCTTGCGTTCGCGGGCAGCTCCGAGATCGCGCTCTGGTCGCGGAAGCTCAGCCGCACGCGGTAAAGCATGCGCACCAGCTTGCGCGCGAGCCAGTTGCCGATCCGGAAATACACCCAGACGTTGAACGCCGGCACGATCTCGCGCGCGTAGCGATTGACGCGGTCAACGGCGACCTCGCGCGGCTCGCCGGTGGCCTCGCAGTGCTCGGCGACGGCGCGGGCGATTTTCGGGTCGTAGACGAGGCGGTCGATGAGCACCTGCCGGCGCGTCAGCGTCAGCGGCGGAATCTTCAGGTGCAGGCTGCGGTTGAGATTGTCGATCAGGAAGTTGGCCTTGCGGCGGAAGTACCAGCGCACGCCGGGCAGCAGCAGCCTTGATACGAGCAGCCACAGCGCGATGCCCGTAAACACCAGCGCAAGCCACAGCGGGATGACGACCGGCTCGGTCATGTATGGCATCCGGAAAGCCCGGCTCTACCTTACCAGCGCCGGGCGCGGTCCAGTATCCCGGCAAGCGGGTCGGCGCTGCCGGCGTCGAACCAGGTCTCGATCAGCCGGTAGGAAATCGACAGTGATGGCGGCACCCGGATCGCGCCGCCGGCGATGTCCTCGCGGGTGAACCAGCGTGCATCGGCGAGCTCGGCGTCGTTGCAGTGGATCGCCGTGGTCTGCGCGCGGGCGTGGAAGCCGAGCATCAGCGATGACGGAAACGGCCACGGCTGGGAGCTGTGGTAGCGCACGTCGGTGACCTCCACGTCGGTTTCCTCGCGCACTTCGCGCGCGACCGCGTCCTCGAGGCTTTCGCCGGGCTCGACGAAGCCGGCGATCGTCGAGTAGCGCCCTTCGGGCCAGCTCGCCTGGCGCCCGAGCAGGCAGCGCTCGCCGTCGGCGACCAGCACGATGATCGCCGGATCGACGCGCGGAAACAGCCGCTGCCCGGTGGGTGCGGCGAGCACGTGGCCGCCGGCCTCGACCGCGAGCGGTTCGCCGGTCGCCGCGTCGTAGCGGTGGGTTTCGCGCCAGCCGACCAGTGCCTTCGCGTACGCGAGGATGCTCGCCTCGGCGGGGTCGAGACGCTGGCCGACCGACCACAGGTTCACGAATTCGCCGTCGATGCCCTCCGGCGCGGCCTCGACGGTGAGCGCGAAGATCGCGCGGTCGCGGTAAAGCCCGAGGAACACGGTGTTGTGGTCGGCCGCGGCGAGCGACAGCGCGGCGAGGTCGTGCCCCTGCAGAAACCGTGCGCGGGGCGCTTCGAGTCCGGCGACCAGGCATTCGCCGTCGTGCACCGGCACGAACAGGCTGTCGGGGTCGACGAGCGCGTCGCGCAGCCACGCCGGATCCTGGCGCAGCCGGCTCGCCCGGTCGATCCAGCCGCCGGCGAAGTGGTTGCGGGGCGTGCCCATCGTTCAGCCGGCGAGCAGGTCCCGGTTGGCGAGCACGACGCCGTCGGGGTCCGCGTACAGATGCTGGCCGGGACGGAACGTGAGGCCGGCGAAGCGTATCGGGACGTCGCTGGAACCAGTGCCTTCCTTGCGGCTTCGCAACGGGCAGGTGCCGATCGCGAGGACGCCCAGCGGCATCTGCGCCAGCACCTCGGAATCGCGCACGCAGCCGTAGACCAGGATGCCGGCCCAGCCGTTGTCGACAGCAAGCTGCGCGAGCTGGTCACCGATCAGAGCCACGCGCGTGGAGCCCGCGCCGTCGACCACGAGTACGCGGCCGTTGCCGGCAGTGCCAAGCGTCTCGCGAACCCGCCGGTTGTCCTCGAAAGCGGTGATCGTCGCGATGGGCCCGTGGAATCGGCGTGAGCCGCCAAAGTGGGAGAACAGCGGCAGCGCAATCTCGATGTCTTCGCGGTGGGCGTCGCACAGGTCGGCGGTATGAAAGCCGCGCGTGTCGGCGGCGGGATCGCTCACGAGCGTCCTCCGGTGTGGGAAACGCGAAGTATCTCAGAATCGCCGGGCGCCCGTGCCGGTCAGGCCGGGAGCGCACCGCGGTCGGCGACTGCGTGCACCGGCAGCATCAGGCAGGTGGGGCACTGCAGGTCATCAAGCGCGAGGGCGTCGCGCACGTACGCGCTGCCGCAGTCGCGGCAGTGGCTGATGCACAGTTCGTCGCCGGCGCGCAGGCTGCAGAGCAGGTTCCACGCCCATTCGATGGAGATCAGCGCCTCGCGGTGCATTGCGACGTATGCAGCGTAGGCGCGGCAAAGGCGCTGGCCGGTCGCAACCGAAATGCCTCGCGCGTCCACGTGGACGTCCGGCGAGAGCAGGCGCTGGGCCTGGAAGTTCACCGCGAGCGTGGTCGCGTGGAAGCGGTGGCGCGGGGACTTCACGAACAGCCCTACCTGTGACGGCGTGCGCCCGCGGCGGCGGCGTACCGCATTGCCCGGGCGATGTTTGAAATAGCTGCTGTAGAGCCTGCGGATGCGGTCATCGGACAGGCCGGTGAGGGTGCGGATGGTGCCCGTGCGGGCCTCGAAGCGGATCAGGTCGAGCGCGAGCTCCAGGCGCTCGCGTTCGGCCCGGTAGCGGTTGTCGGTGGCGCGCATCGGGAGCTCCCACAGGGTTGTTGTTACTTTTGCGTAAACTGTGGATAAATGTTACTGGATGCCATATATGGCCCAAAACGATCATATCTGGCAATCCAGAGCAAAAAATCTGACCGCATAACGGATAAGGAGTGGTGATGAGCGCAACCGATTCAGCCCTCGAACCGACCGTCACCGTCGCCGAACTGAACCGGCTCTTCCTGGCACTCGTCGACCAGCCTGAACGGTCCGACGCGTCGGGTATCGACGCTGGCGCCCGCCCGCGCTTCGGTCTGCACCCGGAGGATCTGGAGGGCGTTCGCGCGTTGCCCGCCCACGCGAAGGCCCGTCTCGCTGCTGCGCCGGTCGCGCTGTTCACCTTCGCGGTCGATGCGCGGGCGTTCCGCGCGCGCTACGAGCGCTCGCTGGACCCGGAGGCGTGGCTCTGTCCGGTCAATCTCCACGCCCGCCACGCGCTGTGCCTGACGGCGCTGTTCGGCGCCTGGCAGCTCGCGCGCCGCCACCCTGATTGGCTCGAACTCGGCTTCGGCCTCGCCGGGTCCGAAGTCGAGATGCTGCGCGAACTGCCGCTGTCGCGCCTGCCCGAACTCGCGCCGGGCGCCGCTGCCACGCTGTCGGCGCGCTTCGCGTCGGGCAGCCGTTTCTGGCCGCTGGCGCTGCGCGTGGCCGGCCAGGCCGACCCCGATGCACTGCGTATCGCCACGCTCGCGTCGCTGCACCTCGCCGGCGCGGAACTCACCGCCACCGCGCGCGCCGCACACGCCTGAACCCGCGGCGTTACAATCGCCGCTTCCCGCCGGCAGGGAGGCCGCGCACCCCGCGCGGCCCGTGCGCCGGCGCTCGGGCGGGAGCCGATGGACGCACTGCGACTCGAACAGCTCACCAAGACCTACCGCAACGGCGTGCAGGCGCTCAAAGGGATAGACCTGTCGGTCGAGGCGGGTGACTTCTTCGCGCTGCTCGGCCCCAACGGCGCCGGCAAGACCACCGCGATCGGCATCATCACGTCGCTGGTCAACAAGACCGGCGGGCGCGTGAGCGTGTTCGGCCACGACATCGACGCCGACCTGCAGCGCGCGAAAGCGTGCATAGGCGTGGTGCCCCAGGAGGTCAACCTGCCGGTGTTCGAGAAGCCCATCGACATCCTCGTCAACCAGGCCGGCTTCTATGGCATCCCGGCGCGGGTTGCGCGCGGGCGCGCGGAGAAATACCTGCGCGAGCTCCAGCTCTGGGACCGCCGCAACGACATCGCGCGCAACCTCTCGGGCGGCATGAAGCGCCGGCTGATGATCGCCCGCGCGCTGGTCCACGAACCCCGGCTGCTGATCCTCGACGAGCCCACCGCCGGCGTGGACATCGAGATCCGCCGCTCGATGTGGGCGTTCATGAAGAACACCAACGACGCCGGCGTGACGATCATCCTCACCACGCATTACCTCGAGGAGGCCGAGAGCCTCTGCCGCAACGTCGCGATCATCGACGAGGGGCGTATCGTCGAGAACGACCGCATGCAGCGCGTGCTGCGCAAGCTCAAGTACCAGGCGCTGGTGCTCAACGTCGACGAGGCGCTGGCCGACGCGCCGGTGCTCGATGGGTTCCCCAACGTGCTGCTGCGCAACGAGCACGAGATCGAGGTCGAAGTGCCGCGCGAGCAGTCGATGAACCGCCTGTTCGAGAGCCTGAGCCGCGCCGGGCTCACCGTCAGCAGCCTGCGCAACAAGACCAACCGGCTCGAAGAACTGTTCCTGCGGCTGGTCGAACACAAGCCTGCGACCGAAGACGCCGACGCGGCGCCGGCAGGCCGGGAGCG
>PWYM01000069.1 GCA_003567855.1 Gammaproteobacteria bacterium | reverse complement strand
GTGCCCTGGTTGCAGCTGCCGTCGCCGCCGAAACCGACCGACACCCGGCCGTTTTTCAGGTTGCGGAACGCCAGTGCGGCCCCGGTGGCCAACGGTGGCCCGCCGCCGACGATGCCGTTGGCGCCGAGCATGCCCTTGGAGAAGTCGGCAATGTGCATCGAGCCGCCCTTGCCACCACAGAGTCCACCGGCCCGGCCGTAGATCTCCTTCATCATGCCCTTGACGTCGCAGCCCTTGGCCAGGCAGTGGCCGTGACCGCGATGGGTGCTGACGATCACGTCGTCGGTGTTCAGGGTTTCGCAGACGCCCACGGCAACCGCTTCCTGGCCGCTGTAGAGATGCGTGAACCCCGGAATCTGGCCCTTGGGCATCTCCTTGTGGAGGCGTTCCTCGAAGTCACGGATCGTGCGCATCCGCTCGTAGGCGGCGAGCAGCTGCTCGCGGGTGTAGGCACTACTCATTTGCGGTGTTTCCCCCGTTGATTTGCGCTCGCCGAAGGATAGCATCGGAGCGCAAAAAGAAACAGTCATGACGGTTTTTTTAAGCTCCAGCCGGAAAATCCGCCATTGTCGGCGCGAATGCCGTCGACTATCGTCATCCGGCGGCCGGCGCCGCCGCTCGCCACGCCGGAGCGCCTGGCCGGCGATACATTTTGCGAAGGATCGCCACCATCATGCTGCCACTGAGATATCTCCCGTGGGCCCTGTCGATCGCGCTGGCCACCGCCTCGATCACGGCCGCCTGGCTCGTTCACCCGGGCTGGTGGTTCGCCGCCGCACTGTTCGCCCCGATGGCGGCCGTCGGCCTCTACGACATGGTCCAGAAGAAACGCACGCTCAGCCGTAATTACCCGCTGCTGATCCACTTTCGTTACGGCCTTGAGACGATCGGACCCGAGTTCCGCCAGTACTTCATCGAGGCCGACCACGATGAGGTACCCTTTTCGCGCGAACAGCGAAGCCTGATCTACCAACGCGCCAAGAACGTCCTCGACAAGAAACCGTTCGGGACCAAGCTCAACGTCTACGCCATCGATTACGAGTGGGTCAACCATTCGATCACGCCGTCGCCGGTCCCCGATCCCGACTTCAGGCTGACCATCGGTGCCGGACGCAACCGGCCGTATGACGCGAGCGTATTCAACATTTCGGCGATGAGTTTCGGGTCGCTGTCGCCCAACGCGATCCGCGCACTCAACGCCGGTGCCGCGAAGGGGCGCTTCTACCACGATACGGGTGAAGGCGGCATCTCACGCTACCACCTAGAGTACGGCGGAGACCTGGTCTGGGAAATCGGCTCGGGATACTTCGGCTGCCGCGACCGCAACGGGCGGTTCGACGAAGCGCGTTTCGCCGACCAGGCCCGGTTTGAAGCCGTGCGCATGATCGAAATCAAGCTGTCGCAGGGCGCCAAGCCCGGCCAGGGCGGCATTCTCCCGGCCGCCAAGGTCAATGCGGAGGTCGCCGAAGCGCGTGGCGTTCCGTCCGGGGAAGATGTGTATTCGCCCGCCGCCCACAGCGCATTTTCGACCCCTCGTGAGCTGCTGCACTTCATCGAGCGGCTGCGCGAGCGCTCGGGCGGCAAACCGGTCGGCTTCAAGCTTGCGATCGGCCACCCGTGGGAATGGTTCGCGATCGTGAAGGCGATACTCGACGAGGACATCCTGCCCGACTTCATCGTCGTCGATGGCGCCGAGGGCGGCACCGGCGCCGCGCCGCTGGAGTTCGTCAACCGGGTCGGCGTGCCGCTGCGCGATGGTCTGCTGCTCGTGCACAGTACGCTCATGGGCGCCGGTCTGCGTGACCGGATCCGCGTGGGCGCGGCCGGCAAAATCACGTCGGGATTCCTCGTCGCGCGGACGCTGGCGCTGGGGGCTGACTGGTGCAATGCAGCGCGCGCCTTCATGTTCGCACTCGGCTGTATACAGGCACTGAACTGTCACACTGATCGCTGCCCGAGCGGTGTTGCGACCCAGGAGCGGCGGCGCTGGCGCAAGCTCGATGTCGATGACAAGGCGCTGCGCGTGTACCACTTCCACCGGAACACGCTGCAGTCATTGGCCGGCATGCTGTCCGCGGCCGGGCTCGAGTCGCCGGACCAGATCCGCCCGGCGCACATCATCCGCCGGGTATCAGCGCACGAGGTGCATTCGTACGAGGAACTGTTTCCGTTGCTGGCGCCAGGCGAGCTGCTGGATCACACCCCCGAGCACGAGGTGTTCAGGCGGTTCTGGCCTGACGCGACGCCGGACAGCTTCGCGGCGCCCGGACTGCGCACCTGAGGCGCTCAGCGACGTGTGTCGGGCCGATAGTCCGGTTTCCAGCGATAGAACTCGATGATGTAGCCTTCGGGGTCGAGTACGCGGAATTCCTCGATCTCCCTGTGCTCCATGATGCCGTGCTTGAGGCGGTAACGGTCCGCATCGTGTTCGTACTGGAACCATTCGATACCGTCGATGCCACTCATGTGCTGGTACCAGGCTTCGAGCTCGTCGGTTTCTATCACCAGCAGCGCGCCCTTCTCGTCGACCGGCTCGAGCGAGCCGCGTTCACCATCGACGAGCGCGAGCTGCATGCCCGGCCCGATCTCGACGATGACGACCCAGCCGAGGTCGACAAGCGGGCGAAAGCCAACCTTGTCCACGTACCATTCCCGCGCGGCATCCAGATCTTCGTAGTAGAAGTTCGGAATCAGCGCGTTGACCGACGGCAGGTCCGGGCCCTTCGGCGTGTCGGCGATGATCGTGAGAGGTGCCATCGCCAGCAGCACAGACACCACCCAGCCTGCGCACAAGTGTCTATTCAGCATTCGATTACCCCCTCAGTCGAATCAACTGTCGGCGTCGCGGCCTCCGCCGATGCGCGCCGTCACCTCAATCTCAACCAGCGCGTCCGGTGCAGGGAATTCGCAGAGGACGGTCGTATTGGCCGGCCGTACCCGATCGAACTTTTCCGCGAGCAGGCCGACCAGTGCCGATACGTCTTCCCGGCGCTTGAGAAACACCCCGCAGCGCACTACGTCTTCGAGTCCCGACCCCGCTTCGGCAAGCGCACGCTCGATGACCGCAAAACTGTTGCGCGCCTGCGCGGTGAAGTCCTCGGGCATTTTGCCTGTGTCCGGATCCTGGCCCATGGTGCCCGACACGAACACCCAGCCATCCTGCACGACCGCGCGCGCGTAACGGGCTTTCTCCTCGAAAGCCGAAGAAGAGAACACGTGCTTGCGACTCATCGTTTCAGTCCTCCCGCCAGGCTGCGCTCGATTCGACCCAGCGCCTCTTCCAACCGGGCATAGGGCTCGGACCCGAAGCAGATTCGCAGGTGACCTTCACCGGCCGAGCCGTAGAAGGCACCGGATTCGACGGCCACATGGGCCGTATCGAGGATATGTCGCGCGATATCGGCCGACGGCATGCCCAGTCCGCTGACGTCCGGAAAAGAATAGATGCTGCCCTGCGGTACCGCACAGCGCACGCCTTCGATTGCATTGAGGCGCTCGACCAGCAGGTCACGACGTTCCCGGTCCTCGTCGACGAGTTCGGCGACGCACTGCTGCGAGCCGGTTACCGCAGCCAGTGCGCCCTCCTGTGCGAACACGCATGGATGGGTGGTGTCGTTCATCGTCACGCGTCGGAGGTCGGCGATCATGTGGGCCGGCGCCATCGCGTAGCCGATACGCCAGCCATCCATCGCATAGGCCTTCGTGAACGCGCTGACAGTGATCGTGCGCTCGCGCATACCCTCCAGCGAAGCGAAGCTCGTATGGCGATTGCCGTCGAAGGTGATGAACTCGTAGACCTCGTCGGCGAGCACGAGCAGATCGTGACGCTCGACGAGGTCGGCGACCGCCTGCAGCTCTTCACGGGTACACACGGTCCCCGTGGGGTTTGCCGGGTTGATCAGCACGAGCATCCGGGTGCGCGGCGTGATCGCGGCCGCAATACGCTCCGGATCCGGGCGAAACCTGCCATCCTCGAAGGCCATGGGCACCGTGACGACCTTGCCGCCGGCGAACATGATCTTCGAGTTGTGCTGCGGATAGAAAGGCTCGAGCACGATCACCTCGTCGCCGTCGTTGAGCGCCGACATGAAGGCGGCGAACGAGGCCTGGGTAACGCCGTTGGTGATCAGGATCTCCTCGGCACTGCATGGTATGCCGTTGTCGCGCGTATAACGCTCGGCCAGGGCCTCGCGCAGCGTTCCCAGCCCCTGCAGATCACCGTAATGCACGATGCCGGCGTCCAGCGCCGCTTTCGCCGCCTCCTTGATGTGCACCGGGGTGTCCGCCGATGGACGGCCCACCTCCAGGTGAATGACGTCGGCGCCGCCGGCCTGTAGGCGGGCCGCGGCCTCGTACATGCCGAAACTCTTGCCTGCCTGCGCCTTGAGGCGGTTTGATGGCCAATCCATGTCCGTACTCCTAAAAATTCCTTGTCAGGGGGTCAGCGCGGCACTGTCATGACGCGCGCCTTCAGGCAGTCGACGCCATTGCTGCACGCCGCCACCGCCAAACTGCAACCGCAGCTGTTCGCCGTCGTACTCGTAGAGCGGCGCGTCATCGACCGGTGCGACGATATCAGAGACGCCTTCGACTTCCTCGACCCACCAGTGCACCTCGAATACCAGGCGGTCTTCATCCCATCGGTAAGTGCCGGAATGACTGCGTGCCGAGAGTTCACCCTCGGGGGCACGCATGTTGTAGGTCATTGCAAAGTGCCCGTCCTTGAAGATCAGCAGGCCGGATATTTCCAGCGCGTGTTCAGGCAGTACGTAGCTTTCCAGTTCCCACACGCCGTCGAGCGCCTGTTTGTCTTCGGCCTGCGTGCAGCCGGTTGTGAGCGTGTACAGGACGCCGGTTGCGGCGATCAGCGCGAGCAGATGTCGTGTCATGTCGTTCTCCCCTTTTTGGATCGTCAGGTCGCGTCGCGTTGCCCGGAGATCCAGTCATCGACCACGGCCTCCAGCAACGTGAAAGGCAATGGACCATTAAGCAGTACCACGTCGTGGAATGCACCAATTTCAAACTCGTCGCCGAGGGCCTCCCGGGCACGCTCGCGCAGCATCATGATCTGCAGTTTCCCGAGCAGATAGGCAGGTGCCGAACCCGGCGTGACAAAGTAGCGTTCGATTTCCACCGTGGCATCGGTCAGGCTCATTCCGGTCTTGTCACGGAAATACTCGATCGCCTCTTCCTTGCTCCAGCGCTTCACGTGGATCCCGGTATCGACGACCATCCGGACCGCCCGCCACATCGCGTACTGCAGGCGACCAAGGTTGCCGAGCGGGTCGTCGTCATAGGCACCCATCTCGCCGGCGAGATGCTCGGCGTACAGTGCCCAGCCTTCGACGTAACCGGTGAGAATCGCCGAACGCCGCAGCAGCGGCAGGCCGTCGATCTCCTGGGCGAGTGCGATCTGCAGGTGATGCCCGGGTATCGCCTCGTGATAGGTCAGAGACGGCAGTGACCATCGCGGCATGTCGCGGGTGTCGCGCAGGTTGATGTAGTAGACCCCCGGCCGGCTTCCGTCCTGGGACGGGCGGCCGTAGTAGGCGATGGTCTGGCGGGCCTCGGCATACTCCGGCACCCGGCGCACCTCGACGGGCGTGTCTGGCAGCGTGCCGAACCACGGTGTCTGGCGTTCACGCATGTCGTCGAGCAATTCCTCGAGGTAGGCGATCAGTGCCTCACGCCCCGTGTCGTCGTTGCTGAACAGGTGCTCCGGCCGGGTGCCGAGTGTCATCGCGCGTTCGCCAACGCTGCCGTCGGTCAGGCCCTGGGCGCGGAGGATGCCATCCATTTCCGCCTCGATGCGCGCGACCTCCACGAGCCCCCGCCGGTGCACCTCCTCGGCATCGATGTCCATCGTCGTCTCGATCCGCAGCATCGTGTCGTAGTAGGCCTCACCGTCGGGCAGCGCCCAGACGCCACGTACCGAGGTCCACGGTCGCACGCTGCGGTAGTAGTCGACCAATCGCGCGAACGCCGGGTAGACGATTTCGCGCATGGCTGTTTCCGCATCGGCGAGCAGGCGTTCGCGACGTGCCTCCCCAATACCGTCGATCTCCTGGAGCGCTTCCTGCAGATGCAGCACCAGCGCGTTGTCTGCAGGATCGGGCGCGATGAAACGCTCGGCATCGCCAATCACGTTGTCGACGACGAAGCGGGGTGGCAATACGCCGTTGACTTCCTGGTGGCGGGCGCGCTCCAGGTGCCCGTCGAAGACCTCACCGAAGGCCTCTAGCCGCGAGACGAAGCGCTGTGCGCTGCGCCGGTCCACGACCGGATGCTGGGTGCTCATGAAGCGAGTCAGCGAGGTCTGGGGGCCGTGCATGTGGTCGATGGCGTAGGTGACGCGACCCAGGTGCTGCACCGACCATGGGTAGGTTGCACGCTCCAGCGCGCCGTCGTAGATGCCCTCGGCGATGAATCGGGTCAGCCGGCGCTGGTCCGTGAGTGACTCGGGGTCCCAGGCGGCCACCTCATCGCGCCAGCGCTCCAGCCGGCGTCGCTCGCCCGCGAGCGCTGAAAGCCGCGTGTCGTCGAGTCGCCCCGAGTGACGGTCGATCAACGAGCCCTCGAGCACCCCCGACGAGCTCATCGACTGGGGGCTGTGCAGGAGCGCATGGAATGCCTGGCGTTGCACCAGGTGGTGAAAGTCGAACGGCTGACCGACGGTGTACGCCCACGCAAGATATGCCAGGCCGGCGAGCAGACCAAGGCCCGCAACGCGCTTTATGAGCCCCACCCGGGTCACTGTGCCACTCGCCGGCCGCAGGTCTCCGATGCCGTATCCGGATGCGCCGCCATCGCCGTCAGCTTGCCGCGTTGGCCGCGAGCTTCTCCTGCCGCGCGTGCTCGACGATGTACTTGCGCATCAGCATGACGACGATGATGCACACGGCCAGTGCCACCGGCGTGTTCATGATCATCGGCAATGACATCTCGGCACTGCCGACGATGGCCACGGCGATGTAGATTGCGGTGCCTTCCTGGCGAATCAGGTGCTCGTTGCAGATTGCCGAGGTCTGTGGCGCATTCAGGCGGCCGGCCTTGGCGACGAAAAATGCAACCGTGACCACGGCGAGGTTCATGCCCAGCGTCATCCAGAACAACGTCCAGAAGTTTTCGCGCAGCGTCGGGATCGTGTTGATCAGGATCATGACGAAAGCGACGAGCAGTGCGCCCATCGCGATGGCCTTCACGTAAGTACGCACGGCAATCGCGAATCCGGGGTAGTAATGACGAACCAGCAGCCCGAGCATGACGGGGATCAGCGTCAGACGGAAAATTCGCCAGATGAAATCCCACAGCGGCACTTCGATCTGCATGGCCTCGCCCATGAAAAACTGCAGCGCGAAATACGCGTAGAACGGGATGATGAAAATGTAGACGAAGCTGACGACGATGGTCATTGAAAGCGACAGCGCGAGGTCACCCTTGGAGATGTCGGTCATCAGGTTCGAGACCATGCCCCCCGGGCAGGTCGCGAGCAGGATGAACCCGACTGCGAGTGCGGCTGTAGGCGCGACGAACCAGGCGATACCGACGCCGACCAGCGGGGCCATCAGCATCATGCTCAGTACCCCGAGCACCAGTCCCCGTCGATGCGTGAATACCCGCCGGAAATCACCGAAGGTCAGGCTCAACCCCATCGAGAACATGATGAAGAAGAGCGACATTGGGAGCAGGTAATTGCCGACGAAATTCATGGCGATCTCCGTAAAATCTGCGTGTTCAGGCGGGTGCGGCGTGCCACGCTCATACGCCCAGCGCGTCGCGACAACGCCCGTAGGCCGAGTACAGCCGCGCGCCGGCGACCTGCAGTGATCGCTGGCTCACCGGTTCGGCGCGCGTCGGTGCGACCGGGAGCACGTTCCCGTTGCCGCTCAACAGGTATTCGGCGAGGCGCACCGCCACCATGGTCGACTGTGTCAGACCGCGAGCATTGCAGGCGACCATCGCATAGGCGTCGGGGCCAACGTCATAGATAGCCGGCAACCGATCGGCGGTGATCGAGGCCTGTCCGAACCACACGTACTGGGGCGCGGGCACAGAGGCCAGACCGAGGAACCGCGCGAGTCTGGCCGTCATCCGGCGGGCCAGCAGCCTGCCATCGCCGGCCGGCAGCACCGGCATTGCGCCGGTGATCAAACGCCAGTCACGGTCGAAGCGATAGGAGAAGATGTTGGTACGCGTATCTGACAGGCTTTGCCCCTGGCCGATCAGGTGGCCGCGTGCCGACTCCGGCAGCGGCTCGGTGGCGATCTGGCAGACGTTTAGCGGGACGATACAGTGCTCCAGGCCGCCCGCCAGGGCACCAACGCGCGCGTTCGTGCAGATCAGCAACCGCTCGGCGCGGACCATCCCGCTATCAGTAGTCACAAGCCAGCGACCGGACTCGCGCGTGACCCGGGTGGCCCGCGTGGATGTGTAGAGTCGCGCACCGCGCTCGATGGCCGCCCGCAGGAGACCCTTGACGAGCTTGACCGGGTGCATCGCGCCGCCACGATTGGCGACCACGCCTCCCACGTAGCCCGGTACGCCGGTGCGACGCTCGATCTCGGCACCATCGACGACCGACATGTCGCCGCCAGCGGTCGACCAGGCTTCGGCATCGAGAGAAATACGCTCCAGTGCGCGCGTTGAATGCGCGGGATTGAACCAGCCGTTCTGTGCACCATCACAGTCGATGTCATAACGACGCACCAGTTCGAACACGAGATCGGCCGAATTCGCAACCTCGGTGAGCAGGCGTTCCCCACGTGCGCCAAGGCGTTCGACCACGGCCACTGGACGGATCGCGGAGAACGACGGCACGACAAGTCCGCCACTGCGCCCGGTTGCCCCCACACCCGCCTCTTCGCTGTCGATAAGGCACACATCGGCGCCGCCCTCGCGCAGCGTCAGGGCCGCACTCACACCACTGATGCCCGCTCCGATGACGAGTACGTCGGTGCGCACTTCGCCCCGCAACGGCTCCGTTTCAGGCCCTTCTGGCGCGGTTGAATGCCAAAGCGTGCGCGCGTAGGGATTGCGCTGAGCGAACCGCTCAATACTCATTATTGGAAACTTCCGTATTGTCCATCTTCAATCAGCTCACCCGTAGGCGGCGGAGATACCATGTAGGCATCCGCACTTCACTCTATCGGCAAGCGACTGAGGTTCGCGACGATTTTCTGAAGCGTCTGCACGAGCTGGTTGACCTCGTCGTCGCCAAGGCCGGCGACGGCTCGTTGCAGCTGGCGACTGGAGCTCTTCATGACGTTGCGCACCAGGACTTTGCCCTCGTCGGTCAGGGCTACGTCGGTGAGACGGTTGTCGGCGTCGTTGTCGCGCATGTGTACCCAACCGTTCTCGCGCATACCGACGAGTGCCCGGCTGGCGGTAGAGCGCTTGACCAGCGCGAGCATCGAAAGATCACCGATATTCAGTGGGCTTCGCTTGAGCAATACGGTCATCAACCGGTACGCCGTGCGCGACAGTCCAAGCTTGGCAATGACCTTGTCCAGGTCCTCGTGATACTGGTAGTCCGCATGGGCCATGAGGTAGAACGGCGACGAGAACAGATTGAACTCGTCGCTCGCCGGGTCGAGCTTTCGGGGCAGGTTCATCGACTGGCGCCTCCGGGCGCGCTTGGGGTCAGCGCGGTAGTCTACCCCGCCGAGTCCTGCGGATTCTTCCCGTTGCGTGGCCGTTTTGGTCATCGGGACAACTCCGTCTCGATCTCGCGCATACGCTTTATCTCTGAATCATCGCCCGTCATTTCCCACCGTATCAGCGAGATGGGGACGCGTCCGGCGGCGAGGAAACTGTCGTGGAAGGCACCGAGGTCGAAGTCATCACCCTGCGCCAAGGCGACGTCAGCAAGCAGTTTTTCGAGCTCGACCTTGCCCAGGTAGTAACCCATGCCGTACCCCGGCTGGCGCAGATAGAGCTCGATATCGAACTGGGCGATTGCATCACCGGGTTCCATCCAGTAGGGCGTTCTGGTGACGAGCGACTCCAGCGCCTCGTCGTAGGTCCAGCGGTTGGCGTGCATCATCAGCTCCGGCTTGACGCGCGCAGCGCGCTTGGCCTGCAGGATGTAGTTGATCTCGCGGGTTCTCGGACGCTCGTCGTAGAAGCCGGTCTGCAGCACCATTTCCTCGAGGTAGAACGCCCAGCCTTCCACGCGGATACCATCCACGAAGAACAGGCGCTGCTGTCCACGGATCGGACGATCATCACGCTGACGCAGCAGGTTGTCGAAGCGATGGCCAGGCACATTGTGCGCGCGCAGCGGGCGTGGATCACGAAACGAGGCCTGGAAGAAGAAGTGCGGCGAAATGGGTTCGTCGAACAGTCCCGGGCGCTCCGGATCACGGTCGGCCGGCAGCACGTAAGGGCCCTCACCCGGCGGCACGAGATAATCGGGCACCGTCAGGATACCCTCGGATGACAGAAACTCCAGCAGGTCCTCGTCGGCCTCGTTCTGGCGGCGCATGAACTCATCGAGCGTGGACAGGACATCGATATCGTCCGCATCCCGGTTGCGGTGCTGTTCCATTTTCAGGAAAGCCATCGAACGCTGGTACTCGCGCTCTCCCACGTGGCGGATCTCGTCCCAGTCATAGGGGAAGAGCATCACGTGGCGCAGGAACCAGTCGTATTCCTCACGGCCGACGCCGCCGTGTGGTGGCAGGTCGGACTCGATGTCGCGCAGCCACGCGCTGAACTCCGCAACAGCGCCTGCCGCCGTGCGTGCCGCCTCCGCAAGGTCCGGAAACTGACCGTCAGCGTCGCGTGCAACACGGTTGAACAGGTTCTCCTCGATCTCCTTCTGCATGATCGCCAGTCGCGCGAGATCACCGCGCGGGTCGTCGAGGTTGTCACGCGCCTGGGCCAGGACTGCGGGTACACGCCGCAGCCGGCGCTCGATTTCAGCGGCCTCCTCGGCATCGCGCACTGGCGGTTCGGGCGCAGGAAAGGCGCCGTGCATCTTGGGCCCGAAGCCGAGGTTGGTCGTGCTGTAGAACGCCGGATCGCGTCGCCACGGTTCAACCACCCGATGCTGGAATTCGAGACCCCGCATCTCGGCTAGCACTACCATGTAGTCCACGCGCTGTTCTACAGGCCAGTCGCTGTCGTCTATATCCCGCAGACGCTTCATGTACCCGGGCAGCGCGTTTAGCTGCCTCGCCATGGCTGGCGCACTGTAGTCGGGAATGCCGTCATTCATGCGTGGCAGGGCAAACTCGCGGAACTCTTCGTAGAGTTTCACCAGCGCCGCGTAGCCGGGCGTTTCGCGTTGATCGTCACTTTTGACGGAGGTGGCCGCGAACAGCAGCAGGCCAAGCAGCACCATGCGCGCCGTCATCTTCTTCATTTCACTCCCCACGGGGTCGAAGCGCCTGTTTGATGACTCACTTGTCGCCACGCAGGTGTCGATCGAAAAACTCGACCATCTTGTGGAACGCGAACCATCTCTGCGCCTCACTGTCTCCCACCCACCCGTGCGTTGCACCCGGCAGTGTCACGAGTTCGAACATCTTGCCCTGTTCGATCATGCGCTCGGCAAGAGCGATCGTGTCCGAGTACAGCGTCACTGCATCGCGGGTGCCGTGAATGATCATCAGGGGATCTTCGAGGCCTTCACTGTTGTAGAGCGGTGACTGGCGCTGGTAGCGCTCGGGATAGTCGTCGCCGCTGCGCTCACCCATCACCCACTGCTGGATCGGGTTGGCGTGCCACACGTTTGTTGCCGGGGCACCGGCGATGCCTGCAGCGTAAACCCCCGGTTTCTTGAACAGTGACATCAGCGTCATCAGTCCGCCGTAGCTCGAGCCCCAGATACCCACCCGCTCGGGGTCTACATGGCCTTCCGAGATCAGGTGGCGTACACCACTCTCTATGTCGTCGGTGTCTATGCCGCCGTAATCGCGGATCAGTCCGGAGCTGAACGCCTTGCCATACCCTCGACTGCCGCGCATGTCCACTTTCAGTACGAGGTACCCGCGCGACACCAGGTACTGATCGAGCGCCCACACCATAGAGGCACCCCGGGTCCACCGGTTGTGCACGGTGTCGGAGTAGATGCCACCTACGATCAGCGGATAGCGGCGTTCCGGGTCGAAATCAGGTGGCACGCTGAGCCGGCCATGGATGGTCACGCCATCGATGTGGCTGGGGAAATCAAGGTAGCGCACCTGCGCCCATGCGTAGCGGTCGAAGTCTTCGCGCGGCGAATGCGTGACCCTGTGGAGCGGTTGCTCCGCGTCAAGCGCCTGCAGGTAGACTTCGGCGGGCTTGAGGTCGTGCGTGTAGAGGTACGCGACGTGGCGGTACCCCGGTGCGAACTCGGGCTCCCACGTTCCGGCTTCAGGCGACACGCGCTCGAAATCCCCGCCCCCCGCAGGCACCCGGTAAAGGTTCTGTTCCGCGTGGTGCGAACGGTTTGCGAGGAAGTAAAGCCACTCGCCAGCGGCGGATACGGAGAAACTGCTGATTTCCCATGCGCCGGAAGTGAGCGCACGCGGCGTCGCGCCGGCTTCGGGCACGTGGTAGAGATGGTAGAAGCCGTCGCGGTCAGTCTGGACAATGAGCCCGTCGTCATCGGGCGCCCACGCGGCACGCCAGCCCGGCACGACGTTTTCGGGATCGTCGAACAGGTAGAACTGCTCTCGCTCGCCGCTGTCGGTGTCGAACACCACGATGCTGTGACGCTTGACGAGGAAATTGCTCGCATTGACGAACAGCCGCCCCGCGTCCTGCGTAAGGCCGTAGTTCCAGATCAGGTACTCGTCGTCGGTAAGCGCAAGCCACTGGATGTCGGCGTCCGCTACGGACACCACACCCATGCGCCGCCGGGTCTCGTCGCCGCCGGGGAGCGGTCGGGTGATGTGATACTCACGCGCTTCGCGCCCGGCATGGTAGTGGATGGTCTGTTCGCGCAAACTGCTGCGGTCGCGCATCTTGAATGCGATACGCGATCCGTCCGGTGCCCACTCGTAGTTGTGAACGAAAATGCGGGCGTCGTCGTCGAGCACCAGCCGCCTGGGTTCAGTCGGGCTCCGCAGGTCTGTGGCCAGCACCCAGAGCGCTCCGTCGCCTGCAAAGGTGTGCATCCTCGGTGTCACCGCGCCACCGGTCACGAACGCAAGATGACCGCCCTCGGGCGAGCGTGCGAGGCTATGGACCCGCTCGAGTCCAGCGGCAAGCGGGGTGCCGTGCGCGGTGGCCGTGGCACGGTGCAGTTCACCGCCGACGACGTACGCGATGGTGTCGTCATCCAGCCAGTCGAATTCCGACACCGTTGCGGCATTCGACGCGTCCGCGTAGGCCGTCCAGCGCCGCGGCGACGGGTTATCCACCGAAGCGACCCAGACGTCACGCTGGCGCGCCCCTGCGTCGTGCCACAGAAAGGCCACGCGTGATCCGTCAGGCGACCAGCGTAGCGTGCCCGGCGCGGTGCCGACTACCGGCGGCAGTTCCAACAGTTCGTCGAGGGTGGGCACGGGTTCGAGCTCGGCGGCCGGCGACATCGAAGCGGCTAGAGTGCCGGTGAGGATCATGATCCATGGAACGAGTCGCGATGTTTTTATCTTATTTAACATACTATTGTACCGATTATTTCAGGTGACGATCGAAGAAGTCGACCATCTTTCTGAAGATGAAACGCGTCTGTTCGAGGCTGTCTGTGGCCCAGCTGTGGCTGCCGCCGGGCAGTGTAAGCAGCTCGAACTGCTTGCCGTCGGCGATCATGCGTTCGACCAGCGCAATGGTGTCCGAGTACAGCACCACCGGGTCCTGGGTGCCGTGGATGATCATCAGCGGATCCTGCAGGCCCGCGTAATGATAGAGCGCGGACTGGCGGCGATACCGGTCGGGGTAGTCGTCACCGCGACGTTCACCCATCACCCACTTCTGCGAAGGATAGGCATGCCAGACGTTGGTTGCCGGTGCGCCGGCGATGCCAGCAGCGTATACGCCCGGTTTCTTGAACAGCGACATCAGCGTCATCAGCCCGCCGTAGCTCGAACCCCAGATGCCCACACGCTCGGGATCGACATAGCCCTCGGCGATCAGGTGGCGGACGCCGCTTTCGATGTCGTCGGTGTCTATGCCGCCGTAGTCATTGAGCAGGCCGGAACTGAAGACCTTGCCATGCCCCCAGCTGCCCCGCATGTTCGGATTGAGCACGAGGTAGCCATTGGCGACGAAGTACTGGTCGATGCCCCACGTCGGGTGGGCGATGCGCCCGCCCCACTGGTTGCGCATCGCATCGGCATAGACCGAGCCTACAATCAGCGGGTAGCGCTTCTGCGGGTCGAAATCGGGGGGCACACTTAGACGCGCGTGGATGGTCGCGCCATCGACGTGGCTTTCGAACGACGGATAGCTGATCGTTGCCCAGCGGTGCTCATGGAACTCCGGCAGCGGCGAATCGGTAATCCGCGCGATCGAGTCCGCGCCCTCGGCCGGACGGCCGAAATACAGATCGGGTGGCGTCGTATCGTTTGAGAAATGCAGCGCTGCGCTGGAATAGTCAGGACTGAACGTCGGCGTCCACGTGCCCGCCTCACCCGTCAGTCGAACGGGTTCACCGCCTTCGAGATCGAGCCGGAACACGTGGCGTTCGGAAGGGTGTGGCAGGTTGGCAATGAAGTAAGCGTGGCCATTGTCGGTATCAACTTCGAACGAGGCGATCTCCCACTCGCCGCTGGTCAGCGCTCTGGGTGTGCCACCCGCCTCGGCCTGGTGGTAGAGGTGGTACCAGCCGTCACGGTCGGTGAGGATGATCAGCCCGTCGTCACCCGGCGCCCACTCGGCCTGCCAGCCCGGGATCACGTTTTCCGGATCTTCGAAATGATAGAAGGTCTCGCGCGCGCCGCTGGCAACGTCGTAGACGTAGATCGTGTGCTCCTTGACGACGAAGTTGCTGGTATTGGCAAACAGCCGAGAGCCGTCTGCGGACAGCCCGTAATTCCAGATCGGGTACTGGTCATTAGCAAGTTCCAACCAGCGCACGTTCCCACTGTCGACTTCGACCACGCCCAGACTGCGTCGCGTCGTCTCGTCGCCCGGAAAGGCGCGCGTGACCGTGTCCACCTGCAGCTCGCCGCCCTGGGCGTAATAGTGAATATCGCGCTCGGGCATGTCGGAGTTGTCGGCCCGAACGAACGCAATACGACTGGTGTCGCGCGCCCATTCGTAGCTCTGCACAAAGGCCTTGGGCTCGGCCGCGGAGACCAGCTGCACGGCTTCACCGGGCACGCCATTCTCCAGCGGCACTTTCCATAGCGCCCCGCCTTCGGCGAAGGTGTGCTCGCGACCATCTGCCGCCCCCCCGGCCACATAGCTGAGGTATCGCCCATCCGGAGAGACCTGGACCTGCCGGATACGCTCGCGGCCCTGCTCGATGCGCTCGGACATCCCGGCCAGGTCCACGAGGTGCAGGTCGCCGTCGAGCACGTAGGCAAGCCCGGCGTCGTCGGCCCCCAGCCACGCGATCTCGCTGATTCCGCGGTGCAGTGAATCCTCGGGGCGCTCGTCGGCGTGCGTGGTTACCCGGCGCAGCTCCTCCGAGTACGGAGAGTAGACCCAGACGTCGCGAAACGGCCGCGCGCCGTCGTTCCAAGCGAAGGCGATCCATTCGCCGTCGCTCGACCAGGTTGCGAGTCCGGGCGTCGTCCCGATCAGGCTTGGCAACGAGTACAGGCGGTCCAGGTCCAGCCGCGGTGCATCTTCAGTCGTGCCAGGGTCTGCATCGCGCGCGCGCTCGTCGCCGCCATCGCAGCCGGAAATGAACAGTGCGAGCGCGCTGGCTGCGACAACGGTGGTCAGCGACGGCAACTTGAACGGCATCATGAACTCCCTGGGCCGTGAGCGTATGAACTATGGTACCGGGTGGCGGCTCAGTCTTCCGCCTTGAGGTGACGGTCGAAGAAGTCGATCATCCTGCGGTAGATGAAACGGGTTTGTGCAGGATTGTCATTGGCCCACCCGTGCGAACCCGCAGGCAGCGTCACGAGCTCAAACTGCTTGTCCTGCGCAATCATCCGCTCGACCAGCGCGATCGAATCCGAGTACAGCACGATCGGGTCGCGTGTCCCGTGGATGATCATCAGCGGATCTTCAAGGCCCTCGCTGTGATAAAGCGCCGACTGGCGACGGTAGCGCTCGGGGTAGTCGTCGCCGCGCCGCTCACCCATGACCCATTTCTGTGCAGGATAGGCGTGCCAGACGTTCGTCGCCGGCGCCCCGGCGATACCCGCGGCATAAACGCCGGGCTTCTTGAACAACGACATCAGTGTCTTGAGGCCACCGTAGCTGTTGCCCCAAATGCCGACGCGGTCCGGATCCACGAAGCCCTCGGCGATCAGGTGGCGTACACCACTTTCGATGTCATCGGTATCTATGCCGCCGTAATCGCGGATCAGCGCCTGGCTGAACGCCTTGCCCTGCCCCCAGCTGCCGCGCACGTTCACCTTGAGTACAAGGTAGCCTTGGGACACGAGATGCTGGTCGAAAGCCCAGACCGGGGAAGCACCGCGACCCCACTGGTTGCGTACGGTATTGGCATAGACCGAACCGACGATCATGGGGTAGCGACGCTCGGGATCAAAGTCGGGCGGAACGGCCAGTCGGCCGTATATCTTCATGCCGTCAACGTGGCTCGGGAACTCCAGGTACTTCACCGTCGCCCACGTGTAGTCGTCGAACTCCGGACGCGGCGAGTGCGTGATACGACGGACTTGATCGTCACCGTCGACCAGGAGGTCGCGCACGTACAGGTCGGGCGGTGTCGTGTCGTTCGAGAACGAGAGTGCGACGCGTGCGTACCCAGGCGCGAATTCGGGGTCCCACGTGCCCGCCTTTGGCGTGAGCCGTTCGATTTCACCGCCGTCAACGCTGACACGGTAAAGCTGGCGCTCTGAGAGATGCGACTCGTTGGCGATGAAATAGATCACGCCGCGTGCAGAGTCGATCTCGAACGAGGCTACCTCCCATTCCCCGGAAGTCAGCGCTCGGGGCTCGCCACCGGCCTCGGCCTGGTGGTAGAGGTGATAGAAACCGTCGCGGTCGGTCTGGATGATGAGCCCGTCGTCGTCCGGCGCCCATGCCGCGCGCCAGCCGGGGATGACGTTTTCAGGATCATCGAAATGGTAGAACACCTCGCGGTCACCGGTCTCCACGTCGAATACGTAGATCGTGTGTTCCTTGACGACGAAGTTGCTTGTGTTCGCAAACAGGCGGCTGCCGTCCGATGAAAGCCCCCAGTTCCAGATCGGGTACTGGTCGTCGGCGAGTTCGAACCAGCGCGTCGCGCCGTCGGCCACCGAGACGACGCCCAGGCGCCGGCGCGTGGTTTCGTCGCCGGGAAACGACCGGCTGAACGTGTAGACCTGCAGTTCACCACCATCGGCATAGTAGTGAAGCTGGCGATCGGGCACGTCGGTGTTGTCGCCCTCGACGAGCGCGAGTCGCGACCCGTCCGGCGCCCATTCGTAGCGGTCGACGAAGATGCGTGGTTCGTCGTTACCGTAAAGGCGGTGGCTGGGGGTCCCTTGCCCGGCATCGGCCGCGCGCAGCCAGAGCGAGCCGTCGCTGTGGAAGTCGTGAAGGTAGTTGTTTTCGGGGCCGCCGCTGACGAACGAAATGGTGTTTCCGTCGGGCGACAGTTGAAGGTGTCGCACGTGCTCCACGCGGTCGTCGAGTACGGTGTCGTTACCCTCGAGATCGGTGGCGCGAAGTACGCCGTCAAGCACATAGGCGATGCGCCCGTTCGCGTTCTCCAGCCAGAGCAGTTCGGAGACGCCTGCACCGGAGTCCGTGTCGTCGCCATGGTGGGTGACGCGTTGCGGTGCCGATTCGCCACTGCGCAGCACCCAGATGTCCTGAAAACCGGCGCCCTCGTCGTTCCAGGTGAACGCCAGGTGTTCGCCGTCGCGCGACCACGCGGTATGCCGCGGCGCGATTCCGGCCAGTGAAGGCTGCTGGAGGAGCGTATCCAGCGCATAGGGGTCGTTGTCGGCATCCGCGGTCGTCGCCCACCAGCCGCCCGCGCCGATCAGACCAGCCAGGCCCAGTCCCAGCGCACCGATGAGTATGCTGCGTTGACTCATGAGATTCCCCAAGTTGTATTGCTTACCGACCGCGCTTCAAGCGGGAAAGCGGGGGCGGCGACAGGCGCCGCCCCCGTTCCCCTGACGACCCTCCGTCAGAAGCGTGCGCGCACGCCGACCGTGAAGAACCGTCCGATCACGTCATACGTGAACGAATCGGTATTCACAAAACCCACGCCATCGGTGTTGCCGATGATCGGCGGGCTGCGGTCGAAGACGTTGTCGATGACCGCGAACAGCGTGTAACGGTCGTCGATCGTCCAGTTCGCGGTGAGGTCGAAGTAGCTCACCGAACCGACTTCCGTGACCGGCACGTTCGGAGGCGTGGACCCGGTCGCACGGGCCGCAGCCAGTCGGCCGTTTTCGACGCTGCCAATGTAGCGGTGCCGGAGCGACAGCTGGAATTCATTGTAATTCCAGGTGAAGCGCTGGACACCACGCCACGTCGGGTCGGCGAACCCACACACGCCGCCGCCTACGAACCCGGCACAGTCGATGGGATTTACGACCGGACTGCCCTGGAACTCGTTTTCAAACACGCGGGCACCGGCGAGCGCGTAGTCCAGCTGGCCGAGGCTTCCGGGCAGGTCGAACGAGTAGTTCAGGTTGAAGTCGATGCCTCTAGTGGAGATGTTAGCGATGTTCGCGTTAAGCAGCGGCACGTCGCGCAGCTGACCGTCCGTACCGCGTGTCGTCAGCGGTACGCAGAACGGGTTCTGAAGCGACAGGTTCTGTCGGCACGCATCGATCGTCGAGCTCAGGCCACCGCCGAAGATGTCGATGGCATCCTTGATCTCGATGTCGTAGTAATCGAGCGTAATGGTGAGGCCTTCGACCTGAGAAGGCTGGTAGACGAATCCCAGCGTCCAGGTGTCGGACTTCTCTTCGTTGAGATCAGGATTGCCGCCGACGATCGAGCGGATCTGCGTGCTTTCCTGTTCGAAGGTATCGATCGCGTTCGCCGGCACACCGAGCTGGACGCAGAAATCCTTCTCTGCCTGCGTCGGATTCGCCGACACGTCACAGAAATCACGCGCCTGCGGTGCGGTGTTGTCACCACCACGGAACAGCTCGATCACGTTCGGTGCACGAACCGCACGCTGTACGAGGCCGCGGAAGCGGATGTCGCTGTGCGGCGCCCACTCACCACCCCACTTGTACGAGGTGACAGCACCCGCGGTGGAGTAGTCGGAGAACCTCACACCGGCCTCGAGACCGAGGTACTCGGCGAACGGTCGATCGGAAATGATCGGGATGATTGCCTCACCGTAGAGTTCGTAGACGTCGAAGCGGCCGCCCGTCGGCTGCAGGCCGGCCGCGCGTGCCACGCCCTCACCGGACCGGTAGAGGTTGTCGGGTTCGAAGAACGCCGACTCGGAACGGTACTCCACACCACCGGCGATACCGAGCGACCCCCCCGGCAGCTCGGCGATGTTGCCGGCAATGCCTGCACCGAACTGTTCCGACTGGATGTTGGCACGGTTGACCATACCGATACCCATGAAGTCGACCAGGTCCTGCGTCCACCCACCGGTTTCGAACAGGTTGAGCACCGAGCAGCCCGGGCCCGGACCCGACGGATCCGCGCACTGCGTGGGATCGTCCGGGTTGACGAGCAGCGCCTGCTGGAAGCGGAACAGGTGCAGCCCGCCACCCTGTACCGTGGTGTTCTGGTTGCGTCCGAAATTGTAGAACACCTCCCACGACATGTCGTTCTGGAAGTCGCCCTGCAGTCCGCCGACGAAACGCCAGACTGTGCGGTCGTCCTGATTGGTTCGCACCCCGAGCTCGCGCGTGCTGCGCTGCATGTTGATCGGCACGACGCCGTCGAGCTCACCGGTAGGATCGAGCTGCGCATTGATGTAGTCGCGCAGCGACGCCGGCATGAACGGGTTCTTGGTGTCGAGCCGGAAGTTCGGGATGATCGCAGTCGGCAGCGGGATCGGCGAAAGAATCGACGTCACCTTGACGTTGGAGAACATGCCCTCAGCGAACAGCCGCATGTTGTCCGTCAGGTCATAGGTCCCGATTCCGCTGAGCTGCCAGCGTTCCAGCGGCAGCTGCATCGTCGAGTCGCCAGGAGTTGTCTGCTGGTCACGAAGTTGCTCGTAGGCACGCCATCCACCATCGGTCGTCACCACCCCCAACGGGCCAATCGGTGTACCGAAAGGGTCAGTCTGCCCGCTGTTATTGGTCTGGAGTTCCGGCGCACTGATACGCGCGACGGGTACGTTGGGGTCGCCTTGCGGCAGTTCCCGGAGGAAGGCATTGCCGTCGCCATCGACAGCGTTGACGAACGAGGTTGCACCCCAGGGTCGCGCGATATCACGAATCCCGTTACGATCAAAATAGTTCGCGTAGAAGACGACGTTGCCTCGACCTTCATCGAAGTTCGTGCCCATCGTCAGGTCGAAGCTCAGGCGACGCGCGTCACCCTCGCCCGTGATGCCCGACTGTGCGCTGAACTCCACGCCCTCGAAGTCGTCTTTCAGGATGAAGTTCACGACACCGGCCAGCGCGTCGGAACCGTACACCGCGGATGCACCACCGGTCACGACTTCGACCCGCTGAATGAGCGCCGGCGGGATCGAGTTGAGATCGACCACGCCATTGGTGCTGGCGGCGACCATGCGTCGACCGTTGAGCAGCACCAGCGTGCGCTCCGAACCGAGGCCGCGAAGGTTGACCGTCGCGGTGCCGGTACCGGGGTTGTTGCTCGACGCGCCAAAGGTGCCGACCACCTGTGGCAGTGAGTCGAGCAGGCGCTCGACCTCGAGTGAACCCGAAAGCTGGATGTCAGCGGTGTCGAGAATGTTCACCGGGCTGTTCGAGATCAGGTCCGCTCGCGGAATGCGCGAACCCGTAACGGTGATCTGCTCTACGGCACGTGTCACCTCTTCCTGCTGCCCCGGCGTCTGCTGCGCCAGCGCGCCCGAGCCGGCAAACACCGCAGCGACCGCGGCGGCGACGCTCATCGCCCCGGTGGACCTGCGCGCGAGACCAGGCGGGGTACCGGCGGAACGGGCATGACCGCGTCCCCTGCCGATGCGCCCCTGGATCGATGGTTTGTTTTCAGTCATTGCGTAACTCCCTATTCACGGCCCCAAAAGACCCCGAGGGACATACCCCGCGGCCAGTTCCTGCGGTTACCACCACGCTCGGCGCCACCCAGGCGCGCATGTGACGGACCCATACAGATTCGGTAGGAGAACGACCGGAACGGTGGGGTCTGCGAGGTCTTTCGGGAAGAGAACGCCTGGCACCCGCATCCGAAGTTCGTTCGAGTCTCCCTTTGCGCCGCAGCCGCCGGTCCCTGCCGGCTCGTTGCGTCGCCCCCACAACTCGAGCGATGCACGGACAGTCCCTTGCCCGAGGATCGCGAAACTATAACCACTTTCACATGATTTATCGCACGAGATTAGGCCAGCCTGCGCACTGTGTCAACGAATGATTACGAGAGAAACAATCGTGCGGGCCGCTCACCCGCCCTGCGAAGGCGTCTAGGCAGGGACCACGTCGAAGGCCACCGTCAGTCGTCGGGCCTCGTCGTTGAACGGCACGGTGCCGTGGAAGAAGTACGAAGGGAAAAGCACGAGCAGGCCCGGTTCCGGGCGTACCCTGCACGCCACGTGTTCGCGTTCACCAAGCCGCAGGCTGGTTTCACCGAACTGCAACCAGCCCTCGTGGCCGTTGTCACGATGCACGGCCGGCGGCACGTCCACGTAGTAGCAGGAGCTGATCCACCCTTCCGGATGAACATGGTTGACATGGAATCCGCCGGCACGCAGGCATACCGACCACGCGCCTGAAAACGCGAATGCACCCGCCCGCCTCGATCCCAGGGGATGGTCCGCATGACCCGGCAGCCGCTCGATGTAATCGGTGATCGCAGCCTCGAGCTGGACGCGCAGCGCTGCAATTTCCGGTGCCGGCGCATCGAAAAGATCGTCGAGGGTCTGGGTCCCGCCGCGCAGGGTCTGCTCGGCCGGCGCCTCGCGCGTGCGGTGGAGTTTTAGCAGCGCATCGGCCAGGGCGCGATTGAACGCCTCGATCGATGCGTATCCCGGCGGTGGCGGCAGGCGATATTCGCGCACCAGGTTCCGGTAGTCATTCAGGCCAGCCTCGCGCGGATCATCCCGCAGCCGCCAGCAGACGCCGCGATAGGCGAGCGCCTCCTGGTTGAGCGGTGCGCTGGCCAGTGCGCGTTCGAGCAGCGTCTCGGCCTCTGCGTATCGTGATTCGACGATATGTAGCCGGGCCAGGTCCATCAGAAAACGGGGTTCGGCAGGCGCCTCCTCGACGGCACGCGTGAACGCCCGGGCGGCGTCGTCGGCATATCCGAGAACGGCCAGCGCACGTCCCAGGCGATGATGGACCGACGGGGCGTCATGTCCATTGTCTATTGCGTGACGCAGCGCGCGTGCAGCCTCGTCGCTTCGGCCGGCGAGCACGAGCTTGTCGGCCCAGTCCGCCCACAGCTGCGCGACCTGCGGTGCGCGCTGTACTGCCCACGCATAGCTCGACAGGTACCCGTCGGTCCGTCCGTGCTGCCACATGATCTTGTTCAGCGCATCGTGCGCCGCGACGTCATCGGGCTTCAGCTGTATCGCGATGCCGTATGCATTGATCGCATCGTCGATACGCCCGGCATCGAGCAGCGCATGCCCGCGGCTGCCGTGGACTTCCGGCCGGCGGGGGTCACACCGTGCCGCGGCCTCGAGGTGCCGCAACGCCTCGTCGGTGCGGCCGAGCTGCCGGCAGAGCACGCCGAGGTTGTGCAGCGCATTGACCTGCCGCGCATCGATCTCCAGCGCCTGCCGGTACGCGGCCTCCGCGGCATCGGTACGGCCGAGTGCGCGAAGCGCGTTGCCGCGCGTCACGTACGGATCGGCTGCGCCCGGTCGCCGCACGAGCAGCCGGTCAACGGTCTCCAGCGCGCCTGCAGGATCACCGGCATCGAGCTGTGCGAGTCCGAGGTTGTGCTCGGCTTCCGGATAGTCCGGCTGCAAACGGCATGCGGCGCGATACTGCTCGATGGCCGCAGTGGTCCGGCCCAGATCACTGAGGACGTTGCCGAGGTTGTTGCACACGTGAGGCTGGTCTGGCACGAGCGCGAGCGAGCGACGCAACAGCGCCTCGGCATCGGCCGGGCGCTGCTGCTGGCGTCGGACCAGCCCCAGGAGTTGCAGCGTGTCCGGATGATCACCGGCGTCGCGCAGCACTGCCTCGAGCCGATCCGATGCGGCGTCTAGACGGCCCGCGCGCGCATGCTGCATCGCCTCGGCGAGACGGGACTGGAGCGTTGCGTTCATGCGGCCATTGTAGGGGCGGTACTCACGCCGAGCGATCGCCGTCGAATTCCGGATCGATGGCGCGCCTGTAGAGCGCGTGAGCACACGCGAGATCCTGGGCAACGTGTCCCACCGAACGATAGACGCTGATCGCGGCGGCGGGCAGCGCCGCGCGTCCTTCGGCGTCCATCAGCATATCCCCAAGGTCGATCATCGCCGACGCATCGAGACGTCCGCTCGCGCACGCCGCGCCGATGTCGCCGGCCTCCGCGATCACCGCATCGCGCGAATCGACGACGACGCACGGCGACACGGTGGTGTCGAATTCCAGTTCGCCGTCACCGCGCGCGGCACCGATCGCGTTGACGTGCGTACCTGCGCGCAGCTGGCTCAAGGACAGTACCGGCGTTGTGGCTGCAGTCGTGCTACACACAACGTCCGCCTCAGCCACCGTGGCGGCAATATCGGCTCGCGCCCGGCACGTGACGCCGGTGGCCCGTGCCACGCGGTCGGCGAACGCCCGCGCGCGTTCAGGTGTGCGCCCCCACACGTCGATGCTGCGCAGTGGTCGGACCTCGGCCATCAGGATGGCGTGAGCGAACGCCTGCGCGCCACAGCCGAGAATCGCCAGCGTCGTCGAACCGGGTCGCGAGAGTACGTCAGTCGCCAGCGCGCTGCCCGCTGCAGTACGCATCGCGGTCAGCACTCCGGCGGCCACGCCGGCCAACGGTGCGCCCGTCTCCGGGTCGAAGATGATGACCATGCCGTGATGCGACGCGGCCCCGGCGGCAGCGCGGGCCGGCACGTAGCTGACCAGCTTGGCACCGTAAACGCCCCCCTCGCCCAGCGCGCCCGGCATTGACCCGAACATCGCCCCGGCACCGAGGTCGATGATCGCGCGCGGCGGTGCCTGGACCTCGCCGCGGTGCAGCGCGATACAGGCATCGCGTACCGCCGCCATGGCCAGCGTGGCGTCGAGATGGCGGCGAACGAACGCGTCGTCAAGAATCAGCATGAAATGGTGGGCCGTGTAGGGCTCGAACCTACGACCAATGGATTAAAAGTCCACTGCTCTACCAACTGAGCTAACGGCCCCGGGGCGTGCGACATGATACCGGACGCCGGGTGGGCATCAAACCGGCGTACGCGCCGGCTGATACGCGGTAGGGTCGTCGACGCCGGCTTGGTCAAACCCCGCACGGCGCAGCCGGCAGGCGTCGCAGCGCCCGCATGCACGCCCGGCAGCATCGGGCTGGTAGCACGAGACCGTGAGTGCGAAATCGACGCCGCGCGCTACGCCTTCGCGAATGATCTGGCCCTTGCTCAGGTCGATCAGCGGTGTCTCCACGCTTACCGGATGGCCCTCGACGCCGGCGCGAGTCGCGACGCGCGCGAGCCGCCTGAATGCCTCGATGAACTCGGGGCGGCAATCGGGATAGCCCGAGTAGTCGACGGCGTTGACCCCGATGAAGATCGCATCGGCGCCGAGCACCTCGGCCCAGCCGAGCGCCAGCGACAGGAACACGGTATTGCGGGCCGGCACATAGGTGACCGGAATCCCCGCGACGGGGGTTTCCGGGACCGCGATGTCGGGGTCGGTCAGCGCCGACCCGCCGATGCCCGCGGTGTCGATGCGCATCACCCGATGGTCGACACACCCCAGCGCCGAGGCCACGCGCGCGGCAGCGTCGAGCTCCGCGCGGTGACGCTGGCCATAATCGAAACTGAGCGCATTACAGCGGTAGCCCGCGTCCCGGGCCATGGCCAGCACCGTGGCCGAGTCGAGGCCGCCGGAGACGAGCACGACGGCAGCGGGTGCTTCCCGGGCGCCGCCCTTCGTCATCGGCCTGGCACGTCGCCCCAGAGTACCTTGTGCAGCTGCACCTGGAAACGTACCGGGAGGCGGTCTTCGATGATCCACTCGGCCAGCTGCGCGGCGTCGAGCTGCTCCCAGCTTGGCGAGAACAGCACCTCGCAGCGCTCTTCTATGCGATGTTCCCGTACGCGGGTGCGCGCCCACTCATAGTCTTCGCGGTTGCAGATCACGAATTTCACGCGATCATGCGCCGTCAGCACACCCAGGTTGTCCCAGCGGTTGCGCTCGACCTCGCCCGAACCCGGGGTCTTGAGATCAACGACGCGCCGCACCCGCGCATCGACACCCGACACGTCGAACGCGCCACTGGTCTCGAGCGAAACCGCATGGCCCGCATCGCACAGGCGTTCCAGCAGCACCCGGCACGCTGGCTGCGCGAGTGGCTCGCCGCCGGTCACACACACGTGGCGCACGCCGTAACCGGCGACGCTGCCGAGCACCGCGTCGACCGACTGGACCTCGCCACCGGTGAACGCATATGCAGTGTCGCAGTACCTGCAGCGCAGCGGACAGCCTGTGAGTCGCAGGAATACAGTCGGCCAGCCGGCGTCGGCCGCCTCGCCCTGCAATGACAGGAAAATCTCGGTAATGCGCAGCCGCGCCGCCGGCTGCAGGCGGGACAGGTTGTCAGGCCGGACGTCGGACGATACCGCTGCCGCTGCCAGCGGGTGGATGCGGTCGTTCATGCGGTCGGCTCCGTCGCGTCGTGCGGTGTGCGCGCTGCTAGTTGCCCGCGTCGGCGATGCGCTGCAGACGCTGCGATGCGAGTCGTGCCGCCGAGGTGTCGGCGAACTCGGACCGGACCCGCTCCAGCGCCTCGCGTGCCGCCGACCACCGTCGCAACTCGTAATTGCAGTAGCCGATCTTGAGCAGTGCGTCAGGCACTTTGCGCGAGTCCGGATACTCTTCGAGCACGCGCTCGAACTTGCCGAGAGCGTCTTCGAAATCACGCTGCACGTAGGCTGTCTCGGCCAGCCAGTACTGCGCGTTGTCCGAGAGCGGGCTGTCCGGGAAGCTTTGGAGGAACTGCCGGAACGCGTTGGCGGAGTCCTCGTAGCGGCCTTCGCGCAGCAGTTCGAATGCGGCCTGGTAGTTGGCGCGGTCACCGCCATCGGGCAATGGCAGCTCTCCCGGGGAGACGCTGCCGCCTGCCGCACCCGCCGTCGATACCGAGGCACCGATCTGCGAAGCCCGCTGTTCGATGCGTTCGATGCGGTCGTCGAGATCCGCATACTGCTGCCGCTGCCGGCCCTGGAGCTGTTCGAGTTCCCGGATCAGGGTCTCGACCTCGCCGCGCAGCGCCTGGTTTTCACGCTGCGCGCGCTCAAGATCCTGGGCGAGCTGGACGAGATTGCCGCTGTCGAGCAGACGCTCCACGCGCAACATGCGCGTTTCCACGTCGATCAGCCGCAGCTGCACCGGGTCTTCGTCCGGGGGCAGTGCGGCGCACGCCCCCAGGGAAAGCGCAGCGAACACGAGCAGCGGCGCGGCAATGCCGCGCCGCCTGCCGAGCGTGTCCGTGCCGACAACCGACGTCATTGCCGGTAGACGAGCTCGACCCGGCGGTTCTGAGACCAGGCCTGCTCGTTGCTGCCGGAAGCTGCGGGCCGTTCTTCGCCGTAGCTCACGGTGGTGATCTGATCGGACGAGACGCCCTGCAGCAGCATGTAGCGACG
>PWYM01000039.1 GCA_003567855.1 Gammaproteobacteria bacterium | reverse complement strand
GCGCTGGGTGCGCTGATCTATGACGCCGACAGCGACGAGTACATCGCGCTGGACGCCTACTCCGAGCGTCCGGTCGGCGACGACTGTGCGCCGGGCACGGATCCGTCGAAGGTCGCGATCGCCGGTACCGTGCGCGGGCTCGAGGCGCTGTGGCAGCGCTACGGCTCGATGGAGTGGGCCGATTATCTCGAACCTGCGATCCGGGCCGCCGAGGAAGGCGTCGTCGTGACCTCGTTCATGTTCGGCATCAACTACGCGAACTGGCTCGACGAGGAATCATGGATGCGGCGCAACCGCCAGGCCGTCGAGCACTACATGCCCGACGGTTTCCTCGTGCCTGCCGGACACCGCTGGAAGATGCCGCAGCTCGCGAAGACGTTGCGCGGCGTGCGCGACGAGGGCGCGGACTACCTCTACACCGGCGAATGGGGACAGAAGTTCGTCGACGCGGCGAACAACCGTGGCTACTGCGTCACGCTCGACGACATGGATGCATACGAGCCGCGCTGGGCGGAGCCTGTGCGCAGCACCTACCGGGGGCTGCACGTGATCGGCGAACCGCCGCCGAAGAAGGGTGGCACGCAGATCCCGTACAACCTCAACGTGCTCGAGCACTTTGACATGGCCGCGAAGGGCAACTACGCCGAGTCCGCAGAGGCGCTCGCGGTGCTCATCCGTTCGCTTGCGGTCGTCGACGCCGACATCCGCTATGCGATCCAGGACCCACGCAACGTGCAGGTGCCGACCGACATCCTGCTGTCGAAGGACTACGCGCGAATGCGCGCCGATATCGTGCGCCAATCCGACGTGCAGCCCGGCGTGGACCTGTCACCGGCGATGCGCTGGGCGCGCGGCGACGCGACGGGCATAGACGTGCGCCGGCTCGCTCCGCCGGACGATCCGGAAGGCGCGCGCCAGACTGACGACAGCAATCACAACGTGATCGTCGACCCCGACGGTAACTGGATCAGCGGGCTGCATACCGGCCACGGCGGCGCGCCTGGCATCTTCATCGACGGTGTCGCAGCGACAGGCAGCCGCTTCTTCGCCTACACCACCGGCCCCGGCCGTCGCGTGTCGGCGAACTCCACGGGCATCATCATTGCCGACGACGAGGGCCCGTGGCTGTCACTCGGGTCGCCGGGCACGCCGCCGCAGCCGGTCACCCAGGTGCTGGTCGCGATCATCGACAACGGCATTGCGCCGGTGGACGCGGTGGCGCTGCCCCGTTTCCACGCCTACCGCGACGACGAGCAGATCGTGCGTATCGAGTCGGGCATCAGTGACGAGGTGCGTCGCGGCATTGCCGAACGCGGCATCCCGATGCGCGAGCTCGGCCCCTACGACTGGCGCATGGGCTCGATGCAGGTCGTGTGGCGCGATCGCGAAACCGGGCGGCTGCACGGCGTCAGCGACCCGCGTCGCCTGGGTCACGCGGCGGGCTTCTGAGCGCCGCTGACGCGGGCACGGTACGCGCGAAAAAAAGGCCGGCCAGGCGCAGTGCGCGTCCGGCCGGCCAAGTCGCGGGGATCAGGTATGGCTTTCAGCGGCTGTTGAACTCCGGGAAATTCTCCGGGCTGTTCAGTGTCCAGTCGTAATCGATGAAGCGCATGCGGCGGGTGTTTTCCACCTTCTCGCGCACCTCTTCGTCGGCATACGCGAGGATGAACGCCTCGACCGAGCCTTCTTCGTCAACGTAGTCGGACGCGTACCAGTCGAACAGGCTCGAGACGCGCAGCGTGTCGCCGTCGCGATGCAGGTGCCGGTCGGTGTTGAGCGCTCGACGCGTGTTTTCGGTCATCAGGTCGTCGACGTTTTCGGGCAGGTAGATCTGCGTGCGAAGCGGCGGGCAGCCGACCGACGCGCAGTTGACGGCGAAGTGCACGCGGGCCTCCTTCCAGCCCTTGTCCCGGAACGCGTCGCCGAGCAGCACGTCGTTCTCGATTTCGCTGAGGCTGTACTTGCGCCCGCCTACGTCGAAGACCTCGCGCCCGAACACCCGGTAGGGGTTGAACAGGTGGCCGTAGTCGCGGACGCTGTCGATCAGTTCGCCGCGATGCGGGTTCTGCAGGATGTACTCGATCATGAAATAGTTGTAGGCGTTGAGCCAGAACGCGACGGCGATCTCGCGCTGATCGAGCCGGTCGCGATCGAATTCGGCGAGGCGTCGGCTCTGTGTTTCCAGCCAGTCTGCGGTGCGCTCGTCGTCGAGCGCGGCACGGTAGTCGAACGCCGATACGAGGCCGCCACGTTCGGTGGTCTTCTCCTCGAGGTGGGTGTCGAGCATCGACTGGAACGGCGCCCACAGCGTCTCCATCCACGCGTCAGGGACGGCATCCCCGTCGTCCTCGGCCGCGACGGCGCCCTGCGGTGCGAGCGCAGCGCCAGCCAGCATGACCAGGGCCAGCACGACTGCCGCAATGGGCGGCCGCGGTGCGGCCCGCGCGGGCGCCGGTTGCGGTGCCGTCGAGTTCAGCGTCATCGTCTTTATCCTCCTGTGATCGAGTCGTGGCGGGAGGCGGCGGACACCGTGCGGGCGTCCGCCACCTGCTGATCCTGCGGGGTGAGTCGCCGCAAGAGACCGATCCTTACACCGTGGCGGCCGATCAGTCGGCGACAAATACCGCCGTTTCCGGGTGGAACGCATACCACGCGAACCAGTAGGCGGTGAGCGATGCGAGTTCGCGGCCATCGGCGTCGTACGCGGTCGCCGTGTCGGTGGCGTCGTCGAACTCGATCAGCACGGTGCGCTCACCGACCCGGTCCTCGATGCGTCCGTCGGCCTGGCGAAGCTCGACGAAGGGCCACGCTTTCTGCGCGCCGTCGAGGTCCAGGCCGATCACGCGTTCCTTGGGATGGTAACCACGCGCCCGGAACTCGACCGGGAACATGATCTCGCGGCTCTCGGCGTAGGCCCCGTACGGGTCGCGGTCGTAATCACGGCGGTAGCCGGTATCGCGCGACAGCACCGCGGATTCCGGGTGCTGTTCGCGCCATGCGCCCCAGGTCGTGTTCGCGAGCGGTACGGCCTCGAGCGTGTCGCCGCGATGCGGGCCGGTGATCGCCGTGGCCGAGATCTGTGACCACAGCGACTCGCTCGCGCGATCGAACATCAGCACGTCGCTGTTATAGAGGAGTCCGGAGACGCCGAACAGCATCCGGTCGCCGTCGTTGTCCGCATCGAAAGCCATCCCGCTGAAGCACAGCGGGCAGTACGTGACCGCGACCCAGTCATCGCCGAACCGGTCGTTGACGATTTTGTGCCAGTTCATGATGTTCAGCGGATACGCACGCGCCTCCCCGTTCATCGCGACACCGAGGATGCGGTCGTCGGGCGACAGCCAGTGGCGGCGCCCGGGTATTGAAGATGAGTCATCGTAAGGTTTCCTCCTGGAGAACGACCAAGTGATCGGGCAGGACGGTTCTTGATTGAATCTGCAAGTATTCGAAAGGCGCGATCGCCTTTGGTTCCGTCCTCGGGTCACGCTGGTCACCAAGAGGTCCTGATGAACAACACACCGACTCCAACACCGTGGCTGATCGCCGCGCTGGCGCTGCCGACACTCGCGATGGCCGCCGACGGCGGGCCGGATGGACGCGATATCGCCGATGAACTCGTCGTCGTCGGCAGCCGCACGGACGCGCGCTCGGCACTCGACGCCAGCGTACCGGTGGAGGTCTACGACGCTGCGCGGCTGCGGGCCTCGGGCGCCGCCGGTAACGAACTCGGCGAGGCGCTCGCGGCGATCTCGCCGACGTTCACGTTTCCGCGCCAGAGCAACTCGGTTACGTCGGATCATGTACGCGCCGGGCAGCTTCGTGGCATGAGTCCGGACCAGATGCTCGTGCTCGTCAACGGCCAGCGTCGCCACCCGGCCGCCGTGGTCAACGACAACACCAAGGTCGGGCGGGGCACCAACGCGTTCGACTTCAACTCCATTCCGCTGTCGGCGATCCGCCGCGTCGAGATCCTGCGCGACGGCGCGAGCGCGCAGTACGGCGCCGACGCGGTCGCCGGGGTCATCAACATCGTGCTCGAGGACGGCGCCGACGGCGGCGAGGTCGGAGCGACCTGGGGTGCGCACCGCACGCGTGTAGGCCCTATCGACGCGCGCGTCACCGATGGCCAGACGCTCACGCTGCACGGTCAGGCCGGAATGCCGCTCGGTGCGGGCGGCTTCCTGCGGGGCGGCGCCGAGTACGCGACGCGCAGCACGACCAACCGCGCAGGCCTCGACCGCGTGCCGAGCTCGGGCATCGTGCCGCCGACCGACGCGAACCTCGCGCTCGACGGTGTGCGCACCCACCGGGTCGGTGATCCAGAAAGCGACGAGTACAAGCTCTGGTTCAACGCGGCGCTGCCGGTGGGTGCAACCGAGTTCTACGGCTTCGGGACCTTCGCACAGCGCGAGACCGAGGGCGCCGACGTGTTCCGGCATCCGGATTCGAACCAGAACGTGCGCGCGCTGTTTCCCGGCGGATTCCTGCCGGTCACGCTCGGTGACAACCGGGACCTGGGCCTGACCGCCGGTGTGCGCCGGGAGGCAGGTGACTGGGACCTGGATCTCGCGCTGGACTTCGGGCGCAACCGCTTCGACTTCGGTGTGCAGAACTCCCTGAACGCATCCCTCGGCCCTGCGAGCCCGACGCGTTTCGATTCCGGGCGCTTTGGCCTCAACCAGCTCAACGCGACGTTCGAGGCCGGCCGCGAGCTGATGCTGCCGGGGCTCGTCGCGCCGGCGCGTCTCAGCCTCGGCGCCGACGTGCGCCACGAGCGCTTCGAGAGCCAGCCGGGCGACGAGGCCTCGTTCGCGATCGGCGATTTCCGTTTCGACCCGGCGCTCGAGGCGCTCGTCGGGCTGCCCGACATCGGTTCGCAGGCCGCCAAGGGGCTCAGCCCCGAGGACGCCACCCGCGTACGCCGTGACGTGGCCGGCGCGTGGGTCAACCTCGCGTTGCGGCCCACCGATGACCTCGAACTCGACGTCGCCGGCCGGATCGAGCGCTACAGCGATTTCGGCACTGCGCTCGCCGGCAAGCTCAGTGCGCGCTACACGGTCACCGAGCTTCTGGCGCTGCGCGGATCCGTATCGAACAGCTTCCGCCCGCCGTCGGTGTCGCAGCTCGGCTGGGCACGCCGCGACAACACCTTCGGACCTGAAGCCGAGCGCGTGTCGTCGCGACTGGTGCGCGCCGATTCGGCCATCGGGACGGCACTGGGGCTGCGGGCGCTCGAGGAGGAAACCTCGATCGGCTTTACCGCCGGCGCGGTGCTGCGGCTGACGCCGTCGCTCAGCGCGACCATCGATGCGTTTCGCATCGAGGTCGACGACCGGATCACGCTGTCGGAGAACCTCCAGGACCCCGGGCTGATCGAGCTCGTGCAGACGCTTCCGGGCGGCGAGGGCGTGCAGTCGATCTCGACGTTCACCAACGCCGTCGATACCCGCACCGAGGGCGTGGAACTCGCGCTCGACCATGGCCGCCGCGCCGGGGGGGGCGACCTCGACGTGGGTTTCGCGTGGAGCTGGGTGCGCACGCGGATCACCGGCGAGGCAGACGCGCCGGAGGCCTTCGCCGGGTTCGGCGATGCGCTGTCGCTGGTCGGCGTCGCCGAGCGCAATACGTTGCAGGAAGCATCGCCACGCAGCCGCGGCATCGCCCACGCGCGCTGGTCGGATGGCGACTGGCGGCTGCGCGGGCGTGTCAGTCGCTACGGCAGCGTCGTGCGCGAGTTCAGCTTCGCGCGTCAGCGCTTCGGTGCCGAGACCACCGTCGATGTCGAGGTCGGTCGCCGGCTGTTCGGTGACACCTGGGCGATGGTCGGCGCCGACAACGTTTTCGACGCGCGACCCGACGCGTCGGCTGGCGCCAACAACTTCTTCGGCAATTTCGCGTTTGACCCGATTTCGCCGATCGGCATCAACGGGCGCTTCGTCTGGGGGCGGGTGACGAGTCACTTCTGACGTCGCACGCGTCGGCGGACGACCCGCAGCGCGTGCGCTGCAGGCGCCGCCAGCGCCGCTCGGCCCAGCGCACATAGACGCGTTCGAGCGGCGCGACCAGCCGCAGCGCGCGGATGCCCCGCGCGACATGGCGCCAGCCCGGCAGCGCGTCCCACACCACCGTGAACGCGGCAGCGCCGGAGCGCACGCGGCCCGCCGCGTCGATGACGTGAAACCGGCGCATCGCATCGACGGGGTCGATGCCGGTCCCGTCGAGCGCCGTCGGGTCGGCATCGATATCCGCCCACTGCACGCGCCCGGCGCGGTCCAGCCGGCGGTAATGGGCGATCTCGCGCCGGCACACCGGGCACCCGCCGTCATAAAACACGACCGGGCGGCTCCCGCAGCCCGCGTCCGCTGTCCCATCCGAATCCGCGTTACCCATGCCGGTCCATTCGCCGGCGATGCCCGCCCGGATTGCCAACCCGGGTCCGACCCCGGGGTCGGACCGCCCCAAATTACTGATGCATATAAAATATAAAGAACCCTTTATTTTCATTCGAGGCGGCGTATACTGCTGCGCCATGGACGTCGCATCCCTCTCAGCGCTGCTTGCGGCGCTCGCCGATCCCGCGCGCCTGCGCCTGCTGCGGCTGTGCCGGCGCGGAGAGCTGACGGTCAAGGAGCTGACCGCCGCCACCGCGATGAGCCAGCCGCGGGTCTCGCGCCACCTGCGCATCCTCGAGGCGTCGGGCGTATTGCGTCGCTTCCGCGAGGCCCACTGGACCTACTACCGCCTGCGTACCGACGGTGAGCCCGCGGCTCTGGCGCGCGAGGCGCTGGCGCGGCTGATCGGCCACGACCCGCTGCTCGCGGCCGACGCGCGCCGCCTCGACGAGGTGCTCGCGGCGCGCGCACGCGAGTTCCGCGCCGCGGCCGGTGGCGACAGCGAAGAGGTGCTTGCCCCGTCTGACTGGGCCCGGCTCGAGCGCGCGGTGCGCGAACTCGTGCGCCCGATCACTGCCGCTCACCAGCTCGGGCGTCTGCTCGACATCGGCACCGGCACCGGCCGATTGCTGCGCCTGCTCGGGCCCGATGCCGACGCCGGGACCGGTGTGGACCACGAGCGCACGATGCGCCTGGCGGCGCGCAGTGCGCTGCGTGACGCCGGTCTCGGCCACTGCAGCGTGCGCGATGCCGACATGTACGCGCTGCCGTTCAAAGACGGCAGTTTCGACACGGTCGCGTTCTGCCGCGTGCTCACCGGCGCGCGCGCGCCGTGGGACGCGCTCGCCGAGGCCACCCGGGTGCTCGCGCCCGCCGGCCGGCTGCTCGTCGTCGATCTGCTGCCGGAAGGCATGCCGGTCGATGCGTGGAGCGAGTCGCTCGAGGCCTGGTGCGGCGGCGCCGGCTGCGGCGTGCACACCGGCATGCGCCTGGC
>PWYM01000152.1 GCA_003567855.1 Gammaproteobacteria bacterium | reverse complement strand
TGCGGGCCCACGGTCTACAACTTCGCGCACATCGGCAATGCGAGGCCGGCGGTGGTGTTCGACGTGCTCGCGCGGCTGCTGCGCCGCCATTACACGCTCGTGTACGCGCGCAACATCACCGACGTCGATGACAAGATCAACGCCGCCGCCGCCGAGCGCGGCGAGCCCATAGGGGCGATCACCGCGCGCTACACCGCCGCGTACCTCGAGGACATGGGGGCGCTAGGCGTCGCACCGCCCGACATCGAGCCCCGCGTCACCGACCACATCCCGCAGATCATCGACATGATCACGCGGCTGGTCGATACCGGACACGCCTACGAGGCCGAAGGCCACGTGCTGTTCCACGTCGCGTCCTTCGAGCACTACGGTGCACTGTCCGGGCGTGACCCCGACGAGCTTCTCGCCGGGGCACGGGTTGAGGTCGCCGCGTACAAGCGCGACCCCGGTGATTTCGTCCTCTGGAAGCCGTCCGACGCGCAGACCGTCGGCTGGGACAGCCCGTGGGGGCGCGGTCGCCCGGGTTGGCACATCGAGTGCTCGAGCATGATCGAGACCCACCTCGGCGAGACCATCGACATCCACGGCGGCGGGCAGGACCTGATCTTCCCGCACCACGAAAACGAGATCGCGCAGAGCACCTGCGCGCACGGCGGGCGCACCTACTGCCGCTACTGGCTGCACAACGGCTTCGTCAACGTCGACGCCGAGAAGATGTCCAAGTCGCTCGGCAACGTGCTGCTGGTGCGCGACCTGCTCGGGGTCGCGCCCGGCGAGGCGATCCGCCTCGCGCTGCTGACCGCCCACTACCGCCAGCCGCTCGACTGGTCCGACGACGTCCTCGCCGACAGCCGGCGCAAGCTCGACCGCATCTACAACGCGCTGCGCGGCGTAGAGGTGGATGAGGGCGTCGCACCGCCCGAGGCGGTCGAGGCCGCACTCGCCGACGACCTGAACACGCCGCGCGCGCTGGCCGAACTGTTCGGGCTTGCGCGCCGCGCGAATGCCGCGACCGAGGCCGCGGAGCGCCGGCGGCTGTGCAGCGCACTTCGCGCCGGCGGCGCGCTGCTCGGGCTCGGCCAGGGCGATCCGGAGGCGTGGTTCGCGGGTGGGACGGGTGACGACCGACTCAGCGAGGCGGCGATTGATGAGCGCGTCGCGGCGCGTGACCGCGCGCGCGCGGCCCGCGATTTCGCCGAGGCCGACCGCATCCGCGACGAGCTCGCCGCACAGGGCATACGCATCGAGGACGGCCCCGAGGGCTCGCGCTGGCGGCGCGCGGGCTGAACGGGGCGCTCCGCCACCCATTACGGCAGGACCCATGACCAGTGAAATCGAAAGTGCGCAGCAGGAGCTGATCGAGGAATTCGAGTTCTTCGACGACTGGATGGAGCGCTACCAGTACATCATCGACCTCGGGCGCAAGCTGCCCGAGTTTCCGGATGACTGGAAGACCGAGGACAACCGTGTGCATGGCTGCCAGAGCCAGGTGTGGATGCACGCCGAGCCGCGCAACGGGCGGCTGCATTTCCAGGCGGTCAGCGACTCTGCGATCGTCTCGGGGCTGATCGCGCTGCTGATGCGCGTCTACAGCGACCGCCCCGCCGGGGAAGTCGTCGCGAGCGAGCCGCATTTCATCGGCGCGCTGGACCTCGACCGCCATCTCAGCCCGACGCGCAGCAACGGGCTGCGCGCGATGCTCGACCGCATCCGCGCGCACGCGGCCGAGATCTCGGCCGGCGCATGATGGCCGCGCCGCGCGACGCCCGCCCGGGGCTGGCTGCGCGCTTCGCCGCGGTGCTCGTGCGCGGCTACCAGTACGGCGTCTCGCCGTGGCTCGGCGTACACTGCCGCTACCAGCCGACCTGTTCGGAATACGCGCGCGGCTGCCTGCATCGCCACGGTTTCTGGCGCGGGGGCGGTTACGCGCTGCGGCGCATCGCGCGCTGCCATCCGTGGGGCGGCAGCGGCTATGATCCGGTACCGGGGTCCGACCCCGCCGCCAACACCGTCGACGACGCCGCCGACGAGGGAGCCCGCGACCGATGAGCGTCGACCGCCGCCTGCTCGAAATCATCTGCTGCCCGATCACCCACGTGGCGCTGGAGTCCGCGCCGCGCGCACGCCTGCACATGCTGAACCTGCAGATCGCCGAACGGCGCATCACCAGCCGCGGCGGCCGCACCCTCGAACAGCCGCTCGAGGATGCGCTGATGACCGTGGACGGGCGTCTCATGTATCCGGTCGCCGACGGCATCCTGCTGCTGCTCGAGGACGAGGCCATTCACCTGTCACAGCTCGACGGCATAGACGCCGGCGCATGAAGCTCGCCGCGCGCGAACTCGACGGCCGGCTGCGCCGCGGCCTCGGTGCACATGCCTGGCTCGTCGTCGGTGACGAACCGCTGCTGCGCGCCGAGGCCACTGAACGCATCCGAGACACCGCCCGCGTGGAAGGCTTCGGTGAACGCGAGCTGCACGTCGTCGAGCGCGGTTTCGACTGGCAGGCGCTCGGCGAATCCGCGCGCACGATGTCGCTGTTCGCCGAGCGGCGCATCATCGAGGTGCGCATGCCGAGTCCGCGCCCCGGCGATGCCGGCGGCAAGGCGCTCGCGCGGCTGGCCGAGGACCCCGGTGACGACACGCTGGTACTGGTCGAGGCGCCGAAGCTCGACGCGTCGGCGGCACGGACCGCGTGGGTGAAGGCCTTCGAGAAGCACGGCGTGCTGGTGCAGGTCTGGCCGGTCGAGCCCGCGCAGCTGCCGCAGTGGATCGGCGCCCGGATGCGCGCGGCGGGGCTCGTCGCGGACAGCGACGCGGTGCAGCTGCTCGCGAGCCGCTGCGAGGGCAACCTGCTCGCCGCCCGCCAGGAGATCGAAAAGCTCGGGCTGTTGCTCGGCCAGGGGGCGAAGGTCAGCGTGGAGGCCGTGCAGGCGGCGGCTGCCGACTCGGCACGCTTCGACGTGTTCCGCCTCGTCGATGTCGCGCTCGACGGCAACGCCGCGCGGGCGCTGCGGGTACTCGACGGGCTGCGCCGCGAGGGCGTGGAACCGGTTCTGATATCATGGGCCCTGTCCCGGGAGCTGGGCTCCCTCGTGCGTCTCGCGCGCGCCGCGGCAGACATGCGTTCGGCCGATCGCGCCCTCGAGGCGGCACGCGTCTGGCCGCGCCGCCGGCCGCTGGTGAAGAAGGCATTGCAAAGACACGACACGGCCTCGCTCATACGCCTGCAGCAACTCGCCGCGCACGTCGACCGTTGCATCAAGGGCGCGGCACCCGGCCACCCCTGGATGCTGCTCACCGAGGCGGTGGCTCACCTGTCCCGGCCCGATTTTCCGCTCACGCAGATGGCGGCGCTGGAGCCCCCGGCGGCCGCCGCCATTGCCGGTGACCGGTGACAGCCACGGCCGTTGCCGGCCGTCGCCAGCACTGCGCACGCCTTGGCCGGTCGGGGGCTGAATGGGTCCGGTCGGCGTTTTCGGCGGCACCTTCGATCCGATCCACTACGGGCACCTGCGCAGCGCGTACGAACTGCTGCAGGACCTGGCGCTCGGCGAGGTGCGCTTCATGCCCTGCGGCATCCCGCCGCACCGGCACCAGCCCATCGCCGACGGGGCGCTGCGACTGGCGATGGTGCGCGCGGCGGTCGCCGACCAGCCGGGTTTCGTCGTCGATGACCGTGAACTGCACCGCGCCGGGCCGTCGTATTCGGTCGACACGCTGGCGGCGCTGCGCGAGGAAATGCCCGACCGGCCGCTGTGCCTGCTCCTCGGGATGGATGCGTTTCTCGGCCTGCCGAAGTGGCACCGATGGCGCGAGATCCTGCAGCTCGCGCACGTCGTCGTCGCGCATCGCCCCGGGTGGCGCGCGCCCGACATGGGCGCGCTCGGTGATTTGCTGGCAGAACGCGGCACCGCGCGGGTCGACGACCTGCACCGTGCCGCCGGCGGCGCGATCCACGTGCACGCCGTGACACAACTTGAGATTTCCTCAACCGAGGTCCGGGCGCTGATCCGCGCCGGCCGCGATCCGCGCTACCTGATGCCGGACGCGGTCGGTCGCATCATCACCGCGTCCGGCTGTTATGCGGAGTCCGATGCCCATGAGCACGCAAGTCGAAACTGAGCAGCTGCGCGACCGCCTCGAGGCGGCGCTGGACGAGGGCAAGGCGCTCGATGTGCGCACGCTCGACGTCGCCCACCTGACGACAATCACCGACTGGATGATCGTCGCGAGCGGGCGGTCGGACCGCCACGTGAAGGCGCTCGCCGACGCCGTCGTCGAGGCCGGCCGTGAGGCCGGCTGGCGACCCACGGGCGTCGAAGGCACGCGCCAGGCCGAATGGGTGCTGGTCGACTTCCAGGACGTGGTCGTGCACGTGATGCAGCCGGCGATGCGTGAGTTCTACAACCTCGAGAAACTCTGGGACCTGCCGGCCGCCCGCGAGGCGGGTCACCGACGCTGAGCGCGGCATGCGGCTGAGGGTGCTCGCGGTCGGCGCACGCCAGCCGCGCTGGGTCGACGAGGGCTTCGACGAATACGCACGGCGGTTGCCGGGCCTCGAGCTTGTGGCACTTGCACCGGGCCGGCGCACCCGCGGTGGCGACCCGCGCCGCGCCCGCGACGACGAGGCGCGCCGGCTGCTCGCGCGGATCCCCGACCCCCACCACGTCGTCGCGCTCGACGAACGTGGGCGGGGCTGGGACACCGCGCAGCTCGCCGCGCGGCTCGAACGCTGGCTTGAGCATCCGGCACCGACAGACCTGCTGATCGGCGGCCCCGACGGCCTGGCACCCGCGGTGCTCGACCGTGCCACCGAGCGCTGGTCGCTGTCGCCGCTGACGCTCCCGCACGGCATGGTGCGGGTGCTCGTCGCCGAGGCGGTCTACCGCGCGTGGAGCCTGCTCCAGGGGCATCCCTACCACCGCGACGGCGCCCCCGCGCGCTGACGGTCAGCGGCTACAATGATGGGTCCGCCCTGCACCGCCCGGAGACCGCTTGAGCGCCCCGTCGCCGCATATTTCCGCTGCCGCAAAGGCCATGCTGCTGGTACTCGCATCGGCCTCGCCACGCCGGAGCGCACTGCTGCGCCAGCTCGGCGCACGCTTTGACACCCGCGCCGCCGACGTCGACGAAACCCCCGTCGACGGCGAATCGCCCGAGACGCTGGTCGCGCGGCTGGCCGCGGCGAAGGCCCGCGCCGTCGCCGCGGCGATCGGTGCCGATCCGGGCGATGCACCGGCGGTGCTCGCCGCCGACACCGTGGTCGCGGTCGACGACGAGGTGCTCGGCAAGCCCGCCGGGCGCGCCGAGGCGCTGGCGATGCTCGCGCAGCTGTCGGGACGCACGCACCGGGTGTGTACCGGCGTCTGCCTCATCGCCGGCGACGTCGAACGCGAGGCGCTGAGCGTCAGCCAGGTGCGCTTTCGCGACATCGGGCCCGACGAGGCCGCCGCCTACTGGGCGACCGGCGAACCCGCCGACAAGGCCGGCGGCTATGCGATCCAGGGGCTCGGCGGCACTTTCGCCGCGCACGTGGAGGGCAGCTGGTCGGGCATCGTCGGCCTGCCGCTGGTCGAGACGCGGGCGCTGCTGCGCGCAGCCGGCATTCCCTGTGGACTGGAGTACGTGCAGCGTGCGTGAGGAAATCCTGATCAACGTGAGTCCGCGCGAGGTGCGCGCGGCGCTCGTCGAGAACGGCGTGCTGCAGGAGGTGCTGATGGAACGCGCCAGCCGGCGCGGGCTGATCAGCAACATCTACAAGGGTCGCGTGCGCCGCGTGCTGCCCGGCATGCAGGCGGCGTTTCTCGACGTGGGGCTCGAACGTACCGCGTTCCTGCACGAGGCCGACATCTCGCGCGGGCCGGATTCCGAGAACGGCACGAGCCTCGGCCCCGCGCCGGGAATCCGTGACCTGCTGCAGGAAGGCGGCGACATTCTCGTGCAGGTGCTCAAGGACCCGCTAGGCACCAAGGGTGCGCGGCTGACCACCTACATCACGCTGCCGTCACGCTTCCTGGTGCTGATGCCGCGCGGCAACGGCGTCGGCATCTCGGCGCGCATCGAGGACGAGGATGAGCGCGGCCGCCTGCGCGGGATCATGGAAAGCGCCGTCGCCGAGCGTGGCGCAATGGGGGGCTACATCGTCCGCACCGCTGCGGAGGGCACCAGCACCGAGGCGCTGCGTGCCGACATGCTGTTTCTGAACCGCCTCTGGGAATCCATCCAGGGGCAGGCGGCGCGCGTCGCCCCCGGTCAGCTCGTGCACGAGGACCTGCCGCTTGCGCTGCGCGTGCTGCGTGACCTGCTGTCGGGCGAGACCGAGCGCGTGCTGGTCGACTCCGAGACCGCGTACGGGCGGCTCAAGGACTTCGCGGCGCAGTTCATGCCCGAGATGGTGCCGATGATCGAGCTCTACCGTGGCAGTCGCCCGCTGTTCGACCTGCACGGCGTCGACGACGAGATCCAGCGTGCGCTCGAGCGCAAGGTGCCGCTGAAATCGGGCGGTCATCTCGTGATCGACCAGACCGAGGCGATGACCACGATAGACGTCAATACCGGTGCCTACGTCGGTCACCGCAATCTCGAGGAGACGATCTTCCGCACCAACCTCGAGGCGTCGGTCGCCATTGCGCGACAGCTGCGCCTGCGCAACCTCGGCGGCATCATCATCATCGATTTCATCGACATGACCGACGTCGAGCACCGTCGCCAGGTGCTGCACGCGCTGGAGCGTGCGCTGGCCAGGGACAACGCGCGCGCGCAGATCACCGAGGTCGCGGCGCTCGGGCTGGTCGCGATGACCCGCAAGCGTACCCGTGAAAGCCTGGAACACATGCTGTGTGAGCCGTGTCCAACCTGCGAGGGGCGGGGGTTCGTGAAGACCCCCGAGACCGCCTGCTACGAGATCTTCCGCGAGGTGCTGCGCCAGCATCACCAGTTCGAGTTCCAGGAGCTGCTGGTGCTGGCGAACCAGGACGTGGTCGAACGCCTGCTCGACGAGGAATCCGCCCCGCTTGCTGAACTCGAGGAATTCATCGGCAAGCCGATCCGCCTGCAGACCGAGGCCGCCTACACCCAGGACCAGTTCGACGTGGTACTGATGTGAAAAAAATGCTGCGCAAGCTGCTGCGCGTGCTGTTCGCGATCGTCGCGACGGGCGTGATTGCGCTTGCGCTGCTGGTCGGGCTGTTCCGGCTGCTCGTGCCACAGGTACCCGAGTACCGCGGTGAACTCGAGGCCTGGGCGACCGAGGCGCTGGGGGTCCCGGTCAGCGTCGGGCGCATCGATGCGCGCTGGGCGTTCGGCGGGCCGGAGCTCAACCTCTACGACGCGCGCGTCGGCGGGCAGGGCAGCGGCACGCCCGAGCTCGAGGCGCGCCAGGCCAGCGTCGGGCTGAGCATCGGTCGGCTGCTGCGCGAACGGCGCCTCGCGGTCGACCGCCTGAGCCTCGCGGGCACGGAGCTCGAACTGGCGCGTGACGACGAGGGGCGGTGGCGCCTGCAGGGCGAGCGCATCGCGTGGCTCGACGACGCCGACCCCGACGCGCGCATGCCCGTGCTGCCCGACTTCCGGCTGCAGCTCGAGGACGTGCGCTTCGTCTACGACGCCGGCGGCGGTGCACCGGTGCTGACTTTCGACGACGTATCGCTGGACCTGTCCCGGCGCGGTACGCAGGCGCGCCTGGAGGCGTCGGCGCAGCCGGCGCCCGCGCTGGCCGGTCGCGTCGCGCTCGCCGCCGAGGCCGACTGGCCGACGCGGCCCGACGCCGACTGGCGCGAACTGCCCTGGACGCTGTTCGTCGAGGGCGAAGACATTGACGTGGGCGGCTGGCAGGCGCTCGTGCCCGACGGGTTTCCGGTGCCTGATGCCGGCCACGGCACGCTGCGCGTCTGGGCCGGGCTCACCGGCGTCGTTCCTGGTGAACTGACCGGTGACGTTGACTTCGCCGACCTGCGCCTGCCGGGCAGCGACGACGGCCCGCCGACCTGGCAGCGCGTCAGCGGGCTGTTCGAGTGGCAGGGCGATAGCCGGCGCTGGACCGGCGCCGCGAACGGCCTGGTGATCGAACGCGACGGTCGGCGCTGGCCGCAGGGTGACACCCGGATCGAGTTCGAGCATACCGACGACGGTGAACAGCACGTGCACGTGCAGACCGACCACGTCGTGCTCGATGACCTGCTGCCGCTGGTCGCGCTGCTGCCCGACGGCGCGCTGCGCGACCAGCTCGCCCTCGGCACGCCGCGTGGCACGGTGAGTGAACTCGAGCTCTCGGCCGAGCGTCGCGACGATACGCTGCTGAACTACCGGGGCCGCGGCCGAGTGCGCGACGGCGCGTTCGACAGCGTCGACGGCAGGCCCGGCGGCAGCGGACTCGGCGGGCAGTTCCGCGTGGACAGCGACGGCGGACGCTTCGAGCTCGAAAGCAGCCAGCTGGTGCTCGACCTGCCGCAGAGCTTCAGTGACCTGCTTGCGGTCGGAAGTGCGCGCGGGCTGCTCGTATGGCGGCGTGTCGGCGACGGCTGGCGTGTGGTCGGTGACGATCTGCATCTCGCCGGTGACGCGTTCGAGTTGCGCGGGCACCTCGGCATGATGCTGCCTGACGACGGCGCAGCCCAGATCGAGCTGCGTGCCGACCTGCCGTGGGTCGAGCTCGCCCCCGCGGTCGCGTACCTTCCTGACGGCCACATGCCGTCGCCGGCCGTCGAGTGGCTGCGCCGCGGCTTTCCCGGCGGTCGGGTGATCGACGGCGAGGTGCGCCTCTACGGCGCGCTGGACCGTTTCCCGTTCGAAGACGATGACGGCGAGTTTACGATCACAGGCACGCTCGAGGACGTGACGCTCGACTACGCCGACGACTGGCCGCTGATCCACGACATCTACGGTCGTGTCCGGTTCTCCGGCGCGGGCCTCGAAGGCGAGGTCGACAGCGCGCGCATCGCCGACAGTCCGCTCAGCGACGGGCGCGTGCGCATCGCCAACCTGGCTCGCGTGCGGCTCGATATCGAGGGCCGGGTCGCCGGTGACGTCGAGCGTACGCTCGCCTTCCTGCGCACCTCTCCGGCCGGAAGACCGCTCGAGCGCGTGCTTGACGACCTCGACGGCGAAGGGCCGGTCACCGTCGCACTGGCACTCGACATGCCACTCTGGGACCTGGGTCAGTCCCGCTGGACCGGCACCGTGGACTTCGACGAGGTCACGCTGTCGCTGCCACCCGTGCCGTCGCAGGCCACCCGCGTCGTCGGACGCCTGTCGCTCGACACCGGCGAGGTCAGCGCGACGGGGCTCACCGGCCTGTACGCCGGCGATGCGTTCGAGGCAGACCTCGCGCCATCGACGCGTGAGGGATACCACACGCGCCTCGATGCGATCGGCGCGATCGGCGCGCAGGCGCTGCTCGAGCAGCTCGGGGTGCCGTTGCAGGGGCGCCTCCAGGGGGCCACGCAGTGGCAGCTCGCCGGCGAGTTTCCCGGTGACGCCGGCGACGGCGCACCGCAGCCGGTACAGCTGGAGTTCACGTCCTCGCTGCGGGGCCTCGGTGTCGACCTGCCCGCGCCGGCCGGCAAGCGGGCGGCCGCCCGGCGCCCGCTGCACACCGAGGTGCTGCTACGCGCCGACCAGGCCGCCGAGGTTACCGGCGCGCTCGGCGACGATACCCGCTGGCACCTGCTGATCGGCGGTGACGGCGCCGGGCTGCGCCGTGGACACGTGCGCCTGGGGCCCGGGGCGCTGCTGCTGCCGGTGCAGGACGGACTGATAGTAGACGGCCGCGTCGCCGAGCTTGCCGTCGACGACTGGCTCGCACTCGGTCCGCTGTTCGCGACCGCCGAACAGCCTCGCGAAGTGCTGCGGCGCCTGTCCATCGAGGCCGACGTCGCGCGTGGCTTCGGCCAGGAGGTGAGCGGCCTGGTGCTCGCGCTTGCGCGCAACGCGGCGGGCTGGTCAGTGCAGCTCGACAGCGAACGTGTTGCCGGTACGATCCGCATCCCCGACGTGTTCGACGGCGAGGCGCCGCTGGAGCTCGACATGCAGCGCCTGCATCTGGGCGCGCGCGACCTCATGTCCGACTCGCCGATGCCGCGGCGCGCCGAGCCTATGCTCGCCGACGCACCACCGCCGCCGCCCGATCCCGACCTGGAACCCGACCCGCGCGCGCTGCCCGGCCTGCGTGTCGACGCTGCCGATTTCGCGCTCGGCGACCTGCGCCTCGGGCAGCTCGAGCTCACGCTCGTGCGGGTCGCCGGCGGCCTCGCGGCGACCCGTCTGTCGACCACGTCGGAGGCGTTCACACTGAGCGGCAGCGGCAGCTGGCGCCACGATGAAGACGATCCGCTCGCGCGTACGCGGCTCGTGCTGCACCTGGAGAGCGGTGACATCGGCGCGACGCTGCGCCAGCTCGGCTACGATGCCGTGATGGAGGCCAGCCGTGGCGAAGTCGACGTCGACGTGAACTGGCGCGGTGCTCCGTTTTCGGCGCGCTGGCGCGAGAGCGTCGACGGCACGCTGTCGGTGGACCTGCGCGACGGCCGACTCAGCGACGTCGAACCCGGCGCCGGCCGCGTGTTCGGACTGATGAGCCTGCAGGCGTTGCCGCGACGGCTCGCGCTGGATTTCCGTGACGTGTTCGGCCGCGGCCTGAGCTTCGATCGCATCGCGGGTGATTTCCGGCTCATCGACGGTGACGCGTATACCGACAACCTGCGGCTGAGCGGCCCGCAGGCCGACGTGGGCCTGGTCGGGCGCACCGGACTTGCGACCCGCGACTACCAGCAGCAGGCGGTGGTCACGGCCGATGCGGGCATGACGCTGCCGGCAGTCGGTGGCCTGCTTGGCGGGCCCGGCGTCGGGGCCGCGATCTTCGTGTTCCAGGAAATCTTCCGGGCGCCGATGCGTGGCATGACGCAGGCGGCATACTGTCTCAGCGGTCCGTGGGAGGCGCCGACGGTGAAACGACTCGGCCAGGCCGAACTTGAAGAGGGGCAGCTGTGCGCACCGCTGCCTGCAGACTGGCAGGCGTCGAATTGAACACCACCGCATCGACTGCCGGGGTGCGCGTCGCCGCGGTGCAGATGAACGCGGTGGCCGACGTCGCGGCGAATCTCGCGCACGCCTCGGCGCTGGTCGCGGAGGCCGCGGATGGCGGTGCGCGCGTCGTCGTACTGCCCGAGAACTTCTCGTTCATGGGCCATGACGACACCGAGCGCCTCGCGGTCGCCGAGGCCGACGGCGACGGCCCGGCCCAGGCGATGCTCGCCGAGACCGCTGCGCGCCACCGTGTCTGGCTGGTCGGCGGCACGATCCCGATCAGCGTCTCCGGCGATGCCCGTCCGGCCGCCGCCTGCCCGGTGTACGACGCCGATGGCCGGCGCGTCGCGCGCTACGACAAGGTGCATCTGTTCGACGTCGCGCTGCCCGATGGCGAAAGCTACCGCGAGTCCGACGGCATCGCGCCGGGCCGCGCGCCGGTCATCGTCGATACGCCGGCCGGCAGGCTCGGACTTGCCGTGTGCTACGATCTTCGCTTCCCCGAGTTCTTCCGGGCGATGGTCGCGGCCGGCTGCACGCTGTTCACCGTACCCGCCGCCTTCACCGCCGCGACCGGGCGCGCCCACTGGGAAGTGCTGCTGCGCGCCCGCGCGGTCGAAAACCTCAGCTACGTGATCGCACCCGGCCAGTACGGGCGCCACGCCAGCGGCCGCGAGACCTGGGGACACAGCATGATCGTCGACCCCTGGGGCCAGGTGCTGGCCAGCCGCGACGACGGCAGCGGCATCGTCGTCGCCGACCTCGACCTGAACGCGCAGCAGGCGCTGCGCACACGCTTCCCCGTGCTGCAGCACGGGCGCATGCCCGGCGCGCCGGGCTTCGAACCGACCACGGAGGGTGGCCAATGAACGAAGGTGATGCGATGCAGCTCGCGCACCGGTACCTGCTCGCGCCGGGCGGGCTGGATGCGGGGGCGCTCGAACATGCGCTCGGTGCGCTGATGCGCCGTTCGGTCGACTACGCGGACCTCTACCTGCAGTTTTCGCGCCACGAATCGTGGTCGCTCGAGGACGGCATCGTGCGCAGCGGCAGCCATTCGATCGACCAGGGCGTGGGCGTACGCGCGGTCAGCGGCGAGCGTACCGGTTTTGCATATTCCGATGTGATCACCGCGCGCGCGCTCGCCGACGCCGGCAAGGCCGCCGGCGCGATCGCCGCGGGCGGGGGCGAAGGCAGGGTCGCGGCGCTGCAGCCGCGCGCGACCGGGCGCCTGTACCTGCCCGACGATCCGCTCGATACGCTCGCCGACACCGACAAGGTCGCGGTGCTGCGCGCGATCGACGAACACGCGCGCAGCCTCGACCCGCACATCAGGCAGGTCGTCGCAAGCCTTTCGGCGGTGCACGACGTCGTGCTGATCGCCGCGAGCGACGGCACCTACGTCGCCGACGTACGTCCGCTGGTGCGCATGAACGTGTCGGTGATCGCCGAGCGTGACGGGCGCCGCGAGCAGGGCTTCGCCGGCGGTGGCGGACGCTATGCCCTCTCCGAACTGGTCGGCGGCGATCGGCCCGCGCGGCTCGCCGCCGAAGCGGTGCGCCAGGCGGTGCTCAATCTCGATGCCGTCGACGCGCCGGCCGGCACGATGACCGTCGTACTCGGCTCGGGCTGGCCGGGCGTGCTGCTGCACGAGGCGATCGGCCACGGGCTCGAGGGCGACTTCAACCGCAAGGGGACTTCGGCGTTCTCCGGCCGTATCGGTGAGCGTGTCGCCGCCGAGGGCTGCACCGTCGTCGACGACGGGACACTGCCCGCGCGTCGCGGCTCACTGAACGTCGATGACGAGGGCACCCCGAGCGGGCGCACCGTGCTGATCGAGGACGGTCGCCTGCGCGGCTACATGCAGGACCGGCTCAACGCGCGGCTGATGAAGCACCGCCCGACAGGCAACGGCCGGCGCGAGTCCTTCGCGCACCTGCCGATGCCACGCATGACCAACACCTACATGCTGCCCGGCAAGTACGACCCCGAAGAGATCATCGCGAGCTGCGAGCGCGGCCTGTACGCGAGCAACTTCGGCGGTGGCCAGGTGGACATCACGTCGGGCAAGTTCGTGTTCTCGGCGAGCGAGGCCTACCTGATCGAGAACGGCCGGCTCGGCGCGCCGGTGAAGGGCGCCACGCTGATCGGCAACGGGCCCGACGTGCTGACGCGCGTCGCGATGGTCGGCAACGACCTCGCGCTCGACGAGGGCGTGGGCATCTGCGGCAAGGACGGCCAGTCGGTACCGGTCGGCGTCGGCCAGCCGACGCTGAGGGTCGACGGACTGACGGTCGGCGGCACGGCCTGAATGGCGTGACGCCGGGGCGATCACGTCCGGTGTGACCACGTTCACGGCGTCGCGGCAGGGCAACGGGCAGACTTGAACGCCCGTTCAGACTGCGGCTGCATGTGATGGCTCAGGACAACGAACAACAACCGGCCGGTTTCGATCCGGAATCCACTGCCCAGTTCGAGCAGCGTCTCGCGCGCCCCGGGCGGCGGCGTCCGTGGCTCGAGACCAGCGACTGGGAGCCTTCGCTGCTGTCGCGGATGCTGCGCGCCGAGCCCCGCCTGCGCCGCACCCCCCGCCGCCCCTGACCGTCCGGCTGTGCTAGATTCGAGCGCCGGCGCCGCTGGAGCGGAAACATGTGGCTGTCCAAACCGATTTACGAGGCGCTCCCGTACTACTACATGGTCGCGGGGCTGATCGTGCTTGCCGCGTCGGCGTACCTCGACTACTGGCTGTGGCCGCTGATCTGCGTGACCGTCGGCTTTGCCTGCCTCATCGCCGGGCTGGTGGTGTGGCTGAAGCGGCGTGACTACCGCCAGCGCCAGCGGCAGGGGCGGGAAATTCTCGACCACGACTGACGCGCGGGGGCGCGTTCAGTCGCCGGAACTGGCTTCCTGCATGTCCTCTTCGTCGGCGTCGTCGCGTTCGTCGAGTTCGTCCAGATCCTTCTCACCCTCGAGCTCGGCCTCGTGCAGTGCGTCGCGCAGGTCCTCGTACACGAGGTAGTGCTCGCCGATCTGGATCACGTCCTGGTGGCCGAGGCGCCGGCGCTTGATGCGGTTGCCTTCCAGGTAGAGGCCATTGGTGGAGTTGAGGTCCTCTATCACCGTCTCACCGTCGCGCGTGAAGATCTGCGCGTGGTGGCGGCTGACGAAACGGCTGCGGATCTGCAGGTCGTTGTCCGATGTGCGCCCGATGATGATGCGCCCGTCGCCGAGGTCCAGCGACGAGACTTCCTCTTCCCCGTGGTACAGGCGGATGCGCGCGAGCGCGAAGCTGCCTGTGTCGTGCATGCCGTCATCGACCGTGGTCAGCGCCGGCCGGCGGTGGCGGCGACGGCGCTGCTCTTCCCACTGCAGTTCCTCGAGCGCGCTCGAGAGTTCTTCGCTGGTGACATGCTGCTTGCCGTCGGCGAACGCGCAGAGCATCGCGGTATCGCACAGCGTGTTGATCAGCCGGGGTGTGCCGCCGCTGTGACGGTGAATCAGGTCGAAGCAGTCTTCGTCGAACAGTTCCCGCTCGCCGGCACCGGCGATGTGCAGGCGATGGCGGATATAGAGCCCGGTTTCCTCGCGTGACAGCGGCCCGAGGTGAAAGCGCAGGCGCACGCGCTGGGTGAGCTGTTCGAGGCGCGGGTGGTCGAGCTTGCGGCTGAGTTCGGGCTGCCCGGCCATGATGATGCGAAGGACCTTTTCCTTCTGCGTCTCCACGCCCGACAGCAGGCGCAGTTCCTCGAGCACCTTTTCGCTGAGGTTCTGCGCTTCGTCGACGATCAGCAGCACCTTTCGGCCGAGTTCGGTCTGCTCGATGATGTAGGTGTTCAGCGTGTCGATGAGTTCGGCCTTGCGCATTTCGAAAGGCTTGAAACCGAACTCGACGAGAATCGCCTGCAGGAACTGCACGGGCGTGATCTGCGTCTGCGAGATGTGCGCGAGTATGACGTCATCGGGCAGTTCAGACAGGAAAGACTGGATCAGCGTGGTTTTGCCCGAGCCGATTTCGCCGGTAATGACGACGAAGCCGTCGGTCAGCCACATGATCGAATCCATGTACGCGCGCGCACGCGCGTGCTGCCGGCTCGCGTAAAGGAACTGCGGGTCCGGGCTGAGGCGGAACGGTGGTTCGATCAGGTTGAAGTGTTCGTTGTACATTCACGGCCCGGCGTGGCGACGACTCTTGAGCCTACCGGAAGTCCCCGGTGTTCGCGAGGCGGCGGTGCCCGTTTTGCATGTCGGAGGCTCAGTTGCCGGCGCGTACGCCGGCCAGTGCTTCGAGGCGCGCAAGCGCATCTGCGAGTGCGGCCGCGTTGTCGGCCACCACAGTCGCATGGCCTATCTTGCGCCCCGGACGGGGATGCTTGCCATAGGCGTGGTAATGCGCGCCCGGTACGGTCAGCACCGCTGACCGGTCAGGAAGCGTGCCGAGGAAGTTGACCATGCCGGCATGGCCGCGCACCGACGTGTCGCCCAGCGGCAGGTCCAGGATGCCGCGCAGGTGGTTCTCGAACTGCGATGTGGCCGCGCCCTCTATGGTCCAGTGCCCGGAGTTGTGCACCCGCGGCGCCATCTCGTTGGCGAGCAGCCGGCCGTCGACGACGAAGAATTCCAGCGTCAGCACACCGCCGTACCCGAGCCGGTCGAGCACCGCGCCGACGTGGCGTTCGGCCAGCTGCTGCAGCGCCGGGTCGGCATGCGGCGCGACGCTGGTCGCGAGGATGCCGTCACGGTGCACGTTGTGCGTGAGCGGGTAGTAGCGGCGCTCGCCGCTCGCGCGTGCGACGCCGACGAGCGAGACCTCGCGGTCGAACGCGATGCACTGCTCGAGCACCATTGGCACGCCGCCGAGCGCCTGCCAGGCCTCGAAGGCCTCGTCGGCGTCGCGCACGAAGCGCTGGCCGCGCCCGTCGTAACCCATGCGACGGGTTTTCAGTACCGCCGGTGCTCCGAGTTCGGCGAGCGCCGCCGGCAGATCTTCCGCGGCATCGATGGTGCGGAAGGGGGCCACCGGGATACCGACGGCCTCGAACAGCCGCTTCTCGTGCAGGCGGTCCTGTGCCGCGGCGAGTGCCTCGGGCGGCGGTTGTACTGGGCAGAACTCGGCCGCCGCGGCGGCGGCCGCAGCCGGGATGTTCTCGACCTCGAAGGTGACCAGGTCGCACTCGCGGCCGAGGCGGCGCAGCGCCTCCGGGTCGTCCAGCGCGCCGGTGATCAGCGGGGCGACCTGACCGCCGCAGGCGTCGTCGCGCGCGTCGAGCAGCAGGAACTGCAAGCCCATCGGCAGGCCCGCCAGCGCCAGCATGCGCCCGAGCTGGCCGGCGCCGGCTATGCCGATGCGCATCGTGGTCAGGCCTCGCGCGGGTCGGGGGTCGCGAGTACGCGTTCGGTCTGGCGGCTGCGCCATGCATCGAGCGCGTCGCGCACCTTGGCGTCTTCGTTCGCGAGGATGGCCGCGGCGAGCAGCGCGGCGTTGGTCGCGCCGGCGCGGCCGATCGCGAGCGTGCCGACGGGGACACCGGCGGGCATCTGTACGATCGACAGCAGCGAGTCGAGCCCCTTGAGCGCCTTCGACTGTACCGGTACGCCGAGCACCGGCAGTGCCGTCTTGGCCGCGGCCATGCCCGGAAGGTGCGCGGCGCCGCCGGCGCCGGCGATGATCACCTTCAGGCCACGGTCGCGCGCGCCGGCACAGTACTCGAACAGCAGGTCCGGCGTACGGTGTGCCGACACCACGCGCGTCTCGTGCGCGATGCCAAGTTCGGTGAGTGTGTCGGCGGCCGACTGCATCGTGTCCCAGTCGGACACCGACCCCATGATGATGCCTACGCGTGCTTCCATCGAAACATTCTACCAGTCCGACGCGATCGTCACCGCAGCGCGCTGCGCAGGACGTCCAGGAAACGGTCGATCTCCGCCTCGGTGTTGCGATGCGTCAGCGATACCCTCAGGACCCCCTTGGCGGGGTCCACCCCCAGTGATTCGAGCAGCGCCGGCGAGTAGAAGTGACCCCAGCGCAGCCCGATGCCTGCGGCGTCGAAGGTCGGGACGAGCTGCGACGGCGAGTGTCCCGCGACGTGCATCGAGAATATCGGCAGCCGACCGTCGACTTCGTGCGGGCCGAACAGTGTGAGTTCCGCGATGCCGGCGAGGCCGTCGAGCATGCGCGCGCACAGCCCATGCTCGATCGCTTCGACACGTTCGAAGCCGGCCGCGACGCTGTCACCGTCGCCGAGGCGGCGGAAGTAGTCGGGCAGCCCGCGGCACGCGTGCACGAGCTCGTAGGGGGCATTGCCGGGCTCGAACGCGGCCGGCGCCTCCGTGATGAAGGCATGGTTGATCGGGGTCAGCGCCGCCTGTGCGGCCCGGCTCGCATACAGCACCGCGCAATGCGGGCCGAACACCTTGTAGGGGCTGAATGCATAGAAGTCCACGTCCCAGTCGCGCACGTGCATCGCCCGGTGCGGGGCCCACGCGACGCCATCGACGCAGACGAGTGCGCCGTGCGCATGCGCGAGCGCGATGCACGCTTCCAGCGCGTGCGTGTCTCCGGTGATGTTCGTCGCATGGGTGAAGCACACGAGGCGCGTACGTGGTGTCAGCAGCGCCTCGAGCCCGGCGGGCTCGAGGCGTCCGGTGCGTTCGTCGACCGGCCACCAGTCGACCGGTCTGCCGAGCGCGAGCCACGCGGTCTGGTTGGCCGCATGATCGGCCCGGCTGACGATGATCCGGTCGTCATCGCGCAGGCCGGGCTGCAGCGCGCGGGCGAGGTTGATCATCAGCTGCGTGGTCGATGCACCGCAGAAGATCTCGTCGCTGCCCACCGCGTCCGGGTCATCGGCCTGCAGCAGTGCCGCGAGCGCCCGGCGGCCGGCGGCTACCGCCGCGGTGGCCTCGCGCGACGGCGCATAGCTGGCGCCAAGCTGCACCGGGCAGCGGGCCAGGTAGTCGGCGATGTCGCGCGCGACCGAGCGCAGCGGTACGGTGCCGCCGGCGTTGTCCATCCATGTCCAGTCGCCGGGCGGCTGTTCGAAATGGTCGGCGAACGGCGGGGCGACGGTCGCAGCGCCGGATGGGTCGGAGCCGGGCACGGCATCGTTCCTGTGGGGATGGTGGGGCGCGGATGATAGCATCGCGGCATGCATGCAGAACTCGATACGTTGCGCCAGACGGCGCAGTCGGCGCTCGCGCTCGCGCGCGAGGCCGGTGCCGACCAGGCCGAGGTGTCGGCCGGGTTCGAGCGGGGCCTGTCGGTGTCGGTGCGGCTCGGCGATGTCGAAACGCTCGAGCACCAGCAGGACCGCTCGCTGTCGATCACCGTCTACTTCGGCGGCCGGCGCGGTAGCGCGGCGACCGCCGACATCGGCCCGGAAGCGCTTGCGCAGACCGTACGCAAGGCCTGCTCGATCGCGACCCACACCGCACGCGACGAGTACGCGGGCCTGCCCGAGCCCGAGCATCTCGCCGACTCACCGCCGGATCTCGACCTCCATCACCCGTGGGCGCTGTCGCCGGAGGATGCGATGGCGCTGGCGCGCGAATGCGAGGCTGCGGCGCTCGCGGTCGATCCGAAGCGGCTGACCAACTCGGAGGGGGCGTCGGTGCACACCGGCAGTGGCGTGCGCGTACTCGCCAACAGCCACGGCTTCTGCGCCGGCTATCCGAGCAGTTATCACTCGCTGAGCTGCGCGGTACTCGGCCGCGACGGCGACGCGATGGAGCGCGATTTCTGGTACACCGCCGACCGCGACCCCGCGAAGCTCGATGCGGCCGGGTCGGTCGGCCGGGAGGCGGCGCGGCGTACGTTGCAGCGCCTCGGGGCCACGCGGCTCGACACCCGCGAGGTGCCGGTGCTGTTCCCGCCGGAACTCGCGCGCGGGCTCGTCGGCCACGCGATCGCCGCACTGGGTGGCACCGCCCAGTACCGGCGCAGTTCCTTCCTGCTCGACGCACTCGGCGAGCAGGTCTTTCCGGCGTGGCTGTCGATCAGCGAGCGGCCACACCTGAGGGGCGCGACCGGCAGCGCGCCGTTTGACGCCGAGGGGGTGGCGACGCGCGACCGTGAGCTCGTGGCGGGCGGGCGCATCGAGGGCTACCTGCTGTCGAGCTACTCGGCACGCAAGCTCGGCCGGACCACGACCGGCAACGCCGGCGGCGCCCACAACCTGCTGGTCGCTGCGAGCACCGGCGACGGTTTCGACGCGCTGGTCGCCGGGCTCGATCGCGGGCTGATCGTCACCGAGCTGATGGGGCAGGGCGTGAACCCGGTGACCGGCGACTATTCGCGCGGCGCCGCCGGCCTGTGGGTCGAACACGGCCGCATCACCGGTCCCGTTCACGAGATCACCATTGCCGGCAACCTGCGACGCATGTACGCCGGAATCGTCGCAACCGGCAGTGATGTCGATGCGCGCGGTTCGATCCAGGTCGGCAGCGTGCTCGTCGACCGCATGACCATCGCCGGCGGCTGAGGCTGGAGCGGCCCGGCTACGCGCTGCCGGGCGCCGGCGCCGCTTCCTGCGCGACGTCCTGCAGCGTGATCTCCGACAGCGAATCGAAGGCCGCAGACTCGGCGTGTGTACGCAGTTCGATCGCCCGCCTGGACCACGAGTCGCCGATGCGCGGCACGATATCGTCGACGCCGCGCACCGCGCGCAGCACGTCGTTGACGGAAATCGTGTTCAGCGATCGCCCCGGCATCAGGTGCCCGTCGCGCGTTTCGGCGACGAGCCCCGCGGCGCGCAGAGCCTCGATGACCGGCTCCAGCGTGTCGGGTGGCACCTGGAAACGCACCGCCAGCGTGTCGATGCACCACTGGCGCCTCGCCGGCTGCAGGAACTCGTGCGCGAGCAGCAGCATCACCGCGAGCCCCGAATGCTCGCGCGCGAGTGACGAAAGCTCCGGCGAGCGACGCCCGCAGCGCAGGTGTTCGGGGTGCTGGACGTAGTAGGCGAGTTGCGCACCGAGCAGCAGGATCAGCCAGCTCAGGTACAGCCAGACGAGCGCGAGGATCACGATCGCGAACGACGAGTAGATCGCCGACACGCGCGTCGATACGCCGACGATCTGCGCGAAGAGGCCGCTTGCGAGCGCCCACAGCACGCCGCCAAACGCACCGCCGACCATCGCGGCGCGCACCTTCACGCGCGTGTTGGGAATGAAGTAGTAGAGGAATGTGAACGCGAAGATCAGGATCGCGTAGGGCATCGCCTGGCCGAGCAGCACCAGGCCGGTGCCGAAGGGCTCCACGGTTTCCAGCCACTGCACGAGGCGTATGTTCGACAGCGTCGCCGTCAGCCCCAGCGCGACCGCCATCATCAGCGGGCCGAGCAGCATCACCGACAGGTACTCGCTGAACTTGCGTGCCAGGCTGCGCGAGGCGCTGACGCGCCAGATCCAGTTCACGCTGGCCTCGACCTTCTGCACCATGGAGATCACGATGAAGATCAGGAACACGAGTCCGACACCGCCGAGCAGCGTGCCCTGCAAGTTGTCGACGAACCCGACGACCTGCTCGGTGAGCTCGACGGCCTTCTCATCGCCGAGCGGCATCAGGAAGTTCTGCATCAGCGGCTCGAGCTGGCGGTGCACGCCTACACCCTTGAGCAGCGAGAAGCTGAACGCGAGCAGCGGCACCAGCGACATCAGCGTGGTGTAGACCAGGCTCATCGCCCGCAGCGTGAGTTCGCCTGAGGCGATCTCGCGCCCCAGCGCGTGCAGGTAGCGCAGCGCGATGACGAGCAGGCGCGTGGGCGTGGTGCGCAGCCACACCGGGTCCCAGAGCATGTCGAGCAGGCGCTGCTGCAGGCGCGAAATCATCGGCGGACTCCTGCCGCGGGGGCTGTCACGGAGTGTACCGCAGTGCTCAGGCGGGCGATTCGCGCGTCAGTCGCAGCAGCGCCTGGCGGTACTTGTCCGCGGTCGCGGCGATCACCTCGGGCGGCAGCCGCGGGCCGGGGGGGCGCTTGTTCCAGTCCAGCGTCTCGAGGTGGTCGCGCACGTACTGCTTGTCGAAGCTCGGTGGCGAGCTGCCGACGCGCCACTGGTCGGCAGGCCAGAACCGCGATGAGTCCGGCGTGAAGATCTCGTCCATCAGCACCAGCTCACCGGACGCGTCGAGTCCGAACTCGAACTTGGTGTCGGCGATGATGATGCCGCGGCGTTCGGCGTGGGCGGCGGCGAACGCGTAGAGTTGCAGCGAGAGTTCGCGCACGCGTTCGGCGCGCCCGGTGCCGACCAGGTCGACCATGCGGTCGAAGCTGATGTTCTCATCGTGGTCGCCGGCCTCGGCCTTGGTCGCCGGGGTGAAGATCGGTTCGGGCAGGCGCGAGGCGATCTGCAGGCCCGGCGGCAGGCGCACACCGCAGACCTCGCCGTGCGCCTGGTAGTCCTTCCAGCCCGACCCGATCAGGTAGCCGCGGACCACGGCTTCGACCGGCAGCGGCTGCAGGCGGCGTACGACGACGGAGCGGCCACGTACCTGGGCGCGCTCGTTTTCGGTGGCGACCACGTCAACGGGGGGCGTGTCGGTGAGGTGATTCGGTACGATATGTGTCGTCAGCGCGAACCAGTAGTTCGAGATCGCCGTCAGGACGGCGCCCTTGCCGGGCACGGGGTCGGGCAGCACCACGTCGAACGCCGACAGCCGGTCGGAGGCGAGCATCAGCAGCCGATGCTCGTCGACGGCGTAGATGTCGCGTACCTTGCCCCGGTTGAGCAGTTGCAGGGATCGCAGGTTGGATTCAAACAATGCCGTGGTCACAGGAGCACCCGCGTGCGTGAAGGACAGTCGCGCATGGTGACGCGTGCCCGCGGAGCGCACAAGCACGCGCGTTACGCGGATGGATGCCCATGGCCGACATGAAGTGGGCGGGCAAGCTTGCCGGCGCGGCGCTGGGCATGATCACCGCCGGGCCGGTCGGGGCGGTGGTCGGTGCGATCGTCGGCCACCAGTTCGATCGCGGCTGGCGGATGAGCCCGTTGCGCGGCGACCGCCAGCGTCGACGCGAACTGCCGCCGCGTTTCCTGCAGGCAGCCTTCGAGGTCATGGGCCACGTCGCCAAGGCCGACGGCCGCGTCAGCGAGACGGATATAGAGGCCGCGCGGGCAATCATGCGGCGCATGCGGCTGTCGCCGGCGCAGGTGCGCCAGGCCATCGGGTCCTTCACGGTAGGCAAGCAGCCGGGATTCCCGCTGCAGCGCACGCTCGATGACCTCTACATCGTGATCGGCAACCGCGAAGAGCTGTGCCGCGGCTTCGTCGAGCTGCAGATGGAGGCCGCGCTCAGCGGTGGCGGACCGACGCGCAGCCAGCGGGCGCTGCTGTGGCAGGTCGCGAGCACGCTGGGGATCAACCGCATCGAGTTCGCAAAGCTCGAGCAGCTGCTCGGTGCCCGCCGCGGCTTCGGGCGGGCGAGTGCGGCGGCGGATACGGCGGCGGCACTCACTGCGGCCTTCCGGCTGCTCGACGTGCCGACCGATGCCACCGACGCCGAGGTCAAGAAAGCCTACCGGCGCCTGATGAACAGGCACCATCCCGACAAGCTGGCCGCTTCCGGTCAGCCGGAGTCGATGCAGGAGATCGCCAAGGAGCGCACACGCGAAATCCGCGCGGCGTACGATCGAATCCGGACCCACCGCGGCCTGCGCTGACGCACGCCGCGGCAGGCCCTGTCAGGCCCGATCAGGCCTTGCGGCGCGGCGGTTGCCTGCGGGCGTTGTAGACGACGATGGTCTTGCCGCTGGCGGACACGAGGCCCTGTTCCTCGAGCACCTTGAGCACGCGCCCGGCCATCTCGCGCGAGCAGCCGACGAGACGGCTCAGCTCCTGGCGCGACACCTTGATCTGCATGCCGTCGGGGTGGGTCATCGCGTCGGGCTCGTTGCACAGGTCCATGATCGCGTGCGCAACGCGGCCGGTGACGTCCACGAAGGCGAGGTCGCCGAGCTTGCGGTTGGTGCGATCGAGACGCACCGCGAGCTGCGTGGCGAGTTCGAAGATGATGCCCGGGTTCTCCGAGGCGATCTGACGGAAGCGCGGATAGGTCATCTCTGCGATTTCGCTCTGCGTGCGGGTGCGCACCCAGGCGCTGCGTTGCGGCTGCTCGTGGAACAGGCCCATCTCGCCGAAGAACTGGCCCTTGTTGAGGTAGGCCAGGACCATCTCGTTGCCGTCCTCGTCCTCGATCATCACCTCCACCGAGCCGTCGATGATGTAGTAGAGGGTGTCGGGCAGGTCACCGGCGTGAATCATCACGGTCTTGGCGGGGACCGTACGAATCCTGCAATAGCTCAGGAATTTGTTGATTGCAGGGACATCGCTGATCGGCTTCGCGGTGTCTTCCATAAATTCAGGTCCCCGAATGACGTTTATTGAGTTAACAGAATGCGTATTAGTATAAATGGCGCGTGAGCGCAAGTCTTTGAAAGCAAAAGCCCCTGCCAAAACGCGCCGGGCGGCGGCCCGGAAATCAGAGGTGGTAGGCGGTGCGGGTCATTACGCGGCTGACCGCCTGCATCAGGCCACGGACCGGGCGCGGCAGCGGTGCGGCGCCGGCGGCGCGGGCGGTGTCGCCGTGCTCGGCTTCGTCGGCGGCCATCGCGTCGAGGATGCGCCGAGAGCGTGTGTCCTGGGGTGGCAGCCGCTGCAGATGACGCTGCAGATGTGCGACGACCTGCCGCTCGGTCTCCTCGACGAAGCCGAGGCTGACGCGGTCGCTGGCCGCCGCGGCCGCCGCACCGACCGCGAACGCGCCGGCATACCACAGCGGGTCGAGGCGGCTCGGTCGCGCGCCGAGTTCATCGAGGCGCGTACGGCACCACGCGAGATGGTCGCCTTCCTCGCGTGCCGCGCGGGCCAGCGCCTCGGCGGTGGCCGGGTCGCGCGCGAGCAGCGCCTGGCCGTGATAGAGCGCCTGCGCGGCGACCTCGCCGGCGTGGTTGACGCGCATCAGGCCGGCGACGTGGCGGCGTTCGGCCTCGTCGAGTTCGGGCTGCGGTTCACCGGCGCCGGGGTCGGGGCGGCTCGCGACGGGGTCGGCGAACAGCGTGCGCAACAGGTTGTCGGCACCGGACAGCAGCCGGTCGACGCGTGAAAGATGGCGGGTACTCATGGCTTCATTATAGGTGCCACGCGTCGGGAGCGCCCGTATGGCGGCAGCGGTGCACGACTGGCCGTGCCGGGGCCGGCTCGCTAGACTTCGCGCCGGAGTCGAAGAGGCCAGGTGCCATGGAGTTGTCGATGAAGCCCGTACCGTCTCTCAAGTCATCGCTCATCGCCGGATGGGCGCTCGCGCTGTTCGCCCTGTCCGTCACCGCGTATGCCGAGGACGAGGACGGGTTCAGCGGCAACATGCGCCTGGGCTACCTCGCGACCAGCGGCAACACCGACAGCGAAAGCGGCAATGCGCGCGTGCGGCTCGACTATCGCACGGGTCGCTGGTTGAACACGTTCACCGGCGGCGCGATCGGCTCGCGCGAGGATGACGAGACCAACGCCGAATCCTACGAACTCGGCGCCCGCACCAATTTCGATTTCAACGAGTACGACTTCGCATTCGGCCGGCTCGCGTGGCGTAAGGACAAGTTCGGCGGCATCGACGAGCAGTTCAGCCAGACCGCGGGTTACGGCCGGCGGCTGCTGAGTACCGAACGCCACCGCTGGAACGTCGAACTCGGCGCCGGTGCCCGGCAGGCGACGCGCCGCGACGGCGCGTCCGAGAACGAGGCGATCCTGCGCTTCGGCAGCGATTACCGGTTACGATTCAACGAACGTGCCACGCTGACCGCCGACCTCGGCGTGGAAAGCGGCGCCGACAACACGATCACCGAGTTCGAGGTCGGGCTGCGCAGCCAGCTGCTGAGCCGCTTCGCGTTCGTCGCGAGCTATACGATCCGCTACAACACCGACGTCCCGCCCGGCAGCACCAGCACCGACCGCTACACCTCGCTGTCGCTGGAATACAGCTTCTGACGCCGGGGCTTGTCGCGGCTGCGCCCTATGGTTTAGAATTTTCCGTCTTTGCCGCCAGCCGGGCAGGCTGGGCGCGTCCGGGTATTGCCGGTTTACGCGCCACGCCGGGCTTACATTGGGCTCAATTGGGGGCCTTCTGGCTTTTGGCGGACATCAATCAATCAGAACGTTGGCGTCGTGGCGGGTTTTTTTGCCACGCGCCGGAGTGACCGGGTCATGAAGACTTTCTCGGCCAAGGCGCACGAAGTGCGGCAGGACTGGTACGTGGTCGACGCGACGGGCAAGACGCTCGGTCGCCTGGCCAGCGAGATCGCGCACCGCCTGAAGGGCAAGCACAAGCCGATCTACACGCCGCACGTGGACACCGGTGACCACATAGTGGTCATTAACGCCGAGAAAGTGCACGTTACCGGCAACAAGCTGGCTGACAAGGTCTATTACCGCCATACCGGCTATATCGGCAACATGCGCTCGCGCACGCTCGCCGAGCAGCTGCAGCGGGCGCCCGAGCGCGTGCTCCAGGACGCGGTGAAGGGCATGCTGCCGCGCAACCCGCTGGGCAGGAAGATGCTCGGCAAGCTGCGCGTGTTCGCCGGTCCGTCGCATCCGCATACCGCTCAGCAGCCGCAGCCGCTCGATATCGCCTGACAGGGAAAACACTGATGACCGACACCGCCAATTACGGCACAGGCCGCCGCAAGACCGCCGCCGCCCGCGTATTCCTGCGTCGTGGCACCGGCAACATCACGATCAACGGCCGGCCGATCGACCAGTTCTTCGGTCGCCAGACGGCGCGCATGATCGTGCGCCAGCCGCTCGAGCTGACCGAAACCACCGACCGCTTCGACGTCGCCGTCACCGTCAAGGGCGGTGGCACCACCGGCCAGGCCGGTGCGATTCGTCACGGCCTCACCCGCGCGCTGATGGACTACGACGAGTCGCTGCGCCCAAACCTGCGCCGTGCCGGCTTCGTTACGCGTGACGCGCGTGAGGTCGAGCGCAAGAAGGTCGGCCTGCGCAAGGCGCGCCGCGCAACGCAGTACTCCAAGCGCTGATCCGCATCGGCGGGCCTGCTATAGTGATGGCGGGCCCGCACTGTTGGGGGATCGTCTAGCGGTAGGACATCGGACTCTGACTCCGAGAACCCAGGTTCGAATCCTGGTCCCCCAGCCACTTTTTCCTGAAAAAAGTCAGAGCTGTACGGAAGGCTCCGTCGCCGTGAAGGCGCGGAGCCTTCTTCGTGCAGACGCCTGCAGGCAGAGTGGGGTGCCAATCGCTGGCAGTTCGCCGGCATCCATCAGGTATTGCGCCAGCGAGTATTCGTAACCGTCCAGACAGATGGTGATGACTCTGGACATCTGGGGGGGTCTCAGCCTCAGGTCACTCGATGCGCGTGATGCCGTCGGCGCCGGCGACCAGCAGCACGTCGGCGCCGCGGCGTGCAAACAGCCCTACCGTCACGATCCCGGGGATCTGGTTGAGCTCGCGTTCCATGGCCACCGGGTTGTCGATCTGCAGGTGGTGCACGTCGATGATGTGGTTGCCGTTGTCGGTCACGAAGCGCTCGCGCCACTCCGGTCGCCCGCCTCTGGCCGAGAGCTCCCGCGCAACGTAGGCCCGCGCCATCGGGATCACCTCCACCGGTAGCGGAAACTCGCCGAGCAGCGTCTTGAGCTTGCTTTCGTCGACGATGCAGACGAAGCGCCTGGATGCGCCCGCCAGGACCTTCTCGCGGGTGAGTGCGCCGCCGCCGCCCTTGATCAGGTGCAGGTGCCGCGTGGCCTCGTCGGCGCCGTCCACGTAGAGATCCAGCGCGCCGCTCTCGGCGAGCGTCACGACCCGGATGCCCGCTGCTTCGAGCCGTTCGGTGGTCGCCTCCGAACTCGACACCACCGCCTCCAGGTCCCGGTCGGCGGCGGCAAGTGCGTCGATGAAGAAATTCACCGTGGACCCGGTACCGACGCCGAGGCGCATGCCGTCGCGAACCTCGGCGATCGCGGCCTCGGCCGCCCGGCGTTTGAGTTCGTCACTGGTCATGGATGGATCTCCGCGGGAGGCGTGAAAAGAAATGCCCGCAATCGCGGGCATCTCTTCAGCGGTCGGGCGGCGGCTGAATGCCACCGCCCACCGCGGTTCAGGCGGGCCGACACCCGAAGTGCCGACCCGGTCGACGCATTACCGCCGGATGCTGGCCTTCTT
>PWYM01000262.1 GCA_003567855.1 Gammaproteobacteria bacterium | reverse complement strand
TCGGATCGCTGGCACTCGACGACTGGCAGGCCGTGCTCGACACCAATCTCTCCGGGCCGCTGCACTGCATTCGCGCCGTGCTGCCGCACATGTCCGAGGGCGGCAGTATCGTCAACGTGGGCGCCGTGGTCGGCTTTCGCGGCTTCCCCGGCGACAGCGCGTACGGCGCGTCAAAGTCGGGGCTCGCCGGCCTGACCACAGTGCTCGCGATGGAACTTGCGCGTGACGGGATCCGCGCGAACCTCGTCGTGCCCGGCCTCGTGATCACCGAGATGACCTCGGACCTCGACGCGCACGCAAGAGAGCGACTGGTGCGCAAGATCCCGCTGCGACGCGTCGGCAATGAAAGCGAGATCGCGGATGTGATCTGGTGGGTTGCCGGTTCGACCTACATGACCGGCGCGATCGTACCGACCGACGGGGGCCTGATGTGTGCGCTCTAGAGGCCCGTGACGAACGGCTGGCGCGCTGGCTCACCGACCACCTCGGACTCCGGGACGTTACACCGGGGCGCCTGCTGGGCGGCGGTAATTCCAACGTGACCCAGCTCGTCGAGCACCGCGACGGCCAGGTCGTGATCCGCCGCCCGCCGGACAACGCGATCTCGGCGAGCGCGGCCAACGGCGTGCGCCGGGAGTACGCGATGCTCCAGGCCATCGCCGGCGAGGTGCGCGTGCCGCGCCCGCTCGCCCAGTGCGACGACACCGACGTCGTGGGCCAGCCGTTCATCGTCGTCGAGTTCGTCGACGGCGTGGCGATCACGACCGAGTTGCCAGCTGCGTATACGCGTGATGCGCAGACGCTGGACCGCGTCGGCGCGGCACTCGTCGATGGCATCGCAGCCGCACACAGGCTCGACTGGCGGGCGCTGCCGGTACGTCGGCCGTCGGCGCCGCCGGAGGATTACGTCCCCCGACAGATCGAGCGCTGGGTGGCCGCTCGACGCAAGGACGCGGTACGTGAACTGCCGCTCGTCGAACGTGTCGCCACCTGGCTGCAGGCGCAGGTCCCGAAGGCGCGCGCAAGCGGTGTGCTGCACGGCGACTTCCACCTCGACAACACGCTCTTCGACCGATCCGCACCAGAGCTTGTGGCGATCATCGACTGGGAACTCGCAACGCTCGGCGACCCAATGGCGGACCTCGGGCTGATGCTCGCGTTCTGGGGTGAACGCGCGGTCGAAGCGCCCGGGTTCGCTTTCGTACAGGCCGTCACACGCGACGTGCCCGGTCTGGTTTCGCGCGAGGCCCTGGCCGAGCGCTGGTCCCAGGCCAGCGGGCTGGATGCCAGTGCACTGACGTTCTACCGCGTGTTCGCGCTCTGGCGCCTCGCCGCGATCGTCGAGGGCGCCTACGTGCTCCATCGCAACGGGCTGGTCGACGACGACTATTCGAGGAACCTCGAGCACGACGTGCCGAGCCTGCTCACCGAGGCGGCCATCGTCGCGGGGATCGCCTGATCCGGCGGCTCCGCCTCGGGCGCACAGGCCCGGCAGGAGGACAGACATGCAGACCACGATGATGGACCGACCGCTGTCGGTGCCTATGATCCTGCGCCACGGACGGCGCGTTCACGCACGATCGCGAGTCGCACGCTTCGACGGCGAGTCGTTCGCCGTACAGACCTTCGCCGAGATCGCGCAACGCGCCGAAGCGCTTGCCTCAGGGCTCGCGGCCGCCGGCGTGAAACCCGGCGACCGCGTCGCCACCTACTGCTGGAATCACCCCGAACATCTCGAGGCCTACCTCGCGGTGCCCGGCATGGGCGCGGTGCTGCACACGCTCAACATCCGTCTGCTGCCCGAACAGGTCGGGCAGATCATGGCGCACGCGGGCGACCGGGTGCTGATCATCGACGCGTCGCTGTATGCCCAGCTCGCTCCGGTGCTCGCCGCGGTGCCCACCCTCGAGCGGGTCATCGTCATCGGCGACGCGCCGAGCGAGCGCCCGCAGCAGGCGGCGCTTGCGACCTACGCCGAGACACTGGACGCTGGCGACAGCGCTTTCGACTGGCCCGAACCCGACGACGAACGCGCAGCCGCCGTGGTCTGCTACACCACCGGCACCACCGGCGACCCGAAGGGCATCGTCTACAGTCACCGCAGCGTGTTCCTGCACACGCTGGGCACGCTCGGTCGCGACACCTTCGGAATCGGGCAGGACGACCGTATCCTGCTGCTGCCGTCCATGTTCCATGCGAATGCGTGGGGACTGCCGTACTCGGCGTGGTTCTCCGGGGCCGACCTGCTGCTGCCGGGCCCCCACCTCAAGCCCGAACATCTTCGGCGCATGATCGAGCTCGAACGCCCCACGATCACGGCGCTGGTGCCCACGCTGATGAATGACCTGTTGCGCGCCGACGAGGAGGACCCGCTGGACCTGGCGTGTTTCCGGGCCATCGTCTCGGGCGGGTCGGCGGTCTCGCCGGGGCTCATACGTCGCGTGCGCGACCGCTGGGGCGTGCCGATGCTGCAGGGCTGGGGCATGACCGAGACCAGTCCGATGTGCTGCCTTTCCATTCCGCCGCGCGATGCCCACGCCGATGAAGCGCTGCATTGGCGCGCGAAAAGCGGCCGGCCGGTGCCGGGCATGGAAGTCCGCATCGTCGACGAGCAGGGCAGGCCGCTGCCCGAGGACGGCAGGACCGTAGGCGAGCTGCAGCTGCGTGGCCCGTGGGTCACCGGCAGCTATCACCGCGGCGCGTCGGGAGACTCGTTCAGCGATGACGGCTGGCTGCGCACCGGCGACGTCGGCACGATCGACGCGCTCGGCTACGTGCAGATCACCGATCGCACCAAGGACGTGATCAAGTCCGGCGGTGAATGGGTGTCGTCGGTGGACCTCGAGAACCAGCTCTCGCAGCACCCCGGGGTGCACGAAGTCGCGGTGATCGGCATCCCCGACCCGCGCTGGGAGGAGCGCCCGCTCGCGCTGGTGGTGCCGCGCGCCGGCCAGCGCGTCGACGCCGAGCAGTTGCGCGCCTTCCTGGACGGACGTGTGGCGCGATTCTGGATCCCGGAGTACTGGGCGTTCCCCGAAGACCTGCCCAAGACCAGCGTCAACAAGATAGACAAGAAGGCACTGCGCCACGACTACGGGGAGGGGCGCATTACGATCGCCCCGCGGCCCGAAAGCGGCGGCTAGGTGCACAGGGGCGACCCGTTCGGGCCGCCCCCTGCTCACCTGGCATCAGAAGTCGAACGTGACCTGCAGGCCGTAGGTACGCGGCGCGCGCGGCGCAGTGTACGTCCACAGCGATCCCGGGGGTGCGACACCACCGACGTCGAAGCCGATCATGTAGCCGTCTTCCTTCAGCAGGTTGCGCCCGTAGAGGCTCAACTGCCAGTTGTCGATGCGATAGTTGATCGATGCGTCGACGAGACTCTGCGACGAGTTGCTCGACTGTGGCGAGTTCGCGAGCGTCATCTCGTGGCTGCCAATGTAGCGCCAGCCCGCGCGTGCCCACATGGTGCCCTGTCCCGCCTGCCACTCGTAGCGCGTAGACAGGCTGCCCGTCCAGGTCGGTGCGCGCCGGAAATCGAGGTCGGTGTTGTCGGTGACGCCGCCCCGGCCGATGTCGGCGAGGAAGTCATCGTAGCTTGCATCCAGCCAGCCTATGTTGCCCCGGATGGTCAATCCCTCGACGGGCGGGAGGTACAGGAAGTCGAGCTCCACGCCCCAGATCGTTGCCGACGCGGCGTTGGCGACCACCGTCTGCTGTCCGGTGCCGACCTCGACCGAGACGCTCTGCTCTTCCTGCTTGTCGTCGTAGTCCATCCGGAACACGGCCGCATTGAGGCGCAGGCTGCGCTCGAACAGCTCGCTCTTGATGCCCAGCTCGTAATTCTTCACCGTCTCCGGGTCGTACGGCAGGTCGGCGGCCTCCTGCGTCGTCGGCCGGCCATTGAAACCGCCCGCGCGATAACCGGTGGAGTAGAGGCCGTAGACCATGAACTCGTCCGCCGGCGCCCACTGCAGCCCGATCTTCGGGGTGAACTCCGACCAGCTCTCGGATACCGGAGTCGGTTGGTTGATGAACGGGTCATTGGTGATCTGCGCGCTCTTCTTGTCGTCGCTGTAGCGTCCGCCCAGCGTGAACGTCCAGTCATCGGTGAGCTGGTAGTCGGCCTCAAAAAACAGCGCCCAGGACTCGGTCTTCTGGTTGGCGGTCTGCGGGATGTCGAGCACCACGTCCGGCACCGCGAAACCAATGAAGCTGATCAGGTCGATCGTGTACTCGCTGTCGAAAATGTAGGCGCCAACGGTGTAGTTCAGACGGTCGTGGTTGGCGGTAAGCCTGAGCTCGTGGCTACGCTGGTGAAAGATCTCCGGCCGGGAGGTTTCGAACAGCGTCTCCGGGGTGCCGTCGAAGTCCTGAAACACCTCCTCGTCGGTGCGGCGGTAGCCGAACAGGTAGTCCAGCGCGTAGTCGTCACTCATGTCCCACGAGATCGAGAAGATATGCGTGTCGGCGTCGAAGGAGGCGTCATTGGGCCCGTTCTGGAGCACCGTGTACCGGTCTCCGGAAATCGGCGAGTTGAGATCCGGCGAGCAGTATCCGAAAGCGTCGCAGAACAGCTGCCCGGGCTGTGCGACGTTGAGCAGCGGTGGCGTGTCCTGGTCGTACTCCTCGCGCGTGTAGCGATACTCGATGTCGATGTCGTCGCTGGGCGTCCACAGGAAGTGTGCGCCGAGCATGATGTACTCTTCCTCGCCGTCACGGGTGTCGGTCGCCGCGTTGTAGAACCAGCCCTTGCCGCGATCGTGCCGCGACGCGGTAAGCTTGACCGCGAAGTCATCGGTGACGCCGAAGTTCAGCATGCCATCGAGTTCGAAGCGGTCGTAGTTGCCGTAACTGCCGCGCACGGTGCCGCCGAGTTCGCCCGTCGGCTGTGCGCGCGTGATGTTGATCACGCCGCCGATGGAGTTGCGCCCGAACAGCGTACCCTGCGGCCCGCGCAGCACCTCGATGCGCTCGATGTCCAGCAGCTTGGTGATCGATCCGGACTGCTTGCCAAGGAAGACACCGTCGACGACCACGCCCACGGCGGGATCGAACGAACTCTCCACCTCGGCGACGCCGATGCCGCGCATGAAGATCGCGGCCACGCCACCCGGGCCCTGCGAGGTGTCGTCGATGATCAGGTTCGGCGACATGCTCGCGAGGTCGCTTATATCACGGGCGAAGCTGTCCTCGATCTCGGTGGCATCAAGGGCGCTGACGGACATGCCCATATCCTGCAGGCTTTCCTCACGCTTGCGTGCGGTGACGATCACCTCGTCGAGCACGCCGGCCCTCGCGGCCTGCTGCTCCTGCGCGACGGCGCCGGTGCCGGCGCCCACTGTCATCAGCAGCGATATGGCTGCGCCCAGCGTCGCCTGGGCCTTGAGCTTGGACATTGCGTTCTCCCCCCATTGATAAGGATGGCTGCACCACCTGAAGCCTGCTGGCAGACCTGGTTCGCGGATGACCGGCTTACACGCGTCCTGGCGCTGCCGCCCCGCCACGAGACTCCCCCGTCCCGCTCGCCGACCCCAGTGTCGGCTATACGCCACAACTGGTTGTCAACCGGCCTGGATCATCGTATCCCTTCTTGCTAGCCGCAAACAAGTATTTAAACGTTGCCAGAGTCAGCGTCTGCAGCCATCCGGATTCAATCCGTCGTCAGATTGCCGCCGTCTGCAGCCTTCACTCGACGACGTTCCGAGTTCGCGTGCCCGACGATTGCGGCATTGCCGCAACGCCCTCTGCCGCTCGGTTGCCATGGTTCCGGTGCGTCCCGAATTCTTCGTCGAGGCACCGGTCCCGGCCCCCGCCGGCGGAGCAACCCGACGGGCCGACCGTCGCGACATGGCCGAAGATAATAAACTTGTTGTCGACTAGCAACCTTTACGCGCAGGCGATACCTCCGGCCCCCGGCCCCGCTGCCACCTGTCCGTAACATGCCTGAGACACCATCGGATGACGCAGGCAGGCCGCCCTGTCATATTGCTCATCCCGTTACCCGAATCCCCGCCAACCGGACCTCCGCTACCCTGTGCCGATGATGGACACCGTCAACCTCGCCCTGCCCGACTACTACATCAACCGGGAACTCTCGCTGCTCGAGTTCAACCACCGCGTACTCGAGCAGGCGAAGGACCCGGAGATGCCCCTTCTGGAGCGGCTGCGGTTCCTGTGCATCTCGTGCACCAACCTCGACGAGTTCTTCGAAATCCGCGTCGCCGGCCTCAAGCAGCGATTCGAGCTCGGCTCCGCGGCGCCCGGTCCCGACGCGATCAAGCCCAGCGAGCTGCTCGCGGCGATTTCCCGGCGCACCGCCACACTCGTCGACGAGCAGTACCGGGTGCTGAACCAGCAGATGATTCCGCAGCTCGACGCCGAGGGCATCCGGTTCATCCGCCGCTCGGAATGGACCGACGCCCAGAGCGAGTGGCTGCAGGCCTATTTCCGCACCGAGATCGTCCCGGTGCTGTCGCCGATCGCGCTGGACCCGATGCGCCCGGTGCCGAAAATCCTCAACAAGAGCCTGAACTTCATCCTCGGGCTAGACGGCAAGGACGCGTTCGGCCGTCCCGTGCAGCGTGCGCTGGTGCAGGCACCGCGCTCGCTGCCGCGGCTGATCCAGCTGCCGGCCGAACTGCCCGCGACCGGCGGCAGCGACTTCGTTTTCCTGTCATCGGTGATCCACGCCTTCGTGCACGAGCTGTTCGCCGGCATGGAAATCGAGGGCTGCTACCAGTTCCGCGTCACCCGCAACAGCGACCTCTACGTCGATGACGAGGAAGTCGACGACCTGATGCGCGCGCTCGAAGGCGAACTCACCGCGTCACGCTACGGCGCCGCGGTGCGCCTGGAAATCGCCCACGACTGCGCCGATGAACTCTCCGACTACCTGCTGCAGCACTTTCACCTCGGCGAGCAGGACCTCTACCGCGTCGAGGGGCCGGTCAACCTCAACCGGCTCGCGGCAGTCTACGATCTCGTCGACCGCCCCGATCTCAAGTTCCCGCCCTTCACGCCCGGGGTACCGCGATCCATACGCGCGACCGAAAGCATCTTCGACGCGATACGCGAGGCGGACATCATGCTCCATCACCCGTTCGAGGCGTTCTCGCCGGTGATGGAACTGATCGGCAAGGCCGCCGCCGACCCCGACGTGCTCGCGATCAAGCAGACGCTCTACCGCACCGGGCCGGATTCGCCGATCGTTGACAGCCTCATCCAGGCGGCGCGCGCCGGCAAGGAGGTCACCGTCGTGATCGAACTGCGCGCACGGTTCGACGAGGCCGCAAACATGCGACTCGCCAATGCGCTGCAGGAAGCGGGCGCGCACGTCGTCTACGGCGTCGTCGGCTACAAGACCCACGCCAAGATGGCGCTGGTGGTGCGCCGCGAGAACGGCCGCCTGCGTCGCTACGCGCACCTCGGTACCGGCAACTACCATCCGAAGACCACGCGCGCGTACACCGACTACGGGCTGCTGACTGCCGACGAGGCCATCGGCGAGGACGTGCACGAGCTGTTCCTGCAGATGACCAGCCTGATGAAGATGCCGCGACTGCACCGGCTGTCGCATTCGCCGTTCACGCTCTCCGACAACCTGCACCGCATGATCCGCCGCGAGATCTCGCACGCGCGTGACGGAGGCACCGGCCACGTGATCGTTAAGGTCAATGCCCTGGTCGAACCCGAGATCATCCGCGCGCTGTACGAGGCGTCGATCGCGGGCGTGCACGTGGACCTGATCGTGCGCGGCATCTGCTGCCTGCGGCCCGGCCTGGATGGCGTGTCGGACAACATCCGCGTGCGCTCGATCATCGGGCGCTTTCTGGAGCACACGCGCGTGTTCTATTTCCACAATGCCGGCGACGAGGAAATCTGGTGCGCGAGCGCCGACTGGATGGACCGCAACCTGTTCCGACGCGTCGAGGTGATGTTCCCGGTACTCGACCCGCAGATCCGCCAGCGCCTGGTCGGCGATCTGGACATCTACCTGGGCGACAACACCCAAGCCTGGGCGCTGCAGGCGGACGGCAGTTACGTTCGCCTGCAGCCGGCCGACGGGGAAACGCCGCGCACCGCGCAGAACGAGCTGCTCGAGCGCCTCGCCGAGGTCAGCTGATCAGGCGGGGTCGGGTGCGCCGGCGAGGTTGAGCTGTATGCCGGCGCGGCGCAGGTAGCGCACCTCCTCGCGCAGGTCGGCAAGTGTCAGCGGGTTGGATTCCAGCCAGTCCCCGTCCACGTGCAGCCCGAGTTCGTCGGGGCTGAAGGACATGCGGATCACCGGCAGCGCCGCCGAGGCCCGATCGCGGTGCAGAAGCACCGCCAGCCGCAGGACCACGAGCATCGCGAGCGCGTTGCGGCGCCAGCTCTCGGGCAGCCGCTCGAGGTCGAGCGCGTCGAGCTTGCGCCGGTGGAACCCGACCAGCATCGCGAGCATGCGCTGCTCGGCACGCGGAAATCCCGGCAGGTCGGCATGCTCGAGCAGGTAACCGCCGTGGCGATGGTACTTGCTGTGCGAGATATCGAGGCCGACCTCGTGCAGACGCGCCGCCCAGCACAGCAGCGCGCGGTCGCGCTCGGCGACCAGGCCGAGCGGCTGCTCGAGCTGCTGATAGAAGCGCAGTGCCGTGGCCTCGACGCGCGCGGCCTGCCCGGGGTCGGCGTGGAAACGCGACATCATCGCGCGCACGGTGAGCTCGCGGGCGTCCTCCTGCTGGAGGCGTCCGAGCATGTCGAACAGCAGCCCCTCGCGCAGCGCCCCGTCGGCGGCGCGCATGCGCTCGATGCGCAGCTCGCGCAACACCTCGATCAGCACGCACAGCCCACCCGCGAAAACCGGTGCCCGTTCGGCCGACAGCCCCGGCAGGTCGAGCTTCTCGGCGCGCCCGGCGGCAGTGAGGTGGGTGACGAGCGCCTCGGCGGCATCGGCGGTGACCGTGCCGGCCTCGCCGGTGAGGCCGAGTTCCGAGGCGACCGATGCGACCGCCCTGATCGTGCCGGATGACCCCATCACCCGCGACCACTCGCCATCGACGAAGTACGCGCGCACCGGCCGCAGCTCCAGGCGCGCGGCAAGCCGCGCGCGTTCGAAGCGTCGGGCCGACAGCCTGCCGTCGTCGAAGAAACGCCGCGTCATGCCGACGCAGCCCATCGACAGGCTCTCGAGCGTACGCGGCGTGAAGCCCTCGCCGACGATCAGCTCGGTGCTGCCGCCACCGATGTCGACGACCAGCTGCACGCCGTCGGCCACCGGCGAGGTGTGCGCGACGCCGAGGTACACCAGCCGCGCCTCCTCCCGCCCGGAAATGATCTCCACGGGGTGGCCCAGCGCCTGCTCGCACGCCTCTCGAAACGCCCGGCTGCGGCGTGCGCGGCGCAGCGTGTTGGTGCCCACGACCCGGACGCGCTCGGCGCGCACTTCGCGCAGCCGCTGTCCGAATCGCTGCAGGCACTCGAGCGCCCGCCGGCGGCTCGCGGCATCGAGCTGGTGATGGTCGTCCAGGCCGGCGGCGAGGCGAACCATCTCGCGCATGCGGTCGACGACGACGAGCTGCCCGTGACTGACGCGCGCGACGATCATGTGGAAGCTGTTGCTGCCGAGGTCTACGGCGGCAAGCAGATCACCGGAGAGCGGCTCGCCGGTGGGCTCGGCCAGCCGCGACGCCACCGGTGGTGCGGTGTCAGCGCTGTCGGGCGCCATCGGCCCGGGGCTGCGGTCGCGCGTGGTATGCACGACCGGGGGCAGGATGCGGCGCGGCCGGGATCAGACCGAGAAGGAGGACCCGCAGCCGCACGTCGTGGTCGCGTTCGGGTTGCGGATGATGAACTGGGCGCCTTCGAGGTCTTCCTTGTAGTCGATCTCGGCCCCCATGAGGTACTGCACGCTCATCGGGTCAACGAGCAGCATCACGCCCTCGTTCTCGATGCTGGTGTCGCCGTCCTGGAGGTCTTCGTCGAAGGTGAAGCCGTACTGGAAGCCGGAACAGCCGCCTCCGGAGACGAACACGCGCAACTTGAGCTGCTCGTTCTGCTCTTCGCGGATCAGCTCGCCGACCTTGCGTGCGGCCGCCGACGTGAACACCAGCGCGGGCGCTTCGGCGGGGTTGTAGGTCTGCACGCTCATTGAGTTCATTCCGTATGTTCGAACGGACTGACAGTATAGCTCAATGACGGTCCCACGCGCTCAGTCGCGGCCTACCCGCAGACTGGTCACGCCGGCGGGGCCGTAGTCCGCCGGGGCTTCGTCGCGCGTGCCGACAGCCGCGTCGGTGGCTGCAGCCGCGTTGGTGGCGGCCCCGTCGTGTTCGAGCAGTGGCGTGTCCTGGTCGTCGCGGATGAGCTTGCCATTGATTTCGGCGCCGGCCGCCATCTGGATGAGCCGGTAGTGCACGTTGCCGTTGACCCGCGCGGTGGGCCCGAGCTCGACGCGCTCGGTCGCATACACGTCACCGGTCACGCAGCCGTGGAGCAGCACGTGGGGGGCGACCACGTTGCCCTCGACGCGGCCGCGCTCGCTCAGCGTGAGCAGCGAAGGGCCTTCGCCGCACGCCTTGAGGTTGCCACGGACCTCGCCGTCGACATGGCACCCGCCCTCGAAGTGCAGATCTCCGGAAATCCGCGTGCCGCGCCCAACCAGCGTGCTGATGGTGACCGAGGGGGTGTTTTTCCTGCGTCCGAACATCACTCGTTCTCCTCGGGCCGGGCGGCGCCAGGCCAGTCGAAACTGCGCGTGAGCGCACCCTGGTCACGGCCCGCGGGCCGCAGCTCGATCTCGATCGACACGGGGCTGAAGCCCTCGGGCAGGACCAGTGCGTACTCCAGTTCCTGAAAATAGCGGAATGAGAAATCCAGTTCGAGTGATGCGTCACGTTCCGGCTGAAGTGTCGCAATATCCAGACGCTCGGACGCGCCGTTGCGGGTGCCATCGACGTGGATGCGCAGCTCGCCCTCGAGGCGTGTCTGCTGGCGCAGCGCCTGCGTCAGCACCATCCTGAGCTGGTAGCGCGGGCCGCCGCGGGGTTCGACGCGGAAGCGCTCGATGCGCAGTCCGGCGACGCGGTCCTCGGGCGACACGATGCCCTGGTAGAACTGCAGCTCCTCCTGCTTCGCCTGCAGCCGGGCCTGCAGCGACTCGAGGCTGCCCTCGAGCTCACGGTTCGATTCGCGGTCCACGTGTCGCGAGGTCTCGAGCATGGCCACGCGTTCGCGCAGCGCCTGGTTCGCGCTTTCGAGCTCACCGAGCTGGCCGCGCAGCGCGTACCGCTCGGCCACCGCGTCGTCGTGCGTGCGCGCTGCATGGCTGCGGCCGTATTCGAAGGCCGCATAGACCAGCGCCGCCGCGACGAGCAGCACCGCCACCGCCGACAGCCAACGGCGCAGCGGCGAGGCGGCCCGAACCACGACGCGCGGCGAACTCAACCGCCTGCTCCGCGCGCTCTGCTAAGCTTGGCCGCGCCCTGCAACGGAGTGCTCGCGTGGACTGGATCATCTGGGTGAAGGCGTTTCATGTGGTGTTCATGGTGACGTGGTTTGCCGGCCTGTTCTATCTGCCGCGGCTCTACGTCTATCACGCAGACACCAGCGACACCATCTCGCTCGAGCGCTTCGAGGTCATGGAGCGGCGCCTGTTCACGATGATGACCATCGGCGGCGTGCTCACCGTGGCCCTGGGTCTGTGGCTGCTCGCGGTGCAGCCGTTCCTGCTCGGTGACGGCTGGATGCACGCCAAGCTCGCGCTGGTGGTTGCGCTGGCCGCCTACCACGCGTGGTGCTGGCCGCTGCACCGCGCACTGGTCGAAGGGCGCAACCGTCGCAGCGGGCGCTGGTTTCGCATGTTCAACGAGGTGCCAAGCATCGCGCTGATCGCCGTCGTGGTGCTCGCGGTCGTACGCCCGTTCTGAGCGCGCGGCGGCCGCGAACGCGCAACCTCAGGCCGGGCGCTCGGCCTCGGCGACCGGCTCGGCCGGCTCGGCCGCATCGGGTAACGCCCGCTGCCAGCGGCGCGGCCACCACCCGGGCGGCGGCGGCGCACCGTCCGGAAACGCGAGCGGGGCCAGTTCGTGCAGCGCGCGGACGTAGACCCTGCGCTTGAAGAAGATGACCTCCTTCACCGGGCGCCAGTAGTCGACCCACCGCCAGCGGTCGAACTCGGGCTTGTCGGACAGGTCGAGTCGCAGGCGCTCCTCGGCCGCGACCAGGCGCAGCAGGAACCAGATCTGCTTCTGGCCGATGCAGCGCGGCAGGCTGTTGCGGCGCACGTAACGGTCGGGCAGGCGGTAGCGCAGCCAGTCCCGCGTGCTGCCAAGCAGCTGCACGTCGGCGGCGGCCAGCCCGATTTCCTCGTGGAGTTCGCGGTACATCGCCGCCTCGGGCGCCTCGTCGGGCTGGATGCCGCCCTGCGGAAACTGCCACCCGGAGCGCCCGGCGCGGCCGCCGAGCAGCAGCTGCCGGTGGTCATTGATGACGACAATGCCGACGTTCGCCCGGTAGCCCTCGGAGTCGATGGAATCCGCCATGTTCGCGTTCTGAAGGCCCTGTCTGAATGTAGTTCATCTTTTCACAATAGCCATTTGCCCGCCACAGCGGCCCGGCGCCGTGATGCGTCGTTCAGCCGTTGCAGACGCGATCCCGCCCCTGCCCCTTCGCCTGGTAGAGCGCGACATCGGCGCGCGCGAAGAGCTCCTCGCCAAGCGACTTGTGGTCGCCCTCGCGCCGTGCCGGACGCACCTCCGAAACCCCGATGGACACCGTCACGCGCAGCGCCTCACCGGCGGCATCGAAGGGCTCGGTGGCCACCGCGGCGCGGATCCGCTCCGCCATCCGTACCGCATCGTCGAGCCCGGTGGCCGGCAGCAGCAGCGCGAACTCCTCGCCCCCGTAGCGCGCGGCGACGTCACTGGCACGGATCTGGGCCTCGACGCGCTGCGCGATCTCGCGCAGCACGCGATCACCGGCAAGGTGGCCAAGCGTGTCGTTGATGCGCTTGAAGTGGTCCACGTCGAGCATCAGGCACGACAGCGGCACTTCATCGCGATGCGCGCGCGCCAGCTCCTCGCGAAGCCGGCTCTGCAGGTAGCGGCGGTTGTGCCAGCCCGTCAGCACGTCGGTGAAGCCGCTACGCAGCAGCCGCGCGCGGTTGATCGTGTTCTCGAGACAGAACGATGCGATCACGCCGAGGTGCGACAGGAACTCGGTGCCGTGGTGGCGCGTGAAGCGCGTCGGATCACGGCTGCCGAGGTTCAGCGCGCCGATCATCCAGCCCTGGCGCTGCAGCGGCAGCAGCGCGATGCTGCCCAGATCCTGGCGGCCGTCGAACAGCAGCTGGTGGTCCGCGGCGGCGTACGGGCCCAGCCACGCGCCACGCAGCTGCAGCAGGTTCGGGCTGAGGCCCGCGAGGCCGTCGACGAGCTTCACGCCCGGGAAGTCCTCGGGCGAGCGGCCGGCGTCGAGCAGCAGGTGGCGGATCTCGTGGCTGGCGTCCACCAGCACCACGCTGACTGCAGTCAGCCCGTAGCTGTCGGCGAGATGGTTGACGAGCCGGTCGAGCAGGTCGGGCAGGTGGTCCGCCTTCAGCAGCACGAGCTCGCGCTCGCGAGAGCGGCGCAGGATGTCGTAGTTCTCGGACGCCTGGCGCTTGAGTGCCGCGAGCTGCTCGCGCAGGCGGCGGACCTCGAGCTCGGCCTCGCTCACGGCGGGCCCGCGCGCCGTTCCAGGTAACCTCGCCCGTGCTCCATGAGCTCGACAAAGCCGTCGCGGTCGCGGTCGCGCACCAGCGCGACGACGCGCGCCACCGCCGTCGACAGCGCGTCGAGCGCCTGCTCGTTGTAGTCGTTGAGCGTCTGGATCTCGAAGTACAGGCGCGGGTTCTCACCGGCGACCTTTGAAGCCACCGCGAGCTGCGCGTCGAAGGTGGTCGACGACATGCGCGACAGCCGCGGCGCCGCCTCGCCGCTGCCCGCGAGCGCGGTGAAAAACGCGATGTTCAGCGCATGCGACAGACCGAGCACGTAGGCGATCAGCCGGTCGTGGTCCTCGAGATCCATGTCGATGCGCTCGGCCATCGTCGACGCGAACAGTTCGCGCACCGCCTGCGTCGCCTCGGGCACGCCGACGTCCATGAAGATCACGTGCTTGCCCGAGAGCAGTCGTGCGTCGGGACCGAACATCGGGTGCAGCGACGTGACGCGGCAGCCGGCCTCGGCGAGCGCGCGCAGCCCGGCGCGCAGCGGCGACTTCAGCGAGCCGATGTCGAAGATGACGCCGCGCGGACGCAGCGCGGCGAGCGTCGTGAGCACCTCCGCGCTGACCGCCAGCGTCGCGGCGACAACGATGAGATCGTGTTCGGGCGCCACCGCCGACCAGTCGTCGACGAAGCCGAAGTTCGCAACCGGCCCGGCGGGGTCGGCGATGTCGACCGCGTAACCCTGTGAATCGAGGAACCTCGCGAACCAGCGGCCCATCTCGCCGGCGCCACCGATGACCAGCGCGCGCTGCCCGCTGCCGCGGCCGGTCGCGGCGACCCGGGCCTGTTCCTGGCTCGTCAGCGACGAGCGGATCAGCAGCCGCAGGATGTCCTCGGCCACCTGCGGCGGGATGCCGACGCGCTCGGCGGTTGCGCGGCCGGCATCGAGCACCGCCTTCTCGCGCTGGAAGTCACGCGTCGCGCGGCCGGTCTGCAGCTTGCTGCGACCGATCTCGTCGACGATAGCCTGGCGCTCGGCCACCAGCTCGATGATCTGCCGGTCTATACCGGTCAACCGGTCACGCAAAGCGTCCAGGCTCACGGCTGACTCCTCCCCGATGAATGGCCGCGGCCTCCCTGGCGCGGTCCGTCGGCGATTGTAGCCGCGTGCGCGGCGACGGGCGACCGACCGTGTCCGGGTCGCGCGGACCCCTGATAACATGCGGCCAGCATCAAGGAGCGCCCATGACCACCGCACCCGAGACCGTCTCCGAGGCCCGCTGCTTCGGCGGCCGCCAACTGACCCTGCGCCATCGCTCTAGCAGCTGCAACAGCGAGATGCGCTTCGCACTGTACCTGCCACCGGCGGCCGAGCGCGCGCCGGTGCCGGCGGTGTACTGGCTTTCGGGGCTGACCTGCACCGAGGAGAATTTCAGCGTGAAGGCCGGCGCCCAGCGCTACGCGGCCGAACTGGGCCTCGCGCTGGTGATTCCCGACACCAGCCCGCGCGGCCTGTCGCTGCCGGGCGAAGACGAGCACTGGGATTTCGGCTCCGGTGCGGGCTTCTACGTGCGCGCGACGCAGGCGCCGTGGGCGGGCCACTACAACATGTACGACTACGTCGCCGACGAACTCGTCGCGCTGGTCGAGCGCCACTTCCCGGTCGAGGCCGGCAACCGCTCGATCAGCGGGCATTCGATGGGCGGCCACGGCGCGCTCGTCGTCGGCCTGCGCAATCCCGACCGCTACCGCTCGATCTCGGCGTTCGCGCCCATCGCGCACCCGTCGCGATGTCCGTGGGGCCGGTATGCCTTCGGCCAGTATCTGGGCGACGACGAATCGACCTGGCGGACGTGGGACGCGACCGTGCTCGCACGCGAGCAGCCCAGCGCACACCAGCTGCTCGTCGACCAGGGCGACGTGGACCCGTTCCTCGACGAGCAGCTCATGCCGGATGCGCTGCGCGAGGCGTGCGAAGCCTCGGGGCAGCCACTGAAGCTGCGCATGCAGTCCGGCTACGACCACGGCTTCTTCTTCGTGTCGACGTTCATCGGCGAACACCTCGCGTTCCATCACGACGCGCTCATGCGCGGGGCCGGTGCATCGTGAGCCAGCTGCTGCCGGCTTCGCTGCCCGCCGGCCCGCTGGAGCTCCTTGCCGAATGGCTCGACGCCGCCGTGAGCGGACAAGTGCAGCCGAACCCGAACGCGATGACGCTCGCCACGGTAGACCGCGACGGTACGCCGTCGGCGCGCGTCGTACTGCTCAAGGACCTGGTCACGTCGCCGGGTTACGCCGTGTTCTACACCAACTACCGGTCACGCAAGGCGCGCGCAATCGACGCCGAGCCGCGAGTCGCCGGCTGCCTGCACTGGGACACGATGGGCCGGCAGGTGCGCCTCGAGGGCATCGCGACCGTCTCTCCGGAGTCCGAAAGCGACGCGTACTTCGCCAGCCGCGACCCGCGCAGCCAGCTCGGTGCGTGGGGCAGTGACCAGAGTGAACCCGTCGCCAGCCGCGACCAGCTGCTCGCGCAGACCGAGCGACGCGCCCGGTCGCTGGGCCTGCTCGGCGAGCAGGGACTCGACACGCTGTTCGAGCCCGACGCCGAGATCGCGACACTCGCCGGCGGTGTGCCCAGGCCGCCGCACTGGGGCGGCTACAGGATCTGGCTGTCGGCGGTGGAGCTGTGGTGCGACGGCCCCGGTCGCATCCACGACCGGGCACGCTGGACCCGCCTGCTGACGCCCGTCGAACCCGGCGTTTTCCGCCCCGGGGCGTGGACCGCAAACCGGCTGCAGCCATGATCGACGCGCTGGTCGAATACGCGGTGACTTGCCCGTGGTGCTGGGAATCGTTCGACGTGCTCATCGACGTGACCGCCGGAGACCAGGGCTACATCGAGGACTGCTCGGTGTGCTGCCACCCGGTGGAACTGGCGATACGCGTCGACACCGACGCCGCTCCCGCGGTGGAGGCTCAGCGCGCGCAATGAAGCTGCGACCCCTGCTGTGGCCGCTGGCGCTGCTCGCCGCGGCGTCCGCCGCCGATGAACGCCCGCTGATCGAATTCACGTCGGGCGGCAACCTCGCCGTCGACCTGTGCGCGGGCGGGACGCGACTGGTCACCGACCTCGCGGGCGTGATCTGGACGCTGCCCGCCTCGGGCGGCGGCGCGACCCCGCTCACCGAACCCGGCTTCGAGGCGCGCCGGCCGCGCTGCCATCCGGACGGCACCGAGGTCGTGTTCGAGGCCGTCGCCGACGGCTACCGCCAGCTCTGGTCGGTGCCGTTGGACGGCGGCGAACCGCGCACGCTGACCCGCGGGCTCTACGATCACCATTCGCCGGCGTTCATGCCCGACGGCTCGGGCCTCGTACTGGTCTCCGACCGCTCCGGCAGCGACGATCTCTGGCGGCTGACACTCGCCGACGGCCGCCTCGAGCAGATCAGTTTCCATTCGAGCACCGAGGCGGACCCCGCGGTGTCCCCGGACGGGCACCATATTGCGTTCATTTCCCGCGGCGCCGATGGCGACCGGCTGCGCCTGCGCGGCCCGCAGGGGCAGACGACCACACTGCACGCGGGCCGGGAACCGCTGCACGCCCCGGCGTGGCGACCCGACGGCGCGATGCTCACCGTCGTGAAGGGCCCCCCGGGCGCGATGCACAAGATGATGCTGTTGCCGAGCCCCGAACGCCTGCTGCGGCCCACCAGCTGGCGCGAGGACGTGTATCCGGCGCCGGCGGTATGGCGCGACGGCCAGCATTTCATCTACGCCGCCGACGGCGGCCTGCGGCAGCGACGGCTCGGCTCTCGCGAGTCCGAGGGGCTGCCGTTCTTCGGCGTACTCACGGCCCACCGCCCGCAATGGCAACCGCGCGTCGCGGCCGCGCCGGACGACCCGGCGCGACGACCGGTGCGCGGGCTGCGCGCGCCCCGGCTGTCGCCCGACGGCGAGTTCGTCGCGTTCACCGCGCTCGGGCGGTTGTGGCGCGCGGACCGTGATGGCACGACGCTCGCGCTCACCGGCGGCGACACGCTCGCGCTCGATCCCGACTGGTCCCCCGACGGCCGATGGCTCGTCTATGCCGCCGACCGCGATGGCACCACCGATATCTGGCGTAGCCGCGCCGACGGCAGCGGCAGCCCCGAGCGGCTGGTCAGCACGCCGGGCACCGCGATGCTGCCGGCCTGGTCTCCGGACGGCACGCGGGTCGCGTTCATCGATGCCGGCCCCGCCGGGCCGTGGGGCCCGGTCGCGCTGCGCGTGTACGACGTCAACAGCGGTCGCATGGAGACGCTGACCGATGCGCTCGAGTGGGCCGGTCGCCCCGACTGGCTCGCCGCCGACCGGCTCGTCATCAACCAGCTCGCACCCGACCTGCCCGGCGATGGCATCCGGACGCGCACCTGGCGCCCCGGCGACGCCCGCAGCGGCGACCTGCCGGGCATCGCGCCCGGCGGGCGCGCGGCGCTGCCGATGGACGGACCGGTCGTGAGCCGAGACGGCGGCTGGCTCCTGCAGGTGCGCGATGGCCGGCTGTGGCGCCAGCCGCTGCTCGACGGGGGTGCCGGCGCAGGCTCGTCACAACCGGTCGGCGACGGCCCGGCAAAGGCACCGTCGGTGTCGGCCGATGGCCGCTACGTGCTGCACGTCGCGCCTGGCGGCCTGCAGCTCACCGACACCGCCTCAAGCGGCGCCGACGCGACCCGGCCCTGGCCGCTCGATCTGCCGGGCTGGCGCAGCGTCTCCGGCGACACCGACTGGGTGCTGCAGGCCGGACGCATCTACGACCCGGTCACCGGTGGCTACGAGCCCGACCGCGACATCCACATCAGCGGCCAGCGCATCGTCGCCGTCGTCGAGCGCGGCGCCCGCGAACATTCCGGGCGCGTCGTCGACGCGCGCCACCTGACCGTCCTGCCGGGCCTGATCGACCTGCATGCCCGCCACTCCGGACGCGCCGGATGGCACCACGGCGGTGAATGGCTCGCGCATGGCGTGACAACCGTGCGCGAACCGGTCAGCGATCCGCTCGATGCGATGGAGCGCCACGAGGCGTGGGCCAGCGGCCAGCGGCCGGGGCCGCGGCTGTACACCGGCGGCGTCATGCCCGACGGGCCGCGAACCGCACATCACGCCGCGGCAAGCATCACCGACGCGGACGCGCTCGATCGGGCGCTCGCGTGGACCGATGCGCTGCACCTCCACGACGTACGCACCGGGCCACGGCTGCCACTGGCGCTGTGGACCCAGGCGCGCACGCAGGCCCACGCGATGGGCGCGCGCGTCAGCGTGGCCTCGGTACAGCGCGCCGGTCTGCTCGGCGGCGACGTGCTCGAACCGATGCCGAGCGGCCACGGCGGCGGCTGGTCGGACCTGCTCTCGATGCTGGCGCGCAGCCGCACCACGCTGGTGCCACTGCTCGCGTCCGGCGACGACGTCAGTGTCGAACTGGTCGCCGACCTGATGGCGCGCGGCGGTTCGGTCGGCGCCGGCAGCGGCTCAGCCGACGCGGCGCCGGGCGCGGGGCTGCATCGCGAGCTCGAACGCCTGCACCGCGCCGGACTCAGCCGCCGCGAGGTACTGCGCGCGGCCACACTGGACGCCGCACGCATACTGGGCGCCGATGGCCGCCTCGGCCGCGTGTCGGAGGGCCGGCTCGCCGACCTCGTCGTCGTCGACGGCGACCCGCTCGAAGACCTCGCGGCGCTCGGCGAAGTGCGCTTCGTGATCGCCGCCGGGCGCTACTACTCGCCGAGCCTGCTGCGCCAGCCGCGGCCCCCGGTAACCACCCCGGACCCCGCCCCGAGCGCCGGAGAATTTGACACTTCCCGCCCCCCGTCAGCCCAACCCCGGGGTCGGACCGAAGCAAGAGATTGAAATAAAACGCTTTAATCTGGCTGGCATGAAGATTGCTGCCCTCCTTGCACCGGGGACGCCATCCGGGCCAACAAGAACAAGTCGATAACAACAACTGGCGCGACAGACTCGCGTAGAACAATTCCAAAGGCGCGACGAGGCCCGGCCCTGCCGGGCCTTGTTTTATCCGGGGTGCGCACCGCGCCGGCAGTCCGGCCGGACTGCGGGGCCTCAGCCCTCGAGCGCGGCGGCCAGCGCGGGCTGCAGCCTGCCGTTGCTCGCCAGCACGCTGCGGGTTTCGAGCCCGACCGCACCACCGTCGAGCGCCGTCAGCATGCCGCCAGCTTCACGGACGATCACGGTCAAAGCCGCAATATCGAGGATGTTGACGTCGGATTCGACCACGGCATCGATGCTGCCGCGCGCCAGCAGGTGGTAGTGGTAGAAGTCGCCGTAGCCGCGGCTGCGGTTGACGCGGGTGACCAGGCGCCCGAGCGCCGCCCAGCCGGGACCACCGGCCAGCGTGGCGAGGTTGCCGGTCGACAGCGTCGCGTCCTCGATCGCGTCGACCGCGCTGACCGACAGACGCCGCCCATCCTGCCACGCGCCCGCGCCGCGCTCGGCCCACAGGACTTCACCGAACTCCGGCGCGCTCGAGACGCCGAGCACGAGCTCGCCATCGTGCATCAGCGCGATCTGCGTCGAGAAGAACGGATAACCGCGGACGAAGCTCTTGGTCCCGTCGATGGGATCGACCAGCCACAGCCACGGGCTGTCACGGTCGCTGCGCCCGGTCTCCTCGCCGTAGAACCCGTGGTCGGGAAAACGCTCGGCGATGATCGCGCGGATCGCGTGCTCGGCGGCGACGTCGGCCTCGGTCACGGGCGTGCGGTCGGACTTCATCGTAACCGCGGCGCCGGCGCGGTAATGACGGCGGATGATCCCGGCGGCGGCGGCCGCCGCATCGAGCGCCGCGCGGGCATGTTCGGATGGCTTCATCTGCGGTTCCTGCTGACACGAAACGACCGGCTGCGCGACGTCGTGGCACACTACGCATCTCCGGCGGCGGCTCATGATCGGCGCTGGACGCACCAATTTCCAGCGCTTCACGGAAGAACGACAATGGGCAACAGGCTGACCAGGATCTACACCCGCACCGGCGACGACGGCACCACCGGCCTGGGCGACGGCAATCGCATCGCCAAGGACCACCCGCGCGTAGAGGCCTACGGCACCGTCGATGAGGCCAACAGCCACATCGGGATGGTGCTGTCGGTCGCCGACATCCCGGAGGCGGTGCGCAGCTGCCTCGTCGAGGTGCAGCACGACCTGTTCGACCTCGGGGGCGAGCTCTGCATCCCCGGCCACGTCGCCATCGGTGCGGACTTCGTCTCGCGCCTTGAGCAGGCGCTCGACGATTTCAACGACGGGCTTCCGCCGCTGAAGGATTTCATCCTGCCGGGCGGCGGGCCGGCGACGTCGGCGTGCCATGTCGCGCGCACGGTGTGCAGGCGCGCGGAACGGCGCATCTGGACACTCGCACACCGCGAGGAGGTCAACCCGGAGGGCCTGCGCTACCTGAACCGCCTGTCAGACCTGCTGTTCGTGATCGCGCGCGTGCTCGCGCGGCACGAGCGCGGCGCCGAGGTCATCTGGAAGCGCGGTCGCCTCGCGAAGCCCGACTGAATCGACCCGACGGAACGGGTCCGACGCCGGCCGTCAGACCGCCCAGCCGAACAGCGTCATCAACGCGACCACGGTGAGCCACACGAACAGCGTGCGGACGACCAGGCGCATTGCCGCAGCCGCGCGCGCGGCTTCCTGAAGCACATCGAGCGGCTGCTCGCCGTCCTGCGGGGCGAGCGCGGCGCGGCCGACGACGGCGATCAGCTCGTCGTTCAACTCGAAGAACCGCATCGACGCGCCGGCGGTGACCCGGCGCCATGCCGCGATGGCATCCTCAAAACTGCCGGCAAGCGCGTAGCCCAGGCACGTCAGCCGCGCCGGCAGCCATGCGAGGACGCCGTGCATCGTCTCGACCACCTGCGCCGCGTTGACGCGCGCGTCGTCGGCGTCACGCTCGGCCTCGTACACCGCGCGCCGGCGGAACATGTCGCTGACCCGGAACAGCCACGCACCGACCGGACCAAGTGCGACGAAGTACAGCACGACACCGAAGATGCGGTTGTTCGCCTGCACCAGCACCGCCTCCTCGACGACGAGCTCGCGGCGCTCACCTCCGCGGGTCGCGCGCGCCTCGAGCAGTTCCTTGGCGATGCGCTGTGACTCCTCGAAGCGCTCCATCTGCACCGTGTCGACGTAGTCGCGCACCTCCTCGCCGAGGTCACGCGGACCGAGCGAGAACAGCAGCACGAACACCGCAAACACGAAGTACGGCACGTTCCAGAACAGCCCCGCCGTCAGCAGCACCGCGGCCGCCACGACCACGGGCAGCACCGGCAGCGCGAGCAGGACCAACGCGAACGGCATCCGCGCCCAGTCCGGCGCGCCGCCGAGCCGGGCGAGCGACCAGTCGAAATAACGGTCAAACCAGCGCAGTTCGCGCAGGTGCAGCAGGTGGGTGACCAGGCGCTCGAGCAGCAGGCCGACGATGAGGGCGATCAGTTTCATGCGGGTGCGGGCGCTCTCCGGAAACGGCTGTCAGCCACGCGCATTGTCGTGCAGGCAACGCTGCAGGCGTTGCCAGTCGAAGGCCGGCCCGGGATCGGTCTTGCGCCCGGGTGCGATATCGGCGTGACCCGCGATCGCATCGTCGGTGATGCCCGGATAGGCACCGCGAAGTGCGTGAATCAGCCCCGCCAGCGTGTCGTATTGTACCGGCTCGTACGGCCGGTCGTCGGTGCCCTCGAGCTCTATACCGATCGAGTAGTCATTGCAGCGCTCGCGTCCGCGCCAGCATGACTGTCCGGCATGCCATGCGCGCAGGTGCAGCGGCACGTACTGTACGAGCCTCCCATCGCGACGCACCAGCAGGTGGCTCGACACGCGCAGCCTGGCGATACTGGCGAAGTACGGATGCGCGCAGGGGTCGAGCGTGTTCGTGAACAGCCTGTCGATGTAGTCGCCACCGAACTCTCCCGGCGGGAGGCTGATCCCGTGCACGACCACCAGCGACGGCGCCTCGTCACCGGGGCGTCGGTCGTGGTTCGGCGACGACACGAAGCGCGCCGGGTGCACGAGGCCGCTGCGGGTATCGACACTGATCCGGGCCATGCCGGTATTCTTGGCCGGCAACGCCTTCTGCACAAGGACGCCGGTCTTGCGTGAACACCGCCTGTATCTTGACGAGCCCGTCGCCGGCCGCGCCGAAGTCATCGTGTCGGGCGACCGCGCACGCTACCTCGTGCGGGTGCTGCGCCTCGGCGTCGACGCGCCGCTGACGGTATTTGACGGTGCAGGCGGCGAATACCGAGCGCGCATCACCGCGCTCGGGCGCGACCGGGTGACACTCGCCATCGACGAACACGTCGCAATTGAACGCGAGTCGCCACTGTCGGTGAGGCTGCTGCAGGGGGTGTCGCGGGGCGAGCGGATGGACCTCGTGATCCAGAAGGCGACGGAGCTCGGCGTCGCCGAGATCGTGCCGGTGATCACGAAGTTCTCGGTGGTCAAGCTCGCCGGCGAGCGCGCCGAACGCCGCCAGCGTCACTGGCAGGCCGTCGCGGTCGCGGCCTGCGAGCAGTGCCGTCGCAATCGCGTGCCGGTGGTCGCGCCGGTATGCACGCTTGCCGAAGCGCTCGCGGCCGAAGCGCCGGCACGACTGCGGCTGCTGCTCGCCGCCGAAGGCGAAGCCCGACTTGCCACGCACGCTCGCCCGCCGGGCGGCGTCACGCTGCTGATCGGGCCCGAGGGCGGCCTCGCCCCCGGCGAGCGCGAGGCTGCAATCGCAAAAGGCTTCAGCGCGGTGCGGCTCGGGCCCCGCATCCTGCGCACCGAAACCGCGGCGATCGCCGCGCTCGCGCTGCTGCAGGGCACGTGGGGCGACGCCGCCGGCTGAGCGCTCAGCCGCGGCGCAGCGCCGCGACGATCATCTGCTCGAGGCGCTCGAGGTCGGGAATCAGTGGATACTCATTGAGCATGCGGATGCGGCAGACGATCGGGCTGTCGTCGGGAAAGTCTTCATCGTCGGTCGCCAGCACGTCGGGATTGACGCGCACGAGCTGCGGGAAGCCCTGCGTCAGCAGGCCGAAATACGGCGGCTTCAGTTCACCGGTGATCGCGTTGAAGACGACGACGCGCGTGCGGCCCGCCTGCACCGGTGACGGGTAGCCGGCGGCGACCTCGAAACTCACGACCGGCAGCTGGCGACCGTTCCACTCTATGCTGCCGGCGAGCCACGGCGGCGCGTCGGCGAGTGGCTGAGGCTTGGTGTAGCCAACGACCTCGGCAACGCAGGCGCGTGGCACGATCAGCCGTGCCTCGTCGAGCGGCACCAGCAAGCTGTAGAGTTCCTCGACTTCCTCGGCCGACATCAGTGCGACTCCGAGCCGACCAGCGGCGTGATCGCCGCGAGCAGCTGGCTTTCCTGGTAGGGCTTGGACAGGTAGTCGTTGACACCGACCTCGATCGCGCGCGCGCGATGCTTTTCGCTGGAACGCGACGTGATCATGATGATCGGCACGTCGGCGACCCTGGGGTCGTTGCGCACGTGGGTCGCGAACTGATAGCCATCCATGCGTGGCATCTCGATGTCGAGCAGGATCACGTCGGGGCGCGCGTCCTGCATCACCGTGATCGCATCCATGCCGTCCCGCGCGGTCAGCACGCGCATGCCGTTGCGCTCGAGCAGCCGCTGCGTGACCCGGCGAACGGTGATCGAGTCGTCGACGACCAGCGCGAGTATGCGCTCGTCGCGCTGCTGCATCGGTACGGGCTCGTCATCGTCGTGGCGACGCGCACGTACCAGCGCACCCACGTCGAGGATCACGACGATGCTGCCATCGCCGAGAATCGTCGCACCCGACACCCCCGGGACGCCCGTGATCTGCGGGCCCAGCGTCTTCACGACGATCTCGCGGCTGCCGACGAGCTGGTCGGTAATCAGCGCGGTCGAGTGCTCGCCGGCACGCACGAGGATGACCGGCACCGCGGCATCCTCGTCGGGCAGACGCGACGGCGCACCGCCGACGAACAGCCCGAGGTGCTGCAGGCGGAAGCTCTCCCCGGCGTAGTCATAGCGGGGGTCGTCGTCCTTGAGCCGCTCCAGCAGGTCGTCGCGCGGTATGCGCGCGATGCCCTCGACGGTCGGCAGCGGCAGTGCAAAGGTCTCGTCGCCGACGCGCACGATCAGCGCCTGCGTGATCGCCAGCGTGTAAGGCAGCCGGATGTTGAACCGCGTGCCGCGGCCGCGCGTGGAGTCGATACGCAGGCTGCCGCCGAGCTTCTGCACCTCGCTCGCGACGACGTCGAGGCCGACGCCACGTCCGGCCTCCTGCGTCAGGCGCCCGGCGGTGGAGAATCCCGGGCGCAGGATCAGCTCCATCGCGAGTTCGTCGCCGAAGCGGTCCTCGGGCCGCAGCAGCCCGCGCTCCAGCGCCTTCGCGCGCACCGCCTGCGTATTGATGCCGGCGCCATCGTCGGCGACCTCGATGACGACCTCGGAACCGTCACGGCGCATGTGCACGCGGATCTCGCCAGCCGCCGGCTTGCCGGCGTCGCGTCGCTGCTCCGGGGTTTCGATGCCGTGGACGACGGCGTTTCTCAGCAGGTGCTCCAGCGGCGGCAGCATCCGCTCGAGTACCTGCCTATCGAGCTCGCCGGTCGCGCCGTGCACGACCAGTTCCGCACGCTTGCCTTCGCTGGCCGCGGCCTGGCGCACGAGCCGGGAAAGCCGCGCGACATGGCGCTGGAATGGCACCATGCGGGTGCGCATCAGGCTGTCCTGCAGCTGCAGCGTGACGCGGCCCTGCTGCACGAGCAGCGTATCGGCGTCGGAACTGAGGTTGCGCAGCAGGTCGTTGATGCTGCCGACGTCACTCACCGACTCGGCCAGCGCCCGCGAGAGCTGCTGCAGCGTCGAGTAGCGGTCGAGTTCCAGCGGATCGAAGTCGGCGTCGGCGCCCGAATCCTCCTGGTGCTTGAACAGGATCTGGCGCTCGGTCTCGGCGTCGAGCTTGCGCAGCTGCTCGCGCATGCGTGACGCGGTCTGCGCGAGTTCCTGGAGATTGAACTCGATCGCCGCGACCTGCTGGTTGAGCCGCGAGTGGAAGATGCTGATCTCGCCGGCGCTGTTGAGCATATCGTCGAGCAGCTCGGCGTCGACGCGCACGAATTCCTGGCGCCCCGCGTCGCCGGCGCGCGGGCGCGGCGGCGGTGCCGGCGGCTGTTGCGCAGGCTGCGTTGCGGTGTCGTCCTCCGCAAGGTCCACGGCCGCGTCGTCGAATGCAGCGTCGGCCGCCACCACGTCGTCGGTCACGACGTCGGGCGCTGCGGCGGCAGCCGCCGCAGCGTCATCGTCGTCGGGCGGCTCGACCGCCTGCGCACCCATCGCCGCGAGCAGCGCACCGAGCCCGTCGCGGTCCGGCGGCCGTTCGGTGACTGGCGCCGACGCGGCAGGCATCGCGGCCGGGGCGACATCTGCAGCCGCATCCGCGCGGGCGTCGTCGACAGGCGCTGCGGATTCAGGCGTGTCGGGGGCAACGCGGGCGGGCGCATTATCGGGGTCACCCGCGTCCGCAGCCTCAGGCACAGACGGTGCAGTGGGCTCATGCGCCGCCGGTGACGGCACGTCCGGCGGCACCGCGACCGACGGCGGCGCCTCTTCGCGGGCCGACGACGCCGGCACGTCTGCGGGGGCGGGGATGCGGGCAGCACCGTCGGCCAAACCCGTCAGCTCGGTGAGCAGCGCGGCTTCCGGGCCCGGCATCTGGCCGGCGCTGACCGCGTCACGCATGCCGTGGAGCGTGTCCAGGCTTCTGCGCAGCAGGCCGGCGAGCGGTTCACCCGGCGTGACGTGGCCGGCGTCGACGCGTTCGAGCAGCGTTTCCATCGCGTGCGACAGGTCACCCATAGGCACCACGCCCGCCATGCGCGCGCCGCCCTTGAGCGTGTGCAGCAGGCGCTGCAGTGACACCATCACGTCGCCCGGCGTGCCCTGCCAGCCGTCGACGAGCTCCTCGGCCTGTTCGAGAATTTCGGCGGCTTCTTCGGTGAAGATCGCCGCAAGTTCCGGGTCAAAGTCCTCGGCGCGCGGTTCGTCCGCGTCGTCGTCGGCTGCCGCCGGCGTGCCGGGGCGCCCGGCATCGTGGCCGACCGCCGCGTCGCCGGCGTCCCACACCACGTCGTGGGGGGCGCCGACGGTGTCATCGTCGGCGGGCACCGCCGCCGCGGCCTCGGCGCGCGGTGACTCGAACGCCGCGAGCACCGCCGCGGCATCGACGGCCAGGGGCTCATCGGCATCAAGCTGGTCGACCAGCCGCTGAATCTCCGCCACCGCGTGCCGCAACGCTGCGAGTCCGTCGGCGCCGACCTGCTGGCCGGCCGCCTGCAGGGTCCGCACGTACTGCTCCATCGGTGCGGCCAGCGCCTCACCCGGCTCTACGCCGGCCATGCGCGCACTGCCGAGCAGCGTGTGACACGCGCGGTAGAGCTCGTCGCTGACCCTGAACGGCGGATTGCCGGTCTCGCATTGCGCGATGAAGTCGCGCACGGTGCCGAGGTGCTCGCGGGTTTCCTTGAGAAAGATCTCCTTGAGCACCGGGTCCATCTGCGGCTGCGGTTCCGGCGCCGCGGCGTCCGCCACGTCGTCGGCGTCGTCG
>PWYM01000135.1 GCA_003567855.1 Gammaproteobacteria bacterium | reverse complement strand
GCCGAGGGCGACGACTCGATCGACTTCCTGCAGCCGATCGTCGCCGACGCCGAGGCCGGTTTCGGCGGCGTGCTCAACGCCTTCGAGCTGATGAAGGACATGATCGACGCGGGCGCCGCGGGCGTGCACTTCGAGGACCAGCTCTCGTCTGCGAAGAAGTGCGGCCACATGGGCGGCAAGGTCCTGGTGCCGACTTCCGAGGCGGTCAACAAGCTGGTCGCCGCGCGACTGGCGACCGACGTGTCGGGTGTGCCGACGCTGGTCGTCGCGCGCACCGATGCGGATGCGGCGAACCTGCTGACCTCCGACGTGGACGAACGCGACCGGCCGTTCGTCACCGGCGAACGCACCGCAGAGGGCTTCTTCCGCGTCAATGCGGGGCTCGACCAGGCGATCGCCCGCGGTCTTGCCTACGCGCCGTTCGCCGACCTGCTGTGGTGCGAGACCAGCGTGCCCGATCTCGACCAGGCGCGCCGCTTCGCCGATGCGATTCACAAGCACTTCCCGGACCAGATGCTCGCCTACAACTGCTCGCCATCGTTCAACTGGCGCCGTCACCTCGACGACGCGACGATCGCGAAGTTCCAGAAGGAACTCGCCGCGATGGGCTATCGGTTCCAGTTCATCACGCTGGCCGGCTTCCACGCGCTGAACTATTCGATGTTCAGGCTCGCGCGCGGCTACCGCGACACGCAGATGACCGCCTACGTGGAGCTGCAGGAGAACGAATTCGCGGCGGAGTCCGAGGGCTACACCGCGACCCGTCACCAGCGCGAGGTCGGCGCCGGCTATTTCGACGCCGTCACGCAGGTGATCACCGCCGGGCAGTCGTCGATTACCGCACTTTCCGGGTCAACCGAGGAAGATCAGTTCAAGAGCGGCAGCTGAGACTGTCCCGCGCCGGCTGAACACCGCACCGCCACGCTCTTTCGGGGCGGGTCCTTCGGGACCCGCCCCGTTTTCGTTAGAATTGCACCCCTTCGCGACGGCCGCCTTTCGGTCGTCCCACCCAGTTTCCCGCAAGGTCTACAACATGGCGTATCAACGCATCCAGGTGCCGGCCGACGGCGACCCGATCAGGCTCAACGACGACTTCAGCCTCGAGGTGCCCGACCGCCCGATCATCCCGCTGATCGAGGGTGACGGCATCGGCATCGACGTCTCGCCGGTAATGCACAAGGTGGTGAACGCCGCCGTGGAAAAGGCTTACGGCGGGAAGCGCAGCATCGCGTGGATGGAAATCTATGCCGGCCAGAAGGCCACCGACGTGTACGAGGGGCAATGGCTGCCCGAAGAGACCCTCGACGCGATGCGCCGGTTCGTCGTCTCGATCAAGGGGCCGCTCGCCACCCCGGTGGGCGGTGGCATCCGCTCCCTGAACGTGTCCATCCGCCAGTCCCTGGACCTGTACGCGTGCGTGCGCCCGATCCGCTATTTCCTCGGCGTGTCGACGCCGATGAAGGACTCCGAACAGGTCGACATGGTGGTCTTCCGCGAGAACACCGAGGACATCTACGCCGGCATCGAGTGGCCCGCGGGCTCGCCCGAGAACCGCAAGCTGATGCGCTTTCTGGAAGAGGAGATGGGCGTGCGCCCGTTCCCGCACGGCGCCGAGACCGGCTTGGGCGTGAAGCCGGTGTCGCGACCGGGCTCGCAGCGGCTGATCGCCAAGGCGCTGCAGTACGCGATAGACGAAGACCGGAGCTCCGTGACGCTCGTGCACAAGGGCAATATCATGAAGTTCACGGAGGGGGCTTTCTGTCAGTGGGGCTACGAGCTTGCGCGCGAGCAGTTCGGCGCCGAGCCGGTCGGTGACGGGCCATGGCTGCGCTTCGACAATCCGCGCACGGGCCGCGAGATCATCGTCAAGGACGTGATCGCCGACAACTTCCTGCAGCAGATCCTGCTGAACCCGCAGGACTACGACGTGGTCGCAACGCTGAACCTCAACGGTGACTACATCTCCGATGCGCTGGCCGCCCAGGTCGGCGGTATCGGGATCGCACCGGGCGCCAATATCGGCGACGGGATCGGGGTCTTCGAGGCCACGCATGGCACGGCGCCGGGCTTCGCCGGCAAGGACCGCGTCAACCCCGGCTCGCTGATCCTGTCGGCGGAAATGATGCTGCGCTACATGGGCTGGGGCGAGGCCGCCGACCTCGTCGTGCACGGCATGTCGCGCACCATCGAGAACAAGCAGCTGACCTACGACCTCGCGGTGCTGCGCGAGGCGATCCGCAAGCCCGACCTCGAGAAGGCGCGTGACCGGCGCAGCGCGGAGCAGAACCTCGAGAAACTGATCCCGGGGGCGAAGCTGCTCGGGACGCGGGACTTCGGCGACGCGATCATCGCGCACATGGATGACTGAGGCCGACGCATGGTTCGACCCGTACTGCCGGCGCTGCCCGCGCCTGGTCGCGCTGCGCGAGCGGGTCAGCGCCGAACACCCCGACTATCATGCCGCTCCGGTGCCAGCTTTCGGTGCGCAGCGCCACAGGCTGCTGATCGTCGGACTGGCCCCCGGCATGCACGGCGCGAACCGCACGGGACGCCCGTTCACCGGCGACTACGCGGGCTTGCTGCTGTACCGGGTACTGCACGCGGTCGGCCTGGCCACCCGCCCGGTGTCCGAGTCCGCTGCCGATGGCCTGCGCCTGAAACGCACGCGAATCACGAACGCGGTGAAATGCCTGCCGCCGGGCAACAGTCCCAAGGGCGCCGAGGTGGCCGCGTGCAATGACTTCCTCGCCGCCGAACTCGCGGGGCTGCCGCGCGGCGGTGTAGTGCTGGCGCTGGGCGGTGTCGCCCACCGGGCGGTGCTGCGCGCACTTGGCCTGCGCCAGGTCGCGTATCCCTTCGGCCATGGCAGTGACCATGCGCTGCCGGGCGGCGAGCGACTGGTGTCGTCGTACCACTGCAGCCGCTACAACACCCAGACCGGGCGCCTCACCGAGGCCGGCTTCCTGCAGGTCATGCGCCACGCGGCGCGCGCCGCAGGTCTGCCCGGGCGCTGATGGAGACGCCTCCTGATACCGCCTTCGATCCGCAGGCGTTCCTCGCGACGCTGACCCACCGGCCGGGCGTCTACCGCATGTACGACGCCGACGATGCGCTGCTGTACGTCGGCAAGGCGCGCGATCTGCGCAATCGCGTCGGCACCTACTTCCAGGGCCGGGCGACCGACGCCAAAACGATGGCGTTGAAGGCGCGGATCGCCCGCTGCGAAGTCACCGTCACGCATACCGAGACCGAGGCGCTGCTGCTCGAGAACGAACTCATCAAGGCGCACCGGCCGCGCTTCAACATCCTGCTGCGCGACGACAAGAGCTACCCGTACATTCACCTGTCGACCCAGCACGAGTTCCCGCGGCTGTCGTTCTACCGCGGGCCGCGGCGCGGACCGGGCCAGTACTTCGGGCCTTATCCCAGCGCCGGGGCGGTACGCGAGACGCTCAACCAGCTGCAGAAGCTGTTCCGCATCCGCCAGTGCGACGACACCTTCTTCGCGAACCGCAGCCGTCCGTGCCTGCAGTACCAGATCCGCCGCTGCACCGCGCCGTGTGTCGGCCTGATCGGCCGCCGCGACTATGCACGGGACGTGGAGGATGCACGCGCGTTCCTCGAGGGGCGTTCCACCCAGGTCGTCAATGCGCTCGCCGAGCGGATGGAACACGCCGCCGAGGCGCTCGATTTCGAGTCCGCGGCACGCTTCAGGGACCAGATCGGCAGGCTCAAGCGCATCGAGGAGCGCCAGGCGGTGGCCGGCCCGGATGGCGTCGAAACCGACGTGCTCGGTCTCGCTGCGGACGGTGGCCAGAGCTGTATCGCGGTCCTGTTCATCCGCGGCGGGCGGGTACTCGGCAGCCGGAGTTTCTTTCCGCGCGCCGGCGAGGCGGCATCGGCGGCCGAGACGCTCGAGGCGTTCGTCGGCCAGTACTACGTGCGCCGAGACGTGCCGCGCCTGATCGTCACCGGCGAACCGCTGCCCGAGGGTGAGCTGCTCGCCGCGGCGCTGTCGGAGCGTGCCGGACACCGCGTGGAGATCCGCGGTCGGGTACGTGGCGAGCGCGCGCGGTGGCACGAGCTCGCGGTCACCAACGCGAAACTGGCGCTCGACGCCCGTCAGTCCACCAACGCGACCGTCGAGCGCCAGCTCGAGGCGCTGGCCAGTGCGCTGGACCTGCCCGAGGCGCCGGCGCGCATCGAGTGCTTCGACATCAGCCACCTCGGTGGCACCGAGACGGTCGCGTCATGCGTGGTCTACGGACCCGAGGGTGCGATCAAGGCCGACTATCGGCGCTTCAACATCGAGGGCGTCGTACCCGGGGATGACTACGGTGCGATGGTGCAGGCGGTGAGACGTCGTTACACGCGGCTCAAGCGCGGCGAGGCGGCGCTGCCCGACGTGCTGCTGATCGACGGCGGCCGGGGCCAGATCGGTGCGGTCGCCGGGGTGCTCGAGGAGATGCAGATCGAGGGCCCGCTGATCGTCGGCGTCGCGAAGGGGGAGGGCCGTCGCCCCGGCCAGGAACGGCTGTACGTTGCCGGGCAGGAGACCCCGGTGCGCCTGCCTGGCGCGTCGCCTGCGCTGCATCTCGTCCAGCAGGTGCGCGACGAGGCCCACCGGTTCGCGCTGACCGGTCAGCGCGCGCGGCGCGCGCGCAAGGCGGGACGCTCGTCGCTCGAGGACATTCCCGGGCTGGGACCGAAGCGGCGGCGGGAACTGCTGCGCCAGTTCGGCGGTCTGCAGGGGGTGGCGCGCGCCGGGGTCGAAGACCTTGCACGCGTGCACGGGATCAGTCGCCGTCTCGCCGAACGCATCTACGTCCATTTTCATGGCGAGCGTTGAGCGTGAGGGTAGACCTTCGCACCCGCGTGGAAGTGGTAGGCTTGCAGCGTGCCACGCGCTGGCCCTCATGACCTACGGAAGGAACCGAGCGTGTCCGCGTTCAATCTGCCCATCACACTGACCTGGTTCCGGATCATCGCGATCCCGCTCGTCGCGATTGCGTTCTACCTGCCCTTCGAGTGGGGCCGCCCCGTGTCGGCGGCGCTGTTCATCCTCGCCGGGCTCACCGACTGGCTTGACGGCTGGCTCGCGCGGCGCTGGAACCAGACGACACCGTTCGGGGCCTTCCTGGACCCGGTCGCAGACAAGCTCATCGTCGCGATCGCGCTGGTGATCCTCGTCCACGACGCCGGTCGAATGCCGATCGACAGCGCCGAACTGCTGCTGACCGCGACCGCGGCGGTGATCATCGGGCGCGAGATCACCGTATCGGCGCTGCGCGAGTGGATGGCGCACCTCGGTGCGCGCGCGCGTGTCGCGGTGTCGCCGATCGGCAAGTCGAAGACCATCGTGCAGATGGTCGGGATCAGCATGATGCTGTTCTCGGTGCCGCTCATGGGCGTGCCGATTTACGAGCTCGGTTTTCTGCTGCTGCTGGCCGCCGCGGTCATCACGCTGTGGTCGATGTTCGACTACCTGCGGGCGGCCTGGCCGGAGCTGCGCGCGTCGACGCGGATGCCCGACCAGGGCTGACGGGGGCGTGCGGACGCCCGGGCCCGGCCTGCGTCTGAAACCGGCACACATCCGGTCGTCAATGGCTTGACAGCTTCAGCCGCCGGCCTACAATGCACAGGCTCGGCGGGCGGGAATAGCTCAGTTGGTAGAGCACAACCTTGCCAAGGTTGGGGTCGCCGGTTCGAGTCCGGTTTCCCGCTCCAAGATTTCGCCAATCCTTCCCTCAGTGGTTGCGCCAGAATCCCGCCTCCCGGCTGGGTGGCAGAGTGGTCATGCAGCGGCCTGCAAAGCCGCGGACGTCGGTTCGATTCCGGCCCCAGCCTCCAGTTGTCAACGCCTTCTTTCCCGCGCGCGCTCGCGAGCAGGCTGGAACACTTTACGTTCTATGGAAAGGACCGCGCGGTCAATCTGCGTGCGCAAATCCTCGCCGCCCCAGAACAGCTCCGAGTGGCGATAGAGTTCGCCATGGTCGCCGCTGCCGTCCTCGGCATCGGCCGAGGGCAGGTACGTCACCACGCTCGACAACACGTGTCCGGTGCGAACCCGGGCCGTCGTCATGCGACCGTGCGTGAGGTAGATCACGTGGTAGGCGCCGTCGTCGCGCTCGACGAGCTCCACGTCACCGATGCGCTGCAACGCGGCTTCTGCGTGGCTCTTGATCTCGTTTCTGGAACCTTCCGAGGTCACCGACAGCACCACGCGCAACGTGGCACGGTCGTCGGCGAGTGCCGTTCCCGGCACGACCGACGCCAAGCTGAGCCCGGTCAACAGGGCAGCCATGGACAACAGCTTCATGCATCAACCTCCAGTGGCAGGCACGCGCGGCCGGAGGCCGCGGGGCCCGCGATCAATCGAAATCCGTAATACGCACCTCGGACGGCCCGCGTTCGCGCTGCAGCCGTGCCGCGGTGTCTTCCACGCCACGCAGCACGCGAAGCATGTTCAGGCCCGCGATCTTTCGCAGGTCATCCTCGCTGTAACCGCGACGCAGCAGCTCGGCGAACAGATCGGGGTACGTCGTCACGTCCTCGAGACCCAGCGGCAGTGTGGGGATTCCGTCGTAATCGCCACCGATCCCGATGTGGTCAATGCCCGCAACGTCGCGGATGTGGTCGATGTGGTCGGCGACCTGCGCGAGTGTAGACTTCGGAACCTCGTTTTCGGCGTCCCACTCCGCCATACCACGTTCGACCGCATCGGGGCGGCCCGGGTTCAGTGACTCCAGCCGTGCGCGTTCGGCGGCGCGCTCGGCGAGCGCCTCCCGGCGTTCCTCCGACGTGAAGGTCTCGACGAAAGTCACCATCACGAGGCCGCCGTTGTCACGTGTCAGCTCCAGCACGTCGTCAGGGACGTTGCGGGGGTGTCCGGAAAGCGCAAGCGCATTGGAGTGCGAGAACATCACCGGGGCCTCGGTGACGCGCAGCGCATCGCGCATCGTGTCCGGCGTGACGTGCGACAGGTCTACAGCCATCCCGAGCCGGTTCATTTCCCGGATCACTTCCTCGCCGAACGCTGTCATGCCGCCGTGCTGCGGATCGTCGCCGGCGGCATCGGCCCAGTCGAGCGTGCGGTTGTGCGTGATCGTCATGTAGCGCGCGCCGAGCCTGTAGAACATGCGCAGCGCCGGCAGCGAGTTGGCGATCGAGTGCCCGCCCTCCATGCCGATCAGCGAGGCGATACGCCCCTCGGCGAAGATTCGCTCGACGTCATCGGCCGTCAGCGCAAGCTCGAGGTCTTCAGGGTAGGCCTCGACGAGGCGATGCACGAAGTCGATCTGTTCGAGCGTCTGCTTGACCGCCTCGTCCTCAGGAATATTCGCCGCCACGTAAACCGACCACCACTGCGCGCCGACGCGGCCCTCGCGCAGCCGCTGCAGGTCGCTGTGCATCGGGCGCGGATCGTCGAACGCGGTCGTGTCACGGAAGTCCATTTCCGACAGCCGGTAGTCGACGCGGTTGCGATACTGCCACGGCACGTCGTTGTG
>PWYM01000191.1 GCA_003567855.1 Gammaproteobacteria bacterium | reverse complement strand
TGCAACCGTTCGCCTTGTAGATCGTGAAGCCTTCGGACAGCTCCTGTTCGCTGAAGCCCTCGGCGCGCAGCGCCTCCTTGGGGATGTCGGCCGGCTCCTTGCAGTTGTTGCAGAGCTTGCGCGCGAGCCGCTGGGCGATGATCAGGCTGACGGTGGAGGCGATCGCGTAGGGCTTCACGCCCATGTCGACGAGGCGCGTGAGCGTCTTGGGCGCATCGTTGGTATGCAGCGTGGAAAGTACCAGGTGGCCGGTCTGCGCGGCCTTGATCGCGATCTCGGCGGTTTCGAGGTCTCGGACCTCGCCGACCATGATCACGTCAGGGTCCTGGCGCAGGAAAGCCTTCAGCGCTGACGCGAAGGTCAGACCGACCTTCGGGTTCACGTTGACCTGGTTGATGCCGGGCATGTTGATTTCCGCCGGATCTTCGGCGGTGGAGATGTTGCGTTCCGCGGTGTTCAGAATATTCAGGCCCGTGTACAGCGACACCGTCTTGCCCGAACCGGTCGGGCCTGTCACGAGGATCATGCCGTAGGGCTTCGACAGCGCCTCCATGTAAAGCTTCTTCTGGGCCTCGTCATAGCCCAGCGCGTCGATGCCGAGCATCGCGCTGCTCGGGTCGAGAATACGCAGCACCACCTTTTCGCCGAACAGCGTCGGGCAGGTGTTGACGCGGAAGTCGATCGCGCGGTTCTTGGACAGGCGCATCTTGATGCGCCCGTCCTGCGGCACGCGGCGCTCTGCGATGTCGAGCCGGGCCATGACCTTGATGCGTGCTATGACCTTCTGCGCGAGCTGCACCGGCGGGGCGGCGAACTCCTTGAGCACGCCGTCGTTGCGCAGGCGCACGCGGAATTTCTTCTCGTAGGGCTCGAAATGCACGTCGGAGGCGCCGCGCTTGATCGCGTCGAGCAGTACCTTGTTCACGAAGCGCACGATCGGCGCGTCGTCGACGTCGGCGCGGGAGATGTCGTCGCCGGCCTCCTCGTCGCCGCCGGTAACGTCCAGGCCCTCGAGGTCGAGGTCATCCTCGGCGAGCGCGGACATGCTGCTGTCGACCGCCTCGAGCGCGCCGGACAGGCGCTTCTCGAGCTTGTCCTCCTCGACCACGATCGGGTCGACGGACATGCTGGTCTGGAACTTGATCTCGTCGATGGCCTGGAGGTTGGTCGGGTCAGACACCGCGATGAACATGCGCTTGCCGCGGCGGCCCAGCGGCAGCACGCGGTGCTTGTTCAGCAGCTTGTCGTCGACGAGCTTGACCGCTTCAAGGTCGATCTCGATCGCGTCGAGGTCGAGCAGCGGGACGCCGAACTCGTGGGAGGCGGCGACCGCGACCTGGCGGGCGTCGGCAAGCTTTTCGGCGATCAGGTGTGCGACCAGTGTCGTCGGCTGGTCCTTGACGGCCTCAAGCGCCTCGCCGAGCGTCTCCTCGGCAATGATCCCGTCCTGCACGAGTCGCCTCGGCAAGCCAGTGAGAGGTGTTCGCGGTGCGCTGACGGCCATGGAGTCCTCTGGGCCCGGAGCTCTGCCCCGGGACGACGACGGTGCACCGGCAGCCTGCCGGTCCGACCGATACTAATACGTCACGCTCAGGCTGCGTTCAACCCGGCTACGCCGCAATTGTGACGCAGTTTTATGTTCAACTCATGCACGATGGGACATCGGTCACACGGTGACGGATTGAGCCTCCCGGGCGTGTCACGGTGTGGCTGCGGGCTCACCTGTCCCCCGATCGCACAGCTCGGGCCAGTAACGGCGCGGAAGCGCCGGCGACCGGTCATCCGGCGACATTTCCAGGCACTGCCAGAGAACCTGCGCGCGCGCCTCGTCCAGTCGCGCCTCAATACGAAGCGTGCGCCCGGCGATAGACGGGTTGGCGCGGTGTCCGAAATAAAGGCTCACGGTGCCATCGCGCACATCGACGCTTTCGAGGTAGCGGGACCGGTGGCTTGCGGGATCCGCGGCCAGACCCGCGTCGGCATTCCGGCGCGGGGGTTCCCCGCTCTCGAGATAGGCGCGCGCCACGACGGTCAGGATCGGCCGTACGACGTCCACGGCGGAATCCACGTGCCTGGCAACCGTATGCGTCTGCCATACCGCCACCGCCAATGCCGCCAGAATGGCGGTCGTGGCAATCGCCAACAGCGTTTCGGGCAGCGAGATGCCGGCGCGGTACGCGGCCATTCGGTATCAACCCCTGGGAAGCAATATCGATTCTGGGAACCGGTCCCACCCGGACGGTTGGCATTTTCGGTGGTTTGCACAGACCGGCCATGTTCAGTCTCCCTGACGGCGAGACCGCCCATCAGGCGAAACCGACAGCGTGACGCCACGACTGTACGTCTCCATTGTGCGTGACCCTTCGCCCAAAACAAAGTGGCCCCGCTCCTCCAGGAGGAGCGGGGCCACTGCTTGGGCCGGTGTCGTGCTAGCGAGTATCGATTTCGACGCCAGCCTCCACCGCAAGGGGCGATTTACGGACGGCAGCTGCTGGGCAGGTACTTCACTTCCAAATCCCCTACGACGTCACAAGTCCAGCCGGTAATGCGGTTTTCATCCTCGGGCACCACCGGTGAGAGGGTCCACGATCCACTACGAATCGCGGCCGCCGTCGGGGCTTCGTCACGCATGGTCACGGTGATCACGCCGTTCGCGTCGTGCTCGACGGTGTCCACGTAAGTGCCGGCACCTTCCGCGAGGTTGTACGTATCGGCGTCTAAGCCGGACCAGTCGCCAGTATTTTGAAATTCCTCGGCAAGGTTGGTGCGCAAACCACCCGCCAGACTCAGACCTTCGCTCACCTGCGCGCGGGCCGTGTAGTCCTGGTAGGCCGGAATCGCGATGGCCGCGAGGATGCCGATGATCGCGACGACGATCATCAGTTCGATAAGGGTGAAGCCCTTCTGGCTTCCAAGGGGACGCTTCTGGTTCATCATGGTCAGACTCCTGACTTGCTCTGAGTGAAGAAAAGGCCGAAATTCGTCTACAGGCCGACAGCGAAAAACGGCTGCCTGCGGTCCTTCTAGCAACTCGCGTGCCAGTTTTCGAGCAGACTATCCAAGTGTTTGTCAGAGTTTGATTTCTTCGATTTTCCGGTCCGCCGCGGGCGTGATCAGCGTCACAATTCAGCTCACGTACGACAGGGACTCACCTGACCGGGTCCGTCCGAAAGTGACGCTGCGCGTCACCCGCTGGTGACGAAGGCGTTCAGCTCTGCGTTCCATGGGCCCGGGATGCTTGGAGTATGCGCGGGTCGTGCCTCGTGGATGCTCGCGGCTAGTCCAGGCCCAGCTTTCTGATCCTGTACCGCAAGGCCCTGAAGCTGATGCCCAGAAGCCGTGCGGCTGCCGTCTTGTTGTAGCGGGTCTGCTCGAGTGCAGCGCGTATGCGCGCGCGCTCCACTTCTTCCAGTTCGCTTTCGAGGTCTGTCGGGTCATTACGCTGACCGGCAGGCCTGCTGGCTGCAGGATTGCGCCTATCCATCGGGTCACCGCCGACTGCCATGTCGGGCACCCCCGAGGCTCGGGCTGGCCCGGCGGCGACTGTCGCCGTTCCGCTGCCGGTGCGCAGCTGGATCGCGTCCGCGTCGATCGTCTCCCCCCCCGCCAGCGTCACCGCCCGCTCCAGCACGTTCTCGAGTTCCCGCACGTTCCCCGGAAACGCATGCGCCTGCAGCCGCGCCTCGGCCTCCGCCGATAGTGTCGGCGCCGCGATCCCCATCTCGTCGGCCAGCCGCACAATCACCGCCCGCGCCAGTACCAGCAGATCATCCTCGCGCTCACGAAGCGGAGGCACCCGCAGCTCTATCACGTTTATCCTGTAATAAAGATCCTCGCGGAACCGCCCCTCGGCGACCAGCGCCCCCAGATCCCGATGCGTCGCCGACAGGATGCGCACGTCCACCGGCTGTTCCGCCGACTCGCCGACCGGGCGCACCGCCTTCTCCTGGATCACCCGCAGCAGCTTCACCTGCATGTGCAGCGGCAGGTCGGCGACCTCGTCGAGGAACAGCGTGCCGCCCTCGGCGGCCTGGAACAGGCCTTCCCGGTCGGTCGTCGCCCCGGTGAAACTGCCCTTGCGATGGCCGAAGAACTCGCTTTCCATCAGCTCCGCGGGGACCGCGCCGCAGTTGACCGGCACGAACGGCCCGGCGCGGCGCGCGCTGGCCTCGTGGATCATCCGCGCGACCAGCTCCTTGCCGGTGCCCGATTCGCCGCAGATGTGTACCGGTGCCTGGCTGCGTGCGACGCGCGCGACCATTCTGCGGACCTCGGCCATCGCCGGCGATTCGCCGATGAGGCGCTCGGCGGTACCGCCGGCGGGCGGGCCGCTGCGCTCGCGCTCGAGCTTCAGCGCAGTGTTGACGAGCTTGCGCAGGTCACCGAGGTCCACTGGCTTGGCGACGAAGTCGAATGCGCCGAGCTTCAGCGCGCGCACCGCGCTTTCGACGTTGCCGTGCGCGGTGATCACGGCGACCGGGACCTGCGGGTGGTGCTGCTGCATCCATGACACGAGCTCCAGCCCGTCGCCGTCGGGCAGGCGCATGTCGGTGAGGCAGAGATCATAGGCGCGCCTGCCGAGCGCCGCGCGGGCCGCGGCCAGGTCGTTCACGGCATCGGCGCGCACGTCCATCCGCCGCAGCGTGATCGCCAGCAGTTCGCAGAGGTCGGGTTCGTCGTCGACGATCAGGGCGGTGCGGCTCATCGGTCTTCCGGCGATTGCGTGGTCAGGCGTGGGCCTCGGTTGCGGTCTGCTCCATCGTCGCATCCCAGCGCTCGGGGTCGGCGAAGACGATCCTGAAGATGCTGCCACCGCCGTCGCGCGGGAGGTAGCGCAGCACCGCGCCGTTGCTCTCGCAGAGTTCGCGCGACAGGTACAGCCCCAGCCCCGTGCCCCCGTGCGTGCCGGTGACGAACGGCTCGAAGATGCGCTCGCGCACCTCGTCGGCCACCCCCGGCCCGCGGTCGGCGACGTCCAGGTACGGGCGCCCGCTGCCCGGCAGCCGGCCCGCGTCGAGCTCGACGGCGATGCCGCCGCCGTGCTCGCTCGCATAGCGCACCGCATTGTCGCAGAGGTTCCACGCGATCTGGTTGAGGTGCAGCGGGTCCATGCGCACTTCCATCGGGCGGTCGACGCCGCGCACCGTGAGCGCATTGTCGGGCAGCTCGTGGCTGCTCGAGTAGTCGGCGACGAAACGCGCGAGCCACTCGCCCAGTTCGAGTTTCTCGGGGCGCGAGTGCTGGCGGCGCGACATCGACAGCACGCTGTCGATGATGCTGCTGACGCGGCTGCCGTTGGTCGTGATGATCTCGACCAGGCGCCGCTCCTCCGGCGGAATTTCGGCCGACTCCGCGAGCAGCTGCCCCGCGTGGCTCATCGCGCCGACGGGGTTGCGGATCTCGTGCGCGATGCTCGCCGACAGTCGCCCGAGCGACGCGAGCTTCATCTGCTGGACGCGCTCGGCCATGTGCGCCGGGTCCTCGAGGAACACCAGCAGCGGGCCGGCGCGGCCGGCGCCCATCGGCGCGATCTGCGGGACGATGCCCGTGGACCCGTCGGCCGACGTCAGCGGCGGCTGCTCGGTATCGGGCGCCTCGCCGGCGCGCCAGCGCGCGATCAGCGCCGCAAGCGCCGGGCTGACATCGGCGAGCGGGCGCCCCGGGTGCAGGTCCGGCGCGCCGAGGTGCGCGGCGGCCGACTCGTTGACGAGGCGGACGACGTTCGCGTCGTCGACGACGACGATGCTTTCCCGGAGCTGCTGGATGATGTACTCGGACAGCTCCGAGAGGTTCTTCAGATCGATCCCGCGCTGCTCGGCCAGCGCCTCGCTCTCGGCGAGCCGGCGCGCGTACGGGTACACCGCAAGCGCGACCAGGAACAGCATCGCGCCGAGCAGTCCGGCGGGTGTGAACTGCATCGACGTCGTCGTCCCCTCGAGCTGCGAGATCAGCTGCTCGAGCAGCACCGCGAGCGCGGCGACCGCGGCGAACAGCAACGAGATGCGCGCGCGCACCACGAGTGCTGCGACCGCTACCGGCACGATCAGCAGCAGCCCCAGCCCCGAGCCCACGCCGCCGCTCGCGTGCATCAGCGCGGTGATCGCGACGACGTCGGCGGCGACGGCCAGGCACAGCTGCACGAACGGCGGCGGACGCTGCAGCCACAGCGTCAGCGCGCTCACGATCGCGAACGCGAGGTAGCCGGTCAGCCACCACTGGAACAGTTCCGGGTACACCTGCCCGACCGGCTGCGGGCGCCCGCCGGCGGCGAACAGCACCAGCAGGACCACCGCGACGCTCAGCCGGTACAGGTTCAGAGAGCGCAGTACCCGCCAGGACAGCTCGGCCGCGCTGCCGCCGGCCGCCGCGAGTCCGACCGCTGTCCTCGCCCGTGCGGTATCCATTGATCGATGCACCCTTCGTGCGCTTGGATTCAGCGGGTGCAGCTTACCCGTTCCGCGTGCGCACGCGCGCCTGACGAGGCCGCGTTTTTGCTAAGGCCGCGCGATTGCTCCACAATACGCGGCGCTCGAGGCGGCGCGTTTCCGTCCCGCGCCGGGCCCGTCGGCCAGCCGGCTTCGCCGCGGCCCAGGCGCCACCATGAGACAGCAGGCAGGCGGCCGGGACGCCGCCATGGCCCTGATTATTTCACTAAAATCAATAGGATAAGGACGTGAATCTCCACGAATACCAAGCCAAGGAAGTGTTTGCGAGCTACGGCGTGCCGGTGCCCGACGGCCAGGTCGCCCGTACGCCCGAGGAAGCGGCCGCCGCCGTCGAGGCGCTGGGCGGCAAGCTGTGGGTCGTCAAGGCCCAGGTGCATGCCGGCGGCCGGGGCAAGGCCGGCGGCGTGAAGCTCGTGAAGTCCGCCGCGGAGGCCGCAGACGCCGCGCGCGGCATGCTCGGCGAGACGCTGGTCACCCACCAGACCGGCCCGGAGGGCCTGCCGATCCACTCGGTGTACGTGGAAAAGGGCTCGGCGATCGCCCGTGAGCTCTACCTCAGCATGCTCGTCGACCGCGAGTCCGAGCGCGTCGCGATCATCGCGTCGACCGAGGGCGGCATGGACATCGAGGAGGTCGCAGAGAAGACCCCCGAGAAGCTCCTGCAGGTCACCATCAATCCGGCGAGCGGGCTTTTCCCGTGGCAGGCGCGCCAGCTCGGCTTCGGCATGGGCCTCACCGCCGACCAGGTGAAGAAGTTCGTCGGCGTGCTCGACGGGCTGTACCGCATGTTCACCGAGCGCGATGCAGGCCTCGTGGAGATCAATCCGCTGATCGTCACCGAAGACGGCGACATCATGGCGCTCGACGCGAAGGTCAACATCGACTCCAACGCGCTCTACCGCCAGAAGGCGATGGTCGACTACCGCGACACCAGCCAGGAAGACGACGCCGAACTCGAGGCGAGTGAGCACGACCTCAACTACGTCTCGCTCGACGGCAACATCGCGTGCATGGTCAACGGCGCCGGCCTCGCCATGGCGACGATGGACCTGATCAAGCTCCATGGCGGCGA
>PWYM01000268.1 GCA_003567855.1 Gammaproteobacteria bacterium | reverse complement strand
TGACGCGCCGCGCGTCACGCACGCAGGCACAGGGGCCCGGCTCGCACTGCGCGCCGGGCTTTTTTTCATTCCGCTGCTCGCGCCAGCGCGGCCTGACTCGCCGGGAGCGACTGGGCTACCATCGGGTGACACCGGGCGTTCGCCCCCCTGTCCCATGCACTTCACGGAGGCCTGCGCATGCGCCGTATTCCCACCCTCGCCGCGAGCCTGCTGCTGCTCGCCCTGCCGCTGCATGCAGACGAGGTACCACTCGAACAGATCATGGCCGACCCGTTGTGGATGGGCCCGCCGGTCGAGGCCGCGTGGTGGCAGCTCGACGGCGAGTCGGTCGTCTACCGCGTGCAGCGCGATGAGACCGGCGCGCGCGACCTGCGCCGCATCACGCTCGAAAGCGGCGAGGACGCGCGCGTCGACTATGCCGACCACGCGGAGCTCGACGGCGAAGACCCGGTCATCCACGAACCCACCGGCCGTGCGGTCTTCGTCCGCGACGGGAACCTGTTCGTACGCGAGTCCGGTGCCGACGCACCGCGCCAGCTCACGCGCGCCACCGACGAAGACGCGCGGCCCGCATTCAGCCCCGATGGCGCACGGCTCGTGTTCGAGCGCGACGCGCAGTGGTGGATGCTCGAGCTTGAAAGCGGCCTGTCGTGGCCGGTGACCGACCTGCGCTTCGAGAAAGACCCCGACGCGGCGCCCGAAGACCTGCTCGAGAAGGCCCAGCTCCGGCTGTTCGAGAAGAGCCTCGCCGAGGACGCCGAGCGCGAACGCGCCACGCGTGAAGAAGCCCGGCGTGCGGCCGCGGAGGACCCGACCCGCGCGCCGGCGCCGTGGTATCTCGGCGACGAACACGAGGCGACGTCATCGCGGCTGTCGCCGGACGGGCGCTGGCTGCTGCTCGCGGTGGCGCCGGCCGATCACGACGACGGCCGCGACGGGCAGATGCCCCACTACGTCACCGTCGACGGCTACGTTGACATCGAATCCGTGCGCACGCGCGTCGGGCGCAACGCGCCGGCGCCGCAGGCGCTGTGGCTGCTCGACCTGCATGCGCGCGAGAAACACGAGCTTGACCTGTCGGGGCTGGCGGGCATCGACGAGGATCCGCTCGCCGAGCTCAAGGCCGCGCAGGACCTCGACCCGCTCGACGACGACGCGCTGCGCGACATCACGGTGACCGGCATCGAGTGGCACCCCGAGGCCGAACGCGCCGCGGTGCAGCTGCGCGCGATCGACAACAAGGACCGCTGGATCGCCGTCGTCGACCCGGCGGAGGCGTCGCTGCACGAGCGCCACCGGCTCAACGACCCGGGCTGGATCAACTGGACGTTCAACGAGTTCGGGTGGGTGCCCGGCAGCCGTAACCTGTGGCTGCTCTCCGAGCAGTCGGGCTACAGCCACCTCTACACCATCGGTGCCGACCGCGGCCGGCTGCGCGCGGTGACCTCGGGCGAGTTCGAGGTCATGGACCCGGAGGTGATGCCCGACGGCCGCACCGTGTGGGCGCTGTCAAACCGTGCGCACCCGACCGAGTACGACCTCTACCGCATCGACCTGCGGCGCGGGCGGATGTCTCGCGTCACCGAGCACCGCGGCATCGAGTCGTTCGCGGTGCTGCCGGGCAGCGAGCGCGTGCTCGTGCGCTACTCGGAAAGCTACCTGCCACCGCAGGTCGCACTGGTCGCCGATGACGGTGCGCTCGAACCATTGACCGACATGCGCAGCGACACGTTCCGCGACATCGAATGGCAGCCGCCCGAGATCGTCGCGGTGCCCTCGTCGCACGGCGCCGGCGAGATCTGGTCGAAGTTCTACCCCGCGCGTGGCGAGCCGCCGGGCGACGGCGGCCACCCGGTCGTGCTGTTCGTGCACGGCGCCGGCTACCTGCAGAACGTCTGGCATCGTTACCCGCAGTATTTCCGCGAGCAGATGTTCCACAACCTGCTGACCGCGCGCGGCTACCACGTGCTCGACATGGACTTCCGCGCCAGCCGCGGCTACGGGCGCGACTGGCGCACCGCGATCTACCGGCAGATGGGCACGCCCGAGCTTGAAGACCTCGTCGACGGCGTGAACTGGCTCGTCGAGAATCACGACGCTGACCCCGAGCGCGTGGGCCTCTACGGCGGCTCCTACGGCGGCTTCATGGCCTTCATGGCGATGTTCAACGCACCGGACGTGTTTGCCGCGGGGGCGGCACTGCGCCCGGTCACCGACTGGATGCACTACAACCACACCTACACGTCGAACATCCTGAACACCCCTGAGGTGGATCCCGAGGCGTACGCGCGCTCGTCGCCGATCGAGTTCGCCGAGGGACTCGAGGGACACCTGCTGATGACCCACGGCATGCTCGACGACAACGTGTTCTACCAGGACGTCGTGCGCCTTGCGCAGCGGCTCATCGATCTGGAGAAGCAGTACTGGGAACTTGCGTCGTATCCGCTCGAGCGCCATGCGTTCCGGCGCCCGTCGAGCTGGCTCGACCAGTACCGGCGCGTGCTCGCGCTGTTCGAGCGCACCATTGGCGCCGAATGACGTCGGACAGCGTGCCGCCGCGCCACCGGGGGTGACGGCGGCGGCGCGGTCGGTCGCCGTGATCGGCGCCGGCATGGCCGGTCTCGCCGCCGCACGGCGCTGCGGTGACGCCGGGCTCGACGTCACCGTGTTCGAAGCGCATGACGGGTTCGGCATGGACATCCATGCGCTCGACCTACACGGCGGCACCGTGGACGTGCCGCTGCGCGTGATGAGCCCGCAGCACTGGCGCGCGGTGCTCGCGCTGGCCGACGAGGTCGGCGTCGGCACCTTTCCGGTCACGACGCGCGTGTCGTGCAGCAATACGCACGGCAGGACATGGTTCCGCAGCGGCCGGGTTCCGCTCGTGGAGTGGTCGTTCGTCGGCTCGTGGCGCTACCTCGACGCGCGTGCGCTTCGCCTCGCGCGCGGCATGTCGCGCCTCGCGCGCAGCCTGCGCGGGCTGCATGCGATGGCGCCCGACTTCACGCTCGACGACTATCTTGCCCGCGAGCGTCCCGATCCGCTGTTCTGGCGCGGACTCGTGCTGCCGCTGCTGACGACGATCTGCACGTGCAGCGAGGCTCGGCTTCGCGCGTGGCCGGCTGCGCAGCTCCTGTCGCTGCTCGACGACCTGCTGAACCACGCGTCGCTGGTGCGCCTCGAAGGCGGCACACGGGCGCTGGTGCGCGGGCTGTCGCGCGGCCTCACACTGTGCGGGGGCAGCCGCGTCACGCGTGTTGCCGAAGTCGCCGACGGTGTCGAGGTACAAAATGCCCGCGGTGACGGCGGATGCTTCGACCACGCAATCGTCGCCACGCAGGCGAACCAGCTCGAATTCCTGTCAGGCGATGCGCTCGCCGCCGAGCGTGACGTGCTCGCCGGCATTGCGTATGACAGCGGTGAACTGCTCGTGCACGAGGACCCGCGGCTGATGCCGCAACGCCGACGCGACTGGACGGCGCTGAACTTCCAGGCCGACGACGCGCTCGAGTCGGTGGCGTTTACCGTGCACGTCAACGCGGTGGAACCCACGCTCGCCGGTGCACCGCCGGTGTTCCAGTCGTGGAACCCGCTGGTCGAGCCCGACGCCGCGCGCGTGCATGCGCGCGTACCGCTGCAGCGCGCGGTGGTGCACACCGGGACTGCAGGCATCCTCAAGCACGTGGCCCGCTGGCACGCACAACCCCAGCGTCGCGTGTGGTACTGCGGCTCGTGGGCATACGAGGGGGTGCCGCTGCTGGAAACCGCGGTGCGTTCGGCCGAAGCCGTCGCCGGGCGGATTACCGCCGCAGCGGTCGGCTAGCGTTCGCGCGTGGCTTCCACGCGCTCGGACTTCACCACGCGCTCGCAGCTCACCCGGTCGCCGTAATCGTCCTCGAGCGTGATCGCCGCGTCGCTTTCCTCGACGATCAGCACGGTCTGCGTGTGGGGCAGCGGAGGCAGCATCGGGCGGAGCTGCTCGATCAGGTACTGCTGGAATGCCGGCGCGACTTCGGTCACCGGTGACAGGTCGAGCGTGCGCACCGTGAGCGTCAGCTCGCGTCCTTCACGCACCCACACACCATCGCTCGTCGTGCCCACCATCAGCGGCCAGCCGCCCATCGGCAGGACCGCCTCGCCCTCGCTGCGGTAGCGGCCGTCGCCGAACAGCACAGGCCGCGTGTTCAGGAACAGGTTCATGCCGGCGGTACCGCTGCTGCCGACGCGGATCTCGGCCGGGCAGCTCCATTGCCCCTCCAGCGCCGGTACCGCGGCGCTCACCGCGTACAGGCACACGCCACAGTACAGGGCCCGGGCCAGGGCCCGCGCAGGCAGGACGGCTTGCAACATCGTGTCGACTCCTGTCGGCCCGGCGGGCCGCATGGGCGTTGGAGCACGCGCGCTGGGATTAGGTTCCGGGGAAAGCACGCCAGCGACGTTGCGCGCGCGCCGGTGGACGCCGGCACGCGTCTTCAGCGCGCCCCCGCGAGCATCTCGGCGACCGCTTCGCCGAGATGGCGCTCCAGCAGCGCGCGGTAGTCGTCGCGTTGCACCAGGCCGCCGTCCGCCGCGAAGTAGGCGGCAAGCGCTGCAGCCCAGTCGCTGTCGTGCGGCATGATGATGCCGAAGCGCTCGCCGGGGTCGTCCATCGCGGGATGATGGCGCAGCGGTACGCCGGCCTCGCGCGCACGCCAGTAGTTGTACGCGTCGATGTACGCGAAATGGCCACCCGCGGCGACGCGCTCGATGATCGCGTCGTTGCTGTCGGCATGGTTGATGCGCATGTCGGGCCAGTAGTCCGAGCGCAGGCGCTCGAGTCGCTGCTGATGCAGCGTGCCGCGGAACGCGAGCGCGTCCAGGCCGTCGAGCACCTCGGGGGCACGCGCAGCCTCGTCGAGCGTCGCGACGTCCTCGGGGGTGATCAGCACCGCGACGTTCTCGAGGTACGGCGGCGAGAACGCGAGTTCCCCGCGACGCGCGTCGGTGATCGTGACGTTGCCGAGCCCGAACACGCCACCGTGACCATCGCGCACGCGCCCGTAGAACACCTGCCAGTCGTGCTCGGCGACGAACGTCAGTTCGAGTGCGATGTCGTACTCGCGCTCGACCCAACCTGCAAAGTCGCGCATCAGGTCGGCGGTGACGCCGGTCGGCACCTCGCCATCGTCGGCATACGCCCAGCCTTCGGCGGGTACGTAGAGCACGCGCACCGTCGCTTCGCCGGCGGCACGCGCCTCGGCGAAGGTCGGCCCGTGATCGTGGCGAGCCTGGCTGCAGGCCGCCAGCGCAAGCAGCAGGCCAAGTGCGGCAAGCGCACGCATGCCGGCGCCCGCGACTCAGATCCCGTCGTAGAACTGCAGGTCCATCTCCTCGGCGAGACAGTCGAGAATCGGCGGAACCAGCCGGTCGTGGAAGTCGGTCTTCTGGTGGTACTCGAAGGCCGCTTCATCCTTGAACGACGCATAGACCACGTAGGTGTTCGGCCGCTCGCGGTGGCGGATCACGTCGTAGACCCAGGTATCGGGTTCGTTGTCATGCGTGAGCTGCTTCAGCTCGCGCTGCAGACGCTCGAACTCCGCGGCCTTCTCCGGCTTGACCACCAGCGTGGCGATGAAACACATCATGATTAGACTGCTCCTGCTGCGTTCTGGACCAGGCGCCAGCCCGTTGGCTGCCACCGTTCGCGTTCACCCCGCCTCGCGCAACCCCAGTTCCTCGATGAGGCCGTCGCGCAACCGGAATTTCTGGATCTTGCTCGTCGACATCGGCCATTCCTTCACGAAGCGCACGTAACGCGGCACCTTGAAGCCGGCGATGCTGCCGCGGCAGTGGTCGATCAGGTCCTGCTCGGTCGCACTGGTGTCGGGCTCGAGCTCGATGAACGCCGCGGCGACCTCCTGAAGGCGCGGGTCGGGCACGCCGACGACCTGTGCGAGCTTCACCGCGGGATGGGTCGCGAGGAAGGTCTCGATCTCGGCGGCAGCGACGTTCTCGCCGCCGACCTTGAGCATATCCTTCAACCGCCCGTAGAACATGATCTGGCCGTTCTCATCGAGCGAACCGATGTCGCCGGTGTGGTAGAAGCCGTCGTCGTCGAACGACTGCGCGGTCTTGTCCGGGTCCTTGTAGTAGCCGTCGCAGAGGCTGTAGCCGCGCACGAGGATCTCGCCGCGTGCGTTGGGTGGCTGTTCGTCGCCGGATTCCGGGTCGACGATGCGCACCTCGAGGCCCGGCAGCGGGGTACCCAGGCGCTGCGTGCGCGCATCCAGCGGGTCGTCGAGGCGGCTCGTGCACACGGTGCCGGCGGTCTCGGTCATGCCGAAGGTGCCGACGTAGACCGTATCGGGCATCGCCTTGAGCATTGCTTCGCGGATCCAGTCGGGCTGCACCGCGAAGTTCGAGTTCATCAGCCGGATCCGGGAGAGATCGGTCTTTTCGAAATTCGGGTGCTTGATGAGGTCGGCCATGATCGTCACGAAGCACGGATAGGTCGCCGTGACCTGCTCGCGTTCGAGCATCTCGAGCGCGACGCCGGCGTCGAAATACGACATCGTGAGATATGCGCCACCGACGTCGAAGATCGACACCATCGGCAGGATCGCAGCGATGTGGAACATCGGCAGCGGCGACCAGAACCGGTCGTCGGCAGTGAGCTGGTAGCGGTGGCGGCCGAGCGCGATGGAGTTGCGCACCATCGCCTCGTGGCTGATCGGGCAGCCCTTGGGGTTGGCCGTGGTGCCGGACGTGTAGAGCATCAGCCCCGGGTCACGCACGCGCACGCGGCTGCGGATCTCGTCGATCTCGTCCATGGCGACCGCGTCGGCTGCGGCGGTGAAGCGCGCCTGGTCGATGAACCCCGCGGGGCTGCTCGAGCCCATCACCGCGATGCAGCGCAGCCGCGGTGCCGCCGGCAGCGACAGTGCCGCCGGATCATCCGCGTGCTCGATGTCAGGGAACGCGCTGCGCAACCGCGCGACGAAGTCGACGTGGTCGGCGATACGGTCGGTCGTGACGACGGCGACGAGGTCGGCGTTCTCGATCACGTACGCGAGTTCGGCCGCCTGGAAGCGCGCATTGATCGGCACCGCCACCGCACCGGCGAGGCTGATGCCGAAAAACACTTCCGGGAAGTCCATGCACGTGGGCATCAGCAGGCCGACGTGGTCACCGGGTTGCACACCCAGCGCCCGCAGGCTGCGTGCACGCGCCAGTGCCGCGTCGGCAAGCTCACGGTAGGTGCGACGAGCGTCGGGAAAGACGATCGCGTCGGCATCGGGAAATTCGCGGGCGGCACGGATCAGCAGGTCGCCGAGCGTCGTGACCGCAACGTCGGGTCGTTCGAGCATGTGGCCCTCCCGGGCGCGTTTGGGCGCGTCAGTCGTCGAGGGGGTCGAGGTACTCGCGCACGTAGCTGCCATCGAGGCAGTCAACGAGGTCGGGCGCGATCGCCTTGAAGTAGTCGGTGTCGAGGTGGGCCTCTTCGGCGGCCTCGCTCGGAAAGGCCTCGAGCACCGCGTAGCGTCGCGGCGCATCGCGCAGCTTGAAGAAACGATAGACGAGCGTGTCCGGCTCGTTCGCGTTGACCTTTTCGGTCAGCTGCGCGGCGAGGCGCTCGAAGTCGGCCTCGCGGCCTTCCTTGACGGTCATGCGCGAGATGAAGGCGATCTTCGCCCGGCCCAGGTCGATGCCCATCGGCCCCTCCTCCGGTTGTCAGCGTGGATTCCGGCGGGGCAGACGCGGGCGTCGCCCGATGGCGCGCATCGCGACCTCCCCCGCGCCGGATCATAGCACCGTGCCCCTTCGCAAGAAACAGTCATGACTGTTTCTTTTATTCGGTTGCGACGGCGAAAATGACTGCTGAATCAGGTATTTGATATACGGCCACCCGCATCGAACGGCGCCGGCGCCCGGAAGTCGATCTCGCGCTCCCAGGCCTCGCGCGGCTGCTGGTAAAGCGTCCAGAACGCCTCGGCGATGCGGTCGGGGTCAAAATGGGTGCCGGGATTGATGTGGTCGAAGATCGTCACCGTCGCGACGTGCACGCCATGCGGTTCGAGCTCGCGCGCGAGACTGAAACAGAGGTTACGAAGGCCCGCCTTGCCGATACCGAGTGCGGCGACCTGCGGCGGCGGATCCACCGCCGAGCCGCCGCCGGTGAACAGCACCGTGCCCCGTCCCTTGTAGCGCATGTCGGAAGCGACCTGGCGTACGCAGTGCAGCGCCCCGACGACGTTGACGCGCACACTTTCGAGCACGTCCTGCTCGGTGAGCATCGACGGCTGGCAGACCATCCGATGGAACGCGTTGTAGATCAGCACCTCGGGTGCGCCGACGTCGGCACCGAGTCGCTGGAATACCGCGCTGACGGCCTTGCGGTCGGTGACGTCGGCGACGTGAATGGAATGCGCGATGCCGTCGGCATGCAGCCGCTCTGCGGCGTCGGTCAGCCGCGAGCGTGTCCGCGCGATCATCGCCACGTGAAAGCCCTCGCGCCCGAAGCGCCTGCAAAGGCTCAACCCCATACCGGGCCCCACGCCCGCGATCGCACACACCTTTACCGTCATCGCTCGCCTTCCATCTGCCCGGCCAGGTTGAGCGGCTATGCTATCATCGCGCCGCCGCGGCACCGACGGTACACCCGCCGGAATCATGGATGCCACCGGACAGCGAACGGAACGCAGGGGGTCAGCCAGCGTGAGCAACGACAACTACCATTTCCTCGTCCGTCCCGATGAACTGCCATCGGGCAAGAGCCGCTGCTTCGAGGTCGCCGGCCACCCGGTCCTGCTCTGCCATACGCGTGACGGCTTCTTCGCGGTGCACAACATCTGCACGCACGCCTACGCCCGGCTCGACGAGGGCCGCCTGCGCGGCAACCGGGTGATCTGCCCGCTGCACGGTGCATCGTTCGATGTGCGCGACGGCGCGGTCAAGGGCCAGCCGGCGCACGAGTCGCTGCGCAGTTATCCGCTGCGCGTCACCGACGACGCGGTCGAGGTACTGATCGAGGACTGACCCGGCGCCCGCACCGGGCACCGGGTTCCTGGCATTGAGCGCTCAGCGACGCTGATCGAAACGCCGCCCCACCAGCGCCGATGCGATGTTCGTCTTCTGGATGTCGATCGCACCACCGGCGATGCCCCAGCCCCACGCGTCGCGCAGCCGCCGCTCCATCGGGTACTCCTTCGAGTAGCCGTAGCCGCCCATCAGCTGTACCGCGTGTCCGGCGACCTCGCGCGAGATCTCGTTCGCGAAGCACTTTGCCGTCGACGAGTCGAGCACGCTGGGCAGGCCGTCCTCGGCGTTCGACGCGGCGCGCCAGATCAGCAGCCGCGCGGCATCCCCCTTCATGTGCATCTCGGCGAGCTTCATCTGCACGGCCTGGAAATCGACGATCGGCTTGCCGAACTGCTCGCGCTCCTGCACGTATTCGAGGATATCCTCCAGCGCACCCGAGGCCTGCGCGAGTGACATCGTCGCGTTGCCACAGCGTTCGAGGTCGAACGCTTCCATCAGCTTCCGGAAGCCGCCGGCCGGCACGATCACGTGGTCGGCAGGCAGGCGCACGTCGTCGAAGAAAATGTCCGACGATGGCACGCCGCGGAACCCCATCAGCGACTCCTGCGTACCGAAGCTCACGCCATCACGGTCACGTTCGACGTAAACCGCACCGATGCCGCGCGCACCCGGGTCGTCCGACAGTCGGCAGTACACGACGTAGCCGTCGGCATGACCACCGCCCGAGCACCAGCGCTTGGTGCCATTGAGTACGACCGAGTCACCGTCGATGCGGGCATGGGTCTTGAGGTCGGTCAGCGCCGAACCGGCCTGCGGCTCCGACATCGCGACTGCGACGATCAGGTTGCCGCGGCACACCTCGGGCACCACCCGGTCGCGCAGCGATGCCGGTGCGAAGCGCTCGATCGCCCGTACCGGGCCGACGCACGACTCGAACACCGGAAACGCGACCGCCGAGGAAATGCGCCCGAACTCCTCGAGGATGATCAGCGCCTCGAGATTGCCGAGCCCGAGTCCGCCGTGTGCCTCGGGCACGTTGATGCCCAGGAAGCCCAGTTCCGCATACTCGCGCACCAGTTCCCGCGACGGCGGCTCGCCGGTGCGCTCGACCTCCTCGGCCACCTCGGGCAGTCGCTCGCGCGCGTACTTGCGCGCCGCCTGCTGCAGCTCCCGCTGCTCGTCGCTGAGCTGAAAGTTCATCCTGGCTCCCTGCTGTTGGCTGTGGGTATGGGCCGATTCCGGCCGACGATTCTCTCACGCACAATCCGCCGGACACGCCGCCCGGGCGGCGCATCGACGCCCGCCGGTGTGGACACCGACACCTGCTTGCATCGATCCTGCGCGCTGTGTAGCTTTCTCGCGCCTGCCCCGTCCTCCATGGAGAGTCCGTCATGCCTACCGCGCAGATCAACGGTCATACGATGTACTACGAGATCCACGGACAGGGCGACCCGGCGATCTGCATGGGCGGCTGGGGCACGTTCTGTCACGGCGGCGAGCGCAACCTCGCGCGCGGCCTGACCGACCGCTACTCGGTGCTGCTGATCGACTATCGCGGCATCGGCGAGTCCGACGACGACCTGTCGGTGGCGCCGAGCATGACGCTGTTCGCTGAAGACGTGATCGGGCTGCTCGACCATCTGGGCTGGACCAACGTGCACTTCATCGGGCTCGTGGGCATGGGCGCGTGCATCTCTCAGCGCGTCGCGATCGCGCGCCCGGACCTCGTGCGTTCGATGGTCAACATGGGCGCATGGGCGCGCTGCGACGACTTCCTGCGTGACCAGCTCGAGATGTTCGGCACCGTGCACCGCGACAGCGGCTTCGAAGCTTTCCAGAAGTTCGTCACGGTGATGTCGTTTCTGCCCGAATACTACAACGAGAACAAGCACAAGCTGCTCGGGCCGGACGGCGGCTGGAAGGAACTCAACGGCCACTACGAGGCCCACGCACGCTTCATCGAAGCGTGTATCAAGCATGACGTCTGGGATGAACTCCAGCACGTGAAATGCCCGACGCTGGTCATCCACGCCGGGCAGGACCTCGTCACCAGCCCGCGCACGACCGGACCGCTGGAACGCCTGATCCCCGGCGCCGAAGGTGTGACGATGGAAGACGTCGCACACGTCGTCGCCGGCAAGGACCAGAAGATCCGCTTCTGCAACATCCTGCTGCCCTGGCTCGAGCAGCACTAGGCGATGCAGGCCGGGCTCGATCTCGCCGGCATCCGCGTCCTCGACTTCGGACGCTACATCGCCGGACCGTACTGCGCGACGCTGCTCGGTTACCTCGGCGCCGAGGTCATCCGCGTCGAAAAAGTCAGCGGCGGCGAGGACCGCTACATCGCGCCGCTGAACGCCGACGGCGAAGGCAGCGTGCTGCTGCAGGCGGCGTGCAACAAGCGCGGCATGACGCTGAACCCGCTGAAGCCCGAGGGCCGCGAAGTACTCGCCCGGCTGGTGGCATCGGCCGACGTCGTGGTCGCGAACCTGCCGCCTCGCGGGCTGCAGGCGATGGGCCTCGATTACGCCTCGCTGAAGACCATCCGCAATGACATCATCCTCGTGTCGCAGACCGCATTCGGCACGCGCGGCCCCGATGCCGACAAGGGCGGCTTCGACGGTGTCGGCCAGGCGATGTCGGGGGCGATGTACATGACCGGCACCTCGGGGCAGCCGGCCAAGGCCGCGGCGCCTTACGTCGATTTCTCGACCGCCGTGATGTCGGCCTTCGGTACGCTCGCGGCACTGATCCACCGCGAGCGCACCGGCGAAGGCCAGGAAGTTCAGGCGTCGCTGCTCGGCACCGCGCTGGCGGTGTTCAACTCGCACCTCGTTGAACAGAGCGTGCTCGGCCTCGACCGCGTACCCACCGGCAACCGCGTGCAGACCTCGGCGCCGTCGGACGTGTTCGCAACCCGCGACGGCCACGTGCTGATCCACACCGTCGGCGGCGGGCTGTTCCGGCGCTGGGCCGAACTGATGGGCGAACCCGAATGGCTCGACGACCCGCGCTTCTCGAGCGACCAGTCCCGCGGCGATCACCGCGACGTAATCTGCGAGCGCATGCAGCAGTGGTGCGCCGGGCGGAGCACCGAGGCGGCGCTGGCGGCGCTGCGCGAGGCCGGCATTCCGTGCGGACCGGTGCTCAACCTGCAGCAGGCGCTCGACAACCCGCAGGTCGAAGCCATGAACTGGCTGCGCCCCGTCGACTACCCCGGCCTGCCGCGCCCGGCGCGCGTCGCCGACCTGCCGCTGTCGTTCTCGGCGATGGACACCGGCATCCGCACGCCACCGCCGCGCCTCGGAGAACACACCGACGCCATTCTCGCCGAACTTGGCTACGACGCAATGAAGATCGCCGCCCTGCGCGACGCCCGGGTAGTCTGAAACCGCAACCCCGGGCGAGCGCGCGGCGCTGCGAGGCGCGCATCCTGCTGACATGACTGCCCCCTGTGCCCGGTGGCCGGGCATTGCGGCCCATTACACGGCGGCCAAAAAAAACAGTCAAGCTTGTTTCTTTCGGACGCCCGGACGCCTATAATCTGCATCTGGGAAAATGCATCGGCGGCCTGCACAAGACGCTGTTTGCAAAGCGGCTTTTGGCACTCAGGTGGGGGATCATGGAAGCAGCGCACATCGAGTACCTCCGGGAAGGCATGGCATACGAACGCGACCGTAGCGGGCCGCCCGAAGACTTTCCGCAGCTGCCGGACATTCCCGGCGGCCGGTATGTAGACGAGGACTTCCTCGCGCTTGAGCGCGATCACCTCTGGAAGCGCAGCTGGCTGTACGCCGGTCACGCCGATGAGCTGCCGGAGCCCGGCAGCTTCCTGATGTTCAAGAAGACCGGCTCGCCGATCTTCCTGATCCGCGGCAAGGACGGCGAGATCCGTGCGTTCTACAACACCTGTCGTCACCGCGGCGGGCCGCTGGTGAAAGAGGACTGCGGGCAGGTGCGCGGGCTGGTCTGTGGTTACCACGGCTGGACTTACGACCTTGCCGGCAACCTGATCAACCTGCGCGACAAGCGCGATTTCGTGGACCTTGATCTGAAGCAGCGCGCGCTGATCCCGGTGCGGTGCGAACGCTTCGGCAACTGGATTTTCGTCAATGAAGACCCCGACGCCGAACCGCTGCTCGAACACCTCGGGCCCATTCCCGGGCACTTCGCGCAATACCAGATCGACAAGATCCGTTTCGTCGAAAAGCACGGCTTCGACGTCGAGTGCAACATCAAGGTGCTGATGGACGCCTTCCTCGAGGTCTACCACCTGAAGTCGATCCACCAGAACACCGTCGACCGCTTCCTCGATCACCGCGGCTCTAAGATCCTGCTGTGGAAGAACGGCCACTCGCTGATGCTGACGCCGAACCGCCGTCCCGACTGGGTCGACCCGGGCACCATCGGCATGCAGAAGATCGACACCGTCAACGAGGTCTTCGCGAACAACAATCCGTCGTTCAACATCTACCCGAACCTGGTCACGCCGCTGTCGGACTCGGGGATGCCGTTCCTGCTGTTCTGGCCCACGGGCCCGCGCACGATGCACATCGAGTGCCACTGGTTCGCGCCGGACTGGGGCGACGGACCACTGCCGGAGAAGTGGCCCGAGCGCATCGCGAACTTCGACCGCATCCTCGCGGAGGACACGCAGTTCGCGCCGCAGATCCAGGAGTCGGTCGAAAGCCCCGGCTTCAAGGGCATGCCGCTGAACTACCAGGAACGGCGCATCTACCACTGGCACGAGGAACTCGACCGGCGAATCGGCCCCGAACGCATTCCCGAGTCGCTGCGCGTGCCGCAGGTGCTCGGCGACTTCGTCGAAGGCTGAGGCCCCACCCGGGTGAGCGGCTACGGCATCCTCGGCTGCGGCGCGTACGTCCCGCTGCTGCGCCTGCCACGCGCACGCATCGCCGAGGCCCACGGCTGGCTGAATCCCGCGCGCGCCGCCGGTGTACGCGGTGAACGCAGCGTCGCCGCGTGGGACGAGGACGCCCTGACAATGGCGGTCGAAGCCGCCCGCGACAGCCTGCGCGACCTCGTCGCGCAGGTCGGCATCGACCGCGTGCAGCTCGTGTCGACGACGCCGCCGTTCGCCGACCGCAGCAACTCCGGGCTGCTGGCCGCGGCGCTGGACCTGCCCGAGACGGTGGTCGCAACCGACGCCGGCGGCAGCCTGCGCGCGGCGACCGCGGCGCTGCGCCAGCTCGCCGCCGACCGCGCGCCGACCACGCTGCTGACCGCCAGCGACCGGCGCCTGGCGCGCCCCGGCGGTGGTGCCGAACTCGCGTATGGCGACGGCGCCGCAGCGCTGGTGGTCGGACCCGGCGAACCGCTGGCCGAGATCCTCGGCAGCGCCGGACTCACGCGCGATCTAGTCGACCATTACCGCGCCACGGGCGAGGACTTCGACTACGCCTTCGAGGAACGCTGGGTGCGTGACGAGGGCTGGTTCGCGCTCGTCCCCGACACCGCCCGCGCGGCACTCGACGCGGCCGGCATCACCGCCGGTGACATCGACCGCTTCATCTGCCCGGCCCCGGCGCGGGTCGCGAAGAAGCTCGCGAAGCTGATCGGGCTCGACGACGCCGCCCCGGCCGACCCGCTGCTCGACACGCCCGGCCACACCGGCGTCGCCCACCCGCTGCTGCAGTTGTGCGCGGCGCTCGAACAGGCCACACCCGGACAGCGGCTGCTGCTCGTCGGCTTCGGCCAGGGCGCGGATGCACTGGTGCTGCGCACCACCGACCGCATCGGCAAGCCCTCGGCCCGCACGGGCGTTGCCGGCCATCTCGCGCGCCGGCGCGAGGAACATCACTACATGCGCTTCCTGTCCTTCCAGGGACTCGTCGACATCGACTGGGGCATGCGCGCCGAGCACGACAGGCGCACTGCACAGTCGGCGCACTACCGCAAGCGCGATGCGATCAACGCCTTCGTCGGCGGACGCTGCAGCGCGTGCGGCACCTGCCAGTTCCCGGCGAGCCACGTCTGCGTACATTGCGGCGCGGTCGACACGCAGGCACCACACCGCTTTGCCGACAGCCGCGCACGCGTGAAGACCTTCACCGAGGACTGGCAGGCGCACTCGCCCGCACCGCCGCTGATGTACGGCAGCGTGAGCTTCGAGGAAGGCGGCAGCGTGATGATGGAATACGCCGACTTCGCACCGGGCGAACTCGCCGTCGGGCTCGCGCTGCGCATGGCGTTCCGTATCAAGGACATCGACGAGCGGCGCGGCTTCCGCCGCTATTTCTGGAAGCCGGTGGCCGCCGAGCCGCCGCAGGAGGCGCGCTGACATGGCCGACGGCATCCGTGACAAGGTCGCGATCATCGGCATGGGCTGCTCGCGCTTCGGCGAGCGCTGGGACTGCGGCCACGAAGACCTGATGGTCGAGGCCTTCGACGAGTGCCTTTCCGACGCGGGCCTTGAAAAATCGCAGCTCGACGCCGCGTGGCTCGGCGTGTTCTTCGACGAGCAGAACACCGGCAAGTCGGCGCTGCCGCTGGCGATGGGGCTGAAGCTCCCGAACATCCCCGCGACACGCGTCGAAAACCTCTGCGCAACCGGCACCGAGGCGCTGCGCGGCGCGGTCTACGCGGTCGCCGCCGGCGCCTGCGACGTCGCGCTCGCGCTCGGCGTGGAAAAACTCAAGGACACCGGCTACGGCGGGCTGCCCGAACGCACCAAGGGCACGTTCGAGGACCTTTATCTGCCAAACAGCACCGCACCGGGCGCGTTCGCCCAGCTCGCGAGCGCCTACGCGGCGAAGTACCGCGTCAGCACCGACGAACTGAAACGCGCGATGGCGCACATCTCGTGGAAGAGTCACCAGAACGGCGCGCGCAACCCGAAGGCGCATCTGCGCAACACGCCGAGCATCGACGACATCCTCAATGCCCCGATGATCGCCTCGCCGCTCGGCGTCTACGACTGCTGCGGCGTCAGCGACGGTGCCGCGGCCGCGATCGTGACCACGCCCGAAAACGCCCGCCGGCTCGGCCGGCGTGGCCCGCTGGTCACCGTGAAGGCGCTGCAGCTCGCGCCCAGCGACGGCACCGAGATGCGCCATGACTCCTGGGACGGCAGCCATACGATCACCACGCCGATCGCCGCCGAGCGCGCCTACCGTGAAGCCGGCATCCGCGACCCGCGGCGCGAGCTCGACCTGATCGAGGTCCACGACTGTTTCTCGATCACCGAGCTCGTGATCATGGAAGACCTGGGCCTGTCACCACGCGGCGAGGCGATACGCGACGTGCTCGACGGCGTGTACGATGCCGACGGCGAAGTCCCCTGCCAGATCGACGGCGGGCTCAAGTGCTTCGGACACCCGATCGGTGCATCGGGCCTGCGGATGATTTACGAGATCTACCTTCAGCTCCAGGGTCGCGCCGGCGAACGCCAGCTGCCCGACCCCCGGCTGGGGCTTACACACAACCTGGGTGGTATCCCCATCCGCAACGTCGCGGCAATCTCGGTCATCGGGCTGCACGGCGCGTGAGCAGTGCCAGGGAGAAACACATGAGCGCAGAGGCATCACAGGCGGTGGACAAAACGAAGTGGGGCTTCACCGACCGCGAACTCGCCGAGTACCCGGTGGTGTTCCGTGACGACCTGCTCGCCGACCACGTCTACCTCGTCTCCGGTGGCGGCAGCGGCATGGGCCGGGCGATGACCTTCCTGCTCGCACGGCTGGGCGCGAAGGTCGTGATCTGCGGCCGGCGCCAGGAGCGCCTCGACCAGACCCGCGCCGGCGTCGAGAAGCATGTCGGCGGCGAGGTCGACACCTACGCGATGACCATCCGCGACCCCGAACAGGTCGACGCGCTGATCGACCATGCGTGGACACGCTTCGGGCGCCTCGACGGGCTCATCAACAATGGCGGCGGGCAGTTCCCGCAGGCCGCAATCGATTTCAGCGTCAAGGGCTGGAATGCCGTCATCGACACCAACCTCAACGGCACCTGGTACATGATGCAGAGCGCGGCGCGACGCTGGCGCGATGAGCAACGCGCCGGCAGCATCGTCAACATCGTCGCCCTCGTCCACCGTGGCATGCCGCAGGTCGCGCACACGTGCGCGGCGCGCGCAGGCGTGATCTACCTGTCGAAGACGCTGTCGGTCGAATGGGCGCCGCTGGACATCCGCGTGAACTGCGTCGCACCCGGCTCGGTGGAAACCGAGGGCTTCCGCGTCTACCCGCCGGAGGCTGCCGACGCTTTCCGCTACTCCAATCCGATGAAGACGCTCGGCGATGCGTTCGACGTTGCGCAGGCGGTCATCTACCTGCTTGCCCCGTCGGGCAAGTTCGTCACCGGTGAAGTGCTCGCAGTCGACGGCGGCGGTCAGCAGTGGGGCGACGTGTGGCCGGCCGGTATTCCGGACTACTTCAAGGTGCCCGGCCGCTGAGGCCAGATCACGGCTGATTCAACGCCGGCGTTTTTTTCGACCTGCTGAATCAGGCGGCGGCGGCTCGCAGTCGCCGTACGGCTGGTAGCGCTTGTCGTGGCCGGCCAGCTTCAACTGGCCCGTGGTCTGGAGCGACAGCTCGAAGAAGCCGGGATCCTCATTCTCATGACCGGCCTCCCCGGCATCGTGATCGACGGCGGGTGGCTCGCGCGGTGGCGTGGCCGCGCGCGCCAGGCGGCCGGCGGCTTCCAGGTCCGGCGTGCCGGTGGCGCGGCGCGCGGGCGCCGGATCGTCTGCTGCCGATCGCCATCCGGAGTCGTCGATGCTGAGCTCGGGATTGTCGAGCCGGCGGATCAGCATCTGCGTGGATTCCTGGTCGTAGTCGCCGCCTGGGGTATTCCAGCGCCAGATTGCGCGGCGCTGCTCGAAGTCGAGGTGGCCGGCCGGATTGTCTCGAAGGCTGCGCACGCGCCCCTCGGGCACGTCGGCGTCCGATCCGCCAGCCTCGTTTTCAGCATCGGAGGATCGGGGTTTTCGCGATCGCCCCCTGGGCCCGCTCGACATTCGCGTGGGTACTCCGCTGCGATACGCTCGACGCCGCCTGGAACCATGAAGATACTTCCGGGACTCACGCGGCGCAAAATAGTGCGCTCAATGCACCGGACGCACCCGCCGCACATCGCCACCCCGGAGCGTGCCGCCCGGTGGTGGCCGCTGCCAGCCGTCGAGGCGGGTCGATAGCCACATCACGGTCGGCATCAGCAGCGCCCAGGCGACCGCCAGCGTCGCCAGCACGGCCACCGGCTCGACGAGCTCCACAGCCTGCAACTTCGAGCCCCCGTAGAACGAGAGCGGTCCACCGATACCACCTAGCAGAACGGCGAGCCACCACCGATGCTTGAGCCAGGCTAGACACAGGTTCAGTGTCGTCGCAAACAGCAGCCACAGCGCAAGTATCCACACCGGTGCGAGCCACGGGACGACCCGTCCCGACGGGTATTCGACCCAGCCCGTCATGGTGACGGCACTTTCGAACAACGTACCGATGGCCAGCACCGCGACCAACAGCCGTGTTTCGGTGAGACGATCACCGACTCGCCAGAGATGCCATGCCACCGCAGCGAGCACGGCCCCTGGCCCGAGCCAGGGCAGCCCGGCGGCACCCCCGAGCACGCACGCAAAGTAGCTGATCTGAAAAAACAGGAGGTTTGAAATGACATGAAATCGATCGCGCATCGTGACTGACCCGCTGGCTCCGGTGGCAACGCGGCATCACAGGCATGCCAAACGCAATCCCTGTTTCGCCGCCCAGCACACGTTGGATTCCTTCCCGAAATGAAAAAGGCCCGCCAGGTCAAACCTGGCGGGCCCATGTCACCGGCACGATCACGCCCGGCGAAGCGGTCGCTGCATCGCGCGGCTCACGTCAGAAGTTGAACCCGACCTCGAGGCCGAAGCTGCGTGGCGGTGCCCACTGCGTGTGAGTCCACAGCGTTGCCACCGACTGGCTCGCGATCCGGTAGCGCTTGTCCGACAGGTTCTTGCCGTAACCACGTACGAAGTAGCGCCCGTCACGATCGGTGTAGGTGATGGACGCGTTGTACAGGACTTTCGAATCAAGATAGGCGTCGAAGTCGCGGCCGGCGACGGAGATGTAGAAGAGGCTTTCGTCCTCGTAGTAGATCTCGCCGGTGATATCGAGGAAGCCCGTTGCGAGTTCGAATTCATAAGTGCCGGAGATCGCGCCACTGTACTCCGGAGAACGCGGCACGGGCAGGCCCGAAAGATCTTCCGAGATGGGGAGGATCCGGCCACCGGTGATCGGGTCGACGATTTCCTCCTGCTCGATGAAGAAGTTGTCGTAGCTCGCATCCAGATAGGACGCCTGCGCACGGATACGGAAGTTGTCCGTGACGAGCGCCTGGAACTCGAGCTCGATGCCCTTCGATTCGACTTTCGCCGCGTTATAGAAAACGGTTTCCTGGAACTGCGCGCCGCCGCGTTCGGTAATCACGTTGGCGGCTCGCTGCGCGTCAGAGTATCGCGCGAGAAACACCGTCGGATTGAAACGCAAGCGACCATCCGGGGTTTCATACTTGAAACCGAGCTCGTAGCTGGTCACGAACTCAGGGTCCACGGGACGGGTCAGCGCCGGAACCAGAAGCCCGCTGGTGCCGGTCTGGTCGTTGTACCCACCGGCCTTGTAGCCACGCGAAACCGTGAGGTACGACATCAGGTCATCAGTGAAGCGATACGACCCGGTAAGCCGCCAGCTCGGCTCACGCCAGGTTTCGCTCAGGTTCTCGAACCCGGGCGTGGAAGAATCGACGATGGTGCCGCCGGGGAAGCGGTTGAAGTCGCCGGCATCCAGCGGCTTGTTCAGGTCATCGGCAGTCAGGTCGGGATTGTTCGGATCGAGCTGACCGAAGCCGACCTGGTTACGACCCGCCCATGAACGCTTGTCCCGCGTGTAGCGCAGGCCTGCACCCAATGTCAGGCGGTCGGTCACGTCGTAGGTGACATCCGCGAAGCCGGCGATGGAGTCCGATTCCTGCTGGTTGCACAGCACGGAGGGGGTGTTGTTCTCGAGCTGTGGCGGCAGACCGAGCTGCTCCCACGGCAGTGCGAGATCAATGAAGCCCAGCACCTGCACGACGCAGAATGCGGCGTCGTTCTCCTGGTAGAAACCACCGACGACAAAATTCAAGGGGCCGTCCAGGTCCGAAGCGAGGCGTGCCTCGAACTGCGTGGTCTCGCGCGTAGTGCTGCGATTGGCATCGAACAGCGACAGCACCTCGCCGGTCACACTGTTTACCGGTGCGGCACCGGTGTAGGTGTTGGGCAGCTCCTCGTCCTGGTCGCGACGGCCCGCGGAGGCGATCAGCGTGTAGTTGTCGTTGATCGCCCAGTCGACATTGAGGTAGAAGCCGTCGACGTCGATGCGCTGACCGCTGCCCATGCGCATGAGGGCGTCATTGCGCTCGGTCGATCCCATATTCTTCAGCGGGTCGCCGTCGGGACGGGTGAAGCCCAGCGTATTCCACAGATACGGCCCGTCCGGCGGCGTGTCATTGAACGAAGGGACCGCATCCGAACGGTCGCGCATGTATTCGTACTGCAACAGCACGGTGACGTCCTCGCTGGCGTTCCATTGCGCCTTGATACGGCCGTTGAGCACGTCCTCACCACCGGAACGCCGCCCGGTACCCTGACCTTCCTGGCCGGTGATGCCGTCTATGGTGAACGGCTCAAACGAGCCGAGGAAGATATCGAGGGTATTGATCGGCCCGTACGGGGCGCCCAGTCGATAGTAGCCGTCAGAGTTGACGTAGCCGCCAACGAACCTCAACGCGAAAACGTCCTCGACTATGGGCACGTCGAGGGCGCCGAGAACGCGCCGTTCGTTGAAACTGCCGTAAGACACGCGCGCCTCGCCACCGATTTCCGACATGTTCGGCCGCTTGCTCGTGATATTGACCGCACCGCCGGTGGTGTTTTTCCCGAACAGCGTGCCCTGGGGGCCGCGCAGGAACTCGATGTTCTCGATGTCGAAGGTATCGAGCAGCTGTGTCTGCACGCTCGGAATCACGAAGTCGTCGATCTGCACGCTGATCGGCGCGTCCTGGTAGACGATGATGTCGGTGACGCCCACGCCGCGCATTGCAAAAGATGCAGCGTTGAACGCCGTGACGCGTGCTGCCGAAAAGCCGGGCACGCCGGCGGCCAGGCCCGAGATGTCACGCGCAACCATGCGGTCGATGTCGCCGGGACTGAAGGCCGACACCGAAACGGGCGTGTCCTGCAGGTCGGTCTCGACACGGCGGGTGGCGGTGACCAGGATCTCGTCCAGCGCGCCGCTGCGGGCCCGCTCACCGGTCGGCTGCTGCGCCATGACGGAACCGACGCTGGCACTGAGCAGTGCGCTGCCCGTAAGTGCGAGGGTCAGACGACGGCCGGCACGGGCCGCATTTTTGGAAGCTAGCATGGTGATCCCCCAGATCTGGAGCCAGACGATTACGGCGTTGGCCGGCGAAATACCCCAGTCGCCGGACTTCGTCGACATTAGAGCGCCAGTTCAAAAAAAAAGCAAGCAAGACTGTTTTTGAAAATGCCACTTTTTTTTCCCATACCTGCAAGCCGGTTAAAGACATTGTTGCAATGGCGCCACCGATTTGAGCATCGCGGTTCTTGATGCGCTGCAAAAGAAACAGTCATGCTTGTTTTTTCTGGCCGTCGGCCTATGCTTGAGACTGAGATGCAGATAAAGAGGCGCGTGCCGCTGAGTCGCCTCTGCCCTTAAAATCGGGGCGTTTCGCATCGCCCCGGAATCTCGCTTCAGGAGTGGATTGCCATGTCCTACGATTATCACCGCGGAGCCATCGTGAACCCGGACGCGCCCAAAGGTTCGCTCGAAGCGAAGCGTCCGTTCGTCGACAACGGCACCGACGTCGTCGACCCGTCGCGCTACTACTCGCGCGAGTTCATGGCACAGGAGTGGGCCCACCTGTGGCCGCGGGTATGGCTGATCGCCGGTCCCCGCTCGGACCTGGACGAACCGGGCGATTTCTTCGTGTTCAACGTCGGTGCCGAGTCATTCATCATCACCCTCGATGATGCAGGCACGGTGCAGGCGCACTACAACGTGTGCCCCCACCGCGGCAACCGCGTGGTGCTCAACGAGCGCGGCTCGCAGCCAAAGTTCACATGCTCGTTCCACTCGTGGCGCTTCAACCTCGACGGCAGCCTCGACGGTATCACCGACGAGGAGAGCTTCCGCCCCGAGGTGCTCTGCCCGCGCCCGCGCCTGACCACGGTGCGCTGCGAAGCCTACGCCGGGCTGATCTGGATCAACATGGACGGCAACGCGCCGCCGCTGAAGGAATACATCGGCCTGCCGCCAGAGTATCTGGAAGCCTACGAGCTCGACAAGATGCACGTCGTGCGCCATGTCAGCAGCGAATGGGCGGCGAACTGGAAGACCGGCGTCGACGCGTTCTACGAGACCTATCACCTGCACGCGGTGCACCCGCAGACGGCAACGGTGATGGATGACCTCGGCACGCAGTACGATCTCTACCCGAACGGCGCGTCGCGCATGATCGTGCCGTTCTTCCGCAAGAGCCCGCGCGTCAGCGACCAGGAAACCGTCGACGAAGGGCTGCAGATGATGATCCGCGACGCCGGCGCCGACCCGTCATCGTTCGACGGCACCGCCCGCGACGTGCGCCCGTTCATCCAGAAGCACAAGCGTCAGAGCCTCGCCGAGGCCGGCTTCGACGTCGACCGGCTCACCGACGGCCAGCTCATCGACAGCTGGGCGACGGGCATCTTCCCGAACGTGCAGATCGGCCTGCATCCGGAAGGCGCGTTCCTGATGCGCTTCCTGCCGCATCCGGACGACCCGGAACGCTTCTTCTACGACACGATCACGCTGTTCCGACCATCGGAGGATCCGAACTACCGTGTACCCGACTGGATGGGGCTGCCCAAGGATGCCGATCTCACCGGCGAGGACCGTCCCGACACCGAGCACGTGCCACTGGGTGAGGCCCCGCAACTGGGGCTGGTGCTCGACCAGGACTCCGAGCTGCTGCCGGTGGTCCAGAAAGGCGTGCGTTCGCGTGGCTTCAGGGGCCCGCTGTGGGGTGAACAGGAATCCCGCGTGCGTCACTTCCACCGCGAACTGGACCGCTACCTCGCCGGCGAGAAGTAAGTCCCGCGGCTGCGGGCCTCGCCTCGGAGAGGGCGCAAACCACGGGGGCCGTCGCGCGAGCGTCGGCCCCTTTTCCATGGCCGCCTGCCAACTGCGACTGTGACTGTGACTGTGACGCGGCCGACGCGTCAGGCGTCTACGAGCTCCCCCGATGCCAGTGCGACCGCCCCGATCTCGATGACCAGCTCGGGCAGCGCGAGCGCGCTGACCTCGACGATGGTGTCGGCCGGGTAAGGCGGGCGGAACCACTGCTTGCGAAGCTCCATGACCTTCGGAAAGTGGCCCATGTCCGTCAGGAAGATCGTCACCTTGAAGACCTTGTCGAGCGACGACCCCGCGGCCTCGAGTACCGCGCTGATGTTCTTCAGCGTCTGCTCGGCCTGGGCGTCGAAGTCGCCGGCACCGACGATCTGGCCGTCAGCGTCTATCGCCGCCTGACCCGACAGGTATATGAGATTGCCGACCTGGAAGGCCTGCGAGATGTGAAAGGCCTCGAACGGGTCGGGCTCGGTGCGGATGCGTCGTGCCTGGTCGTCGCGCATGGAGCGCCTCCTCGGCATGGGTTCGGTTCCGATTGTGCATCGTCCCGCCGCCGGCGCACAGCGCGACGCGCGGCTGGTATGCTTTGCGGACACCCGCAAGGAAGCCAGGGAGGCCTGTATGGGCAAACTCGACGACCGCGCACTCGCGCAGCTTTTCACCGACGCGCGCACCCACTTCAAGTGGCATGACCGCGAGGTGCCCGACGCGCTGCTGCGCGAGCTGCACGACCTCGTGAAAATGGGCCCGACGAGCGCGAACTGCTGCCCGATGCGCGTGGTGTTCGTACGCACCGATGAAGGCAAGGCGCGCCTGCGCCCGTGCCTGATGCAGGGCAACGTGGACAAGACCATGTCCGCGCCGGTCACCGCGATCATCGCGTTCGACTCGCTGTTCTACACGCGCATGCATGAACTCTTCCCCGACATGGCCGACGAGGCGCGAAGCTGGTGGGAAGGCGAGGAGAAAACCGGCAGCGAGCACGGCTTCAGGAACGGCACGCTGCAGGGCGGCTATTTCATCCTCGCTGCGCGTGCACTGGGTCTTGACTGCGGTCCGATGTCGGGCTTCGACGCCGATGCGGTCAACAGCGAGTTCTTCCCCGACGGTCGCTTCAAGGCGAACTTCCTGTGTAACCTCGGCTACGGCGACCCGTCGGTGCTGCACCCTCGCCTGCCGCGTTTCGACTTCGACGACGTCTGCCAGGTCGTCTGACGTGCGGCGGTAAACCGATGGGTGAGCACGGGAAACAGACCGTGTCGCGGGCGCCCAAACCGGTCGGCGAGATCGAACAGGCGGTGGAGAAGCTGCACATCCGCGGCATCCGCCGCCACATCTTCCTGTGCGCCGACCAGACCAAGCCCAAGTGCTGCGACCTGGAGGCGGGCCTGAAAAGCTGGAAGTACCTCAAGAAGCGCCTGATCCAGCTCGGGCTGCTGCGCCAGGGCGGCGTGTTCCGCACCAAGGCGAACTGCCTGCAGGTGTGCATCGACGGACCCGTAGCCGTCGTCTACCCCGACGGCATCTGGTACCGCCACTGCACGCCGAAGGTGCTCGAGCGCATCATCCAGGAACACCTGATCGGCGGCGTGCCGGTCGACGAGTACGTGATCGCGCGCCATCCGCTGCCTGGCACCGGCGGCTGAGCTTCAGGCGCGGGCAGCGCCCGGGTGTCGCGCCGTCACCCTTCGAAGGCGGCCATTGCCGCCTCCAGGGCCTCGATCACACTCGCCCACGCACGGTCCAGCGTCACGCGCTCGCCGTCGAACCACACGGCCTCGATCCGGCGCGTGTCGGTGATCTCGCGCGTCGGGTCCCCGGCCACGATGACCAGATCCGCCCGGGCGCCGGCCGAGAGCACGCCGAGGTCGTCCCGCCCGGCCAGTTCGGCCGCGACCGCGGTGGCGGCCCTGAGCGCTTCCGCCGGGGTCATCCCCAGGTGCACAAGCGCCTCGAGTTCAAGGTGGAGCGCCCACCCGGGGTACATCCCGGGCGCTGCCGGAAGGTCGGAACCTGCACCGATGGCGGCACCCCCGGCGTGCAGGCGCGGGAGCAGCGCGCGCACCAGGCGGCCGTCGGCCTCCGCGGCCGCGCGCTGGCGCGCCGCCGCGGTGCGGGTCATCGCCCACTGCCCTTCGAACACGGGCGCCATGCCCTCTATCCCCGGAAGTCCTTCCACCGGGAAAACGGCATCGTCCTCGATGCGCAGCGCGGTCGCCACCGTGGGCACGAAGGCCACGCCGGAGTCGAGCAGTGCCTCGGCGATCGCATCGATGATCGCCTGATCGACCTCCTCGGCGGAGGGATCACCGCCGCGATTCCGATAGGCGAGCGCCAGCCCGCTCAGGTGCTCGATCGTGGTCACGCCGGCCTCGGCGGCCTCGACGATGTCAACCTGGGCGCCGCTCAGTCCCCGGGTAAAGGCCATCCCGAGATCCGTCGCCACGGGCAGCGCCTGCGCCCGGGCCGCATCCACCGCAGCCACGAAGACCTCCGGTGGCAGCTGTTCGTACAGCTTCACCAGGTCGACCCCGGCTTCGGCGAGCGCCTGTACGGCCGACGTGGCTTCATCAGGGGTGGCGACTACGATCGGCATGATCTCTTCGATGGGATCCTCGTCCGGGTGCCCCGGCGCGGTGCCGGGAATCTGTGCGAAGAATGCATCGGGGCCGTCCAGCAGGGGGCCGCTCGCGAGCACCCGCGGGGCGCCCTCGGCGCCGCGAAGCGCCTCGACCGTGGCGAGCGTGTTGTTCGCATCTCGGATCGTGGTGACGCCGGCCGGCAGGAAGGCCCCGGCGTAGTGGGATCGGGCGTGCACGTGGAGGTCGATCAGCCCGGGGAGGATGGTGTGCACGGGGAAGTCGTGCGCCGGCGTCCCGTCTGGCCACCGGCAGTCGTCGGGCGCCCCGGCACAGGCCACCCGATCGCCCGCCAGGACGACCACGCCCCGTTCGAGCACTTCCCCTTCGGCGCTCAGGAAAAGCCGACCGGTGATCGCGGCGGTGGCGTCCTCGACGAGCACCGGCGATGGCGCATCGTCTGCACCAGAGGCTCGAGCCCGATCCTCAGGGGTGGTGTCGCAGGCCGCAAGAAAAACCAGGGCGAAAATTGCCGGAGCGAAGTGATGTCGCATGGGATCGAAGCTCCATCGGGAAGTGTGTGGGGTCTCCTTCGATGGCGGGTGCCCGCGCCTCCCTGCGGGCAATGCGGCTTGAGTTCAGCCGCGTGCGAGCGTGTAACGCCCGTCTTCTGCCCGCGCACGTCCGTTCTCGACCAGCCGGTCCAGGTGCGCCTGCAGCGACTGCGCGGCGAGCGCATGCAGGTGCGCCGGCGTGTCGGCGTAGACCACCGGCAGCAGGGTGTCGCGGGTCGCACCGGGATGCGCGTCGATCGCGGCGACGACCTTCGCCTCGCGCCCGAGACGATGATGCACGAGCGCGTCGACGACGTCATCGGGGGCGTCGAGCACCGGGCCGTGGCCCGGCGCGAGCGCGGCCAGTCCCAGCGTTTTCAGGCGCTCGAGCGACGCGAGATAGGCGTTCATGTTGCCGTCCGGCGGCCCGATGACGACCGTCGACCCGCCCATCACGTGATCGCCGGTGAACAGCATCCGCTGGCCCTCGAGCAGCCAGCACACGTGGTTCGAAGCATGTCCGGGGGTGTGCACTGCGCGGAGCGTGAACTCGCCGGTGGCCAGCCGCCAGCCGTCGGCGGGTTCGACGTCGGGCCGGAACGTGCGGTCCTGCGGGCCGTGCCGCGGCGCTGCGAGGCCGATCAGCGTCGCGCCGGTCGCACGCGCCAGCGGCGCTGCCCCGGGCGAATGGTCGGGATGCGTATGCGTGGTCAGGATCCAGCGGCAGCGGCCCGCGCACGCAGCCTCGATACGCGCGAGGTGGTCGTGATCGGCCGGCCCGGGGTCCAGCACCGCGAGCTCGTGTTCGCCGAACAGATAGGTGTTGGTGCCCGGCCCGGTCATCGGGCCCCCGTTCGGCGCGATCAGCCGTTTGACCGCCGGCGCGATCTCGCGAAGCTCACCCGGGATCAACGCCTGGTTTGCACTGGACTCACTCATCCGGCAGTCCCTCCGGCCGTTCAGGGTAGAGCGGATCGCCCGGCAGCAGGATGCGCTCGCCGTCGGCGTCACGGTGGCGCACGGGCAGCACGGGCTCGACGCCGGCAGCGCCGCGCGCCCGCGCCCAGGCCAGCGCGTCGTCGACGCACG